>NZ_CP022189.1:2550000-2693385 GCF_003111685.1 Alloyangia pacifica | reverse complement strand
GGCCGGTCCATGAACTCGATCGCCACCGGCAGCACGCCGGCTTGATGATGTCCGACACGCATTCCCCCGGCGACCTCGTTGGCGGCAAAGCCCATCAGCACCGGCCTTGCGCCCTCGGGCTTGCGCAGGATGCGCAGCGTTGCCTCGGTGACCACGCCAAGCTGGCCCTCTGAGCCGCAGATCACGCCGAGCAGGTCGAGCCCCGGCGCGTCGAGATGCGCGCCGCCAAGCTCGATCACCGTGCCGTCCATCAGCACCATGGTCACGCCCATGAGGTTGTTGTCGTCACCCCGTACTTCAGCAATGCGCGCCACCCGAATTCATCGCGATATTGCCGGCGATGGCGCAGGCGAGCTGCGACGAGGGGTCGGGGGCGTAGAAGAACTCTTCCTCGGCCACCGCGCCGCTGACCGAGAGGTTGGTGCGACCGGTCTGCACGCGGATGAAGCGGTTGGCGTAATCCGTCTCGAGCACGCGGTTCATCTTCGCGACGCCGAGGATCACGCTGTCGGCCGTGGCAATGCGCCGCCGGCGAGCGATGTGCCGGAGCGCGCGCGGCACCACGGGAACGCCTTCCTCGTGGCAGATCTTCAGCACGGCCGAGACCTCTTCGGTCGAGGCGGGGAGGACCGCGCAGAGCGGCGGGCAACGGTAGGCGGTGAGCGCGTCGCATTCATAGGCGCGGGTCTCGGACAGATCCGAGATCACAGCGCTGGCAGGCAAGACCTCCCTCAGCCGCGCGACGATCTGGTCCTTGCGCGCGAGGATGCTGCATCGGGGGCTGGCATCTGCATCGGGGTCTCCTCCTCGAATTGGTAAACTCATATAACCAATTTGCGCGGGGGCCAAGCATTTTTGCCATGGTGGCGCGCGTGCGGTGCCTGCGGATCTTGCGCGAGGCAAGAGAATGATAACAGGTGGCCCTCATGACTTGGCTGAAGATCATTCACATTCTTTGCGTCATGGGGTGGATGACCTCCATCTTCGCCGTGCCGCGCGCGCTCATCTACTGGAAACGCGACTTCGCGAAGACCGGGGAGTTCGGGCCCCTTGGAGACCTGACCTACCGGCTCTACCGCTTCTCGGCGGGGCTGGCTGTGATCGCGGCGGTCACCGGGCTCTGGCTCGGGCTGCTCTGGGGCTTTCCGGCCTGGCTGCACGCCAAGATCGCCCTCGTGGTGCTGCTGGCGGCGCATTATGTCTGGACCGGCGTGCTGGTCGGTCGGCCAAACGCGGCACATTCCGCGAGTCGGACATGTTCCTGCGCATATTCAACGAGATCAGCGTGGTGGGCACGATCGCCATCCTCTGGCTCGTTGTGGCAAAGCCGTTCTGACCATGCTGCCCTCGCTCGATCCTTCTATTACTTCACGCCGCTCGATCTGGCGGGGGTGGTGCTGCTGGTGGTCAGCTGGCTTGCCTGTTCGTGGCTGATCGAGCACCCGCCGGCGCGCCGCCCTTCGGTCTCGGTGCTGATGGCGCGCTACCGGCGGCACTGGATGAAACACTTCGTCACCGCCAGCCGCGCATCTTCGATTCCAGCATCATCGGCAGCCTGCGGCAAAGCACGGCCTTCTTTGCCTCGACCTCGATGATCGCCATTGGCGGGATTTTCGCATTGCTGGGGAATCCGGACCGGGTGCGCGGCGTGGCCGACGACCTTTCGGTGGGGGCGATGCGCCCACGATCGTCTGGGAGGCGAAGCTGCTGCTGATCCTTGCCTTCGCCGCCAATGCCTTCTTGAAATTCGTCTGGTCGAACCGGCTCTTCGGCTATTGCTCGGTGATGATGGGGGCGGTGCCGAACGACGAGAGCACCATCGCCTATACCCGCGCCGCGAAAGCAGCCGAGATCAATATCCTTGCGGCGCGCAGCTACAACCGGGGCCTGCGCTCGGTCTACTTCGGCATCGGCTCGACCGCCTGGCTGCTGGGCTCGATCCCGCTGCTGATCGCGGTGGTGATCACGATCTCGGTGATCCTGCGGCGCGAGTTCACCTCTCAGTCGCGCGAGGTGCTGCTGGCGAGCGAGGACGGCTGAGGCAGGGGCTTTTCCCTTCAAAGGGAAGGGTTGTTCACCGTCCGAGCCTGAGAGGAGCCGGCCTGCCAGCCGCGGCTCAGCGCCGCCCCTCGCGCAGCCACGCCCCGATGATGAAGCCTGCCGCGAGCAGCAGGGTCAGCCAGGGCGGCAACAGCGGGATGCGGGTGACATCCATCGTCTCGAAGGCCTCGCGCGGGGTGATCCCGAGCCAGCCGCGGCCCGCGGCGGGGCGCCCGGCACCGACCGCGCGAATGGTCGGCAGCCCCTCTTCGATCCGCGCCTCTCCGCCGCGCAGCGAGGCGACGACCGGCTCCAGCGCGTCGCCGTCGGCGATGGTCTGCTCGAACTCGCGCGGGGCGGCAGGGCCGAGGCCGATCACCGATTCCTGGTCACCCTCCTTCAGCCGGTAGAGACCGATTTCGGGCCCGTCGTATTCCGCCTCGAAGCGGCCCGGCGAGACCTCTTGCAGGGAGACAATGTCTTCGGTTCCATCGGGGCGGGTCACGGTGACCGCGCCCACGCCCTCCTCCAGGGTGCGGCGGATGATGCGCATGCGCTGGCCGTGGCCTCGGCCCAGAGCGCTTCTTCCTCGAGCTCAGGCTCCTTCATCATCCAATGCGCCAAGCGTCGCAGCAGGTCGAGCTGCGGGCCGCCGCCTTCGAAGCCGCGCGACCAGAGCCAGGCCTGATCCGAGGCGATGAGCGCCACGCGCCCTTCGCCGATCCGGTCGAGCACCAGCAGCGGCTTGTCCTCGGCGCCGGTCATCAGAACCTCGGCGCTGTCGTTGGGTTGCACCTCGACCTGGCGCATCCATCGGCCCCAGCTGTCCTCTCCGGTGAGACCGGCGGTGACCGGGTGTCGCTGTCCGAGGTCGGTGACCGTGGGCCGATAGCCGCGGTCGATGACCCGGGCGGTGGGCTCGGCGGGCAGGATCTCGGACAGGGGTGAGCGATAGATGGAATCGGCGCTGGCGAATCGGGGCCGGCGGCAACCAGCACGGCGCCCCCATTCTCGACGTAGTTGCGCACGTTCTCGAGGTAGATCGCTGGGCAGGATGCCGCGCCGTTTGTAGCGGTCGAAGATGATCAGATCGAAATCCTCGATCTTCTCGAGGAAGAGCTCGCGGGTGGGAAAGGCGATGAGCGAGAGCTCGGTGACCGGCACGCCGTCCTGCTTTTCGGGCGGCCGCAGGATGGTGAAGTGAACGAGATCGACGGAGCTGTCGGACTTCAGCAGGTTGCGCCAGGTGCGGCTGCCGGCATGGGGTTCGCCCGAGACCAGCAACACGCGCAGCCGGTCTCGCACGCCGTTGATCTGCACCAGCGCGGTGTTGTTGCGGTCGGTGAGTTCGGCCTCACCTTCGGGGGTGGTGAACTGGATCACGTTGAGCCCGCCATGCGGCAGGGTGACCGGCAGCTCAATGTCCTGGCCGAGCGGCACGCGGTAGCTGTCAGGCTCGCCGCCATCGATCGAGATCCGCAGCTCGGTCTCGCGCTCTTGCGGGGCGGCACCATCATCCTCGATCCGCAGGGTGAGGGTCACCGGCTCGCCGAGGATCGCAAAGGAAGGGGCATTCTTGACGATGAGGCGGCGGTCCCAGTCGGTGTCATGCCCGGTCAGCAGAAGGTGCATGGGAGCGGGGAGCGATGGCGCGCGTTCGAGGTCGTGCAGCCGCCCGTCTGACAGCAGGAAGATGCCCGCGACGCGGCCGCGCGGCTCTTCGGCGAGGGCCCCGGACAGGGCGGTCATCAGCAACGTGCCGCTGTCGCCCTCGCCGTCGGGTACGGTGATGCGGCGCACCTCGGTGTTCGGCCGCGCCGCGAGCCGCGCCTCGAGCGCGTCGGCGGTCTCGGAGGTGGTCTCGAGCCGGTCGCCGAGGCGCTGCGAGGCGCTCTGGTCCTCGAGCAGCAGCACGATGTCGGAGAGCGGCGCGCGGTCCTCTTCCTGGAACGAGGGCTGGGTCAGCGCTGCCACCAGCACGAAGCCGGCGAAGAAGCGCAGCGCCCAGCCGGGCATGCCGCGCAGAGCGCCAGCGCCACGGAGGCTAGGGCCACGGCCCCCAGCGCCCAGATCACGGGCCAGGGCAGGAGCGGGTCAAAGACGATTTCGCCGGTCATTCGGGGAGTCCGTTGCTTGGGCCGGTCGTAGTCGTGCCGGATCTTGTGCCGCCGGTCATTGGCCGAGCCTGTCGAGCAGGGCGGGCACGTGGACCTGGTCGGATTTGTAGTTGCCGGTCAGCACGTGCATCACAAGGTTGACCCCGAAGCGGTAGGCGATCTCGCGCTGGCGCTCGCCGGCAAAGCCCGAGCCGATGCGCACCTGCGGGTTGCCGCGGCTGTCCACCGCCCAGGCTCCGGCCCAGTCATTGCCACCGATCACCACCGGAGTGACATTGTCGTTGAGGTTGCGGAAGGGCATGCCCTCGACCAGTTCGGCGTCGGGCGGGCGGCCTCGACCCAGACGTCGCGGCTTGTGTATCGGCCGGGGAAATCCTGCAGCAGGTAGAAGGTGCGGGTGAGCACGTGGTCCTGCGGCAGCGGCTCCAGCGGCGGGATGTCGAGCGGGGTGCCAGCTCGCGCAGTTTGCGGCCTCGGGCGAGGCGGCGCCGAACCCCGCCACATCGGCATCGCGGGTGTCGAAGAGGATCATTCCGCCCGAGCGCAGGTACTCGTTGAGCTTGGCGTAGGCTGCGGGTGAGGGGGTCGGCTGCGACGGGGTGATCGGCCAGTAGAGCAGGGGGAAAAAGGCCAGCTCGTCGCTCTCGAGGTTCACCGCCATCGGCTCGGCGGGTTCGACAGAGGTGCGATAATAGAGTGTTTCTGACAGACCGCGCAGGCCGTTCTGGGCCAAATCGTCGAGCTGCGCGTCGCCGGTGACCACATGCGCGAGGGTGACCTCGGCGGTGGCGGCCTCGGCAAAGGCGTCGGTTTCGGTCGTGGGCGTGGAGGATTCGCCTGCGCCTGGGCCGTACCGGGGGCGGCGAGCGGGCCGAGCGCCAGGGCCAGAAGCACGGCGGCCGCGCTGGCGCGTGCCCCGCGCAGCCGGCCCGAGAGTGCCAGCGAGGCGATCAATCCGCCAGCAGCAGCGCAATGGCGAGCGCCAGAAGCCAGCCGGCGAGCGGCGTTTCCTGCGGGCGGGTCAGACCTTCGACCGGAACGGTGTCGGGCCATGTGGCGGGCTGCAGCACCCGGTCCGCGGTCACCACGTTCCGCGCAAGACTGCGTTCCTCGCCCTGGTAGAGGCCGGGCCGCAGTTCGGGGCCAAGATCGGCGGTCAGCAACGCCTCGCCGGGCACGCCCGGCAGGGTGCCGGCATCGACCACCGCGCCGAAGCCATCGAGCACGCGGATCGGTTGCCAGATGGTGCCGGCAAGCTCCTCGGGCTCGGGGGCGGCAGGCATGGCCGAGATTGCCAGCCGCTCGAGCATCTGCACGAAGAGCCCGAGAGCGGCAGGCTCGACCATTCGGCGTTGGCGGTGACGTGGAACAGCACGACCTGCCCCTGGCCAACCCGTTTGCGGTGACCAGCGGCGTGCCGTCGCTGAGTTGGGCAATGACCCGGTCGGCGAGCGTGGGATCGGGCTGAGCCATGATCTGGCTGGTCACGGTGACGTCCTCGGGAACGGCCAGACCTTCGAAGGGGCTGCCGGCGGGGAAGGGCGCAAGCGATTTCGGCTCGCCCCAGCTCATGGCGCCGCCGACCGAGCGGCCACCGGCACGCAGGCGCACCGGCATCAGCGGGTCCTCGCGGTCGCGCGAGACATCGGACGCGGCAAGCCGTGGCCCGGCGAAGCGCAGCAGCGTGCCACCCTTTTCGAGCCAGGCGGCCACGCCCTCTTGCTCTTTGGGGCCAAGTGTCGCCACATCGGCCAGCACGATGACATCGGGGTTCGCGGGCAGCACCTCGGTCAGCGCGCCGTCCAGAAGATCGACATCCTCTTCCCAAAGCCTTGTGAAGGTAGTAGAGCGGCGAGAGCAGCTCGAGTCCCTCCCGGTTCTCGTTCCCGGCGATCAGCGCGACCTCGCGGCGGCGCAGGCTGTCGTCGGGCAGGCTGACCGCCCCGGCGCTGCGGGCGCCGTCGATCTCGAAGCGGGTGATGCGGGCGCGCAGCTCGGCGGGCAGCGAGAGGTCCAGCGCGCCCTCCGCCGCGCCCTCGGCAAAGGTCAGCGGCGCGCGGACCAGCACGGTGGGGTTCCCCGCCGGATCGAGCCCATGCGCGGCGATCGAGATCTCGCGTTCGGCCCCGGCATGCAGGCGACGGGCGGTCAACTGCACGTGGCCGTCCGCGAAGGCGGGCGGCAGCAAGGCGGTGAGGTTGCGCGGGCTTTCGAAGACCGTGACCTGCCCGTGATCCATGAGCGTGTTGAGCAGCGGATCGCGGCTGTCGCGGGCAAGCCCGTCGGACATCCAGTAGCTGTCAAAATCGCCTGCTGGCAACATCGACAGGGCGCGGGTGACATCGGCCTCGCCGGGCTCCCAGGGCTCGGGTTGCAACCCGCTGAGGCGGGCGCGCAGCACGGCGGCCTGCTGGAACTGGGGTACCTCGGGTTCGGTCAGCCGCAGCACGGCGACCGGGCGTGCCTCGCGTTCGGCACGGGAGAGCAGCGCATCGAGCGCCACCTGCCGCGCGCGCCAGTCCGCGGCAGAGGACCAGCTCGCATCCATCACCACCAAGAGCGGGCCGGTGCCGGCGGCGTCTGCCTCGTCTTCGGGATTGAGGATCGGACCGGCAAGGCCGATGATCACCGCGGCCACCGCCAGCAGGCGCAGCAGCAGCAGCCACCATGGGGTGCGGTCGGTGACCTGGTCGTCGTCCTTGAGGCCCAGCAGCAGCACCACGCCGGGAAACAGCCGACGGATCGGCGCCGGGGGCACGGCGCGCAGGATCACCCAGAGCACCGGCAACGCCAGCAATCCAAGCAGCAGCCAGGGGGCGGTGAAGCCCAGGGGGCCGAGAATCGTCATCCGTGCCCTCCGTCCATCGCGCGGTAGACCCAGAGCAAGGCGTTCTGCGCGCTGTCATTGGTATGATGGCACAGAAATTGCCAACCCGTTAACCGAGAGAGGTGGCCAAGCCGCGCTTTTCGCTCGGCGAGGCGTTCGAGATAGCGTTCGCGCAGGTCGCCCGCCTTCAGCGTCTCATGCGCCAAGGTTTTGCCGACGCTTTCGAAAATCGTGCGACCCTTGAAGGGAAAGCTCTCTTCCGAAGGGTCAAGAACCTGGAGCAGAACCCCGCGCACGCCGCGGTCTGCGGCCTTGGTCAGCGCGGCTTCCATGGGGGCGATATCGCCGAGGAAATCCGACACGAACATGGCCCGCGCATGGGGGATCATGCCGCGCGCCTCGGGCTCGGAGTAGTCCTCCTCGTCATCCTTGGTCAGCGCTTCGGCGAGGCGCAGGATCTGAATGTCGCCGTTGCGCGGCGGCAGCGACCAGCCGGTGAAGCCCACCCGCTCGCCGCCGCGGATCAGCAGGATCGAGGTGGCCAGCGCGACCAGCCGCGCGCGGTCGCCCTTGGTCGGCAAGTCCTTGTGCGAGGAGAAGCGCATCGAGGCGCCGCCGTCGACCCAGAGCTGCACGCTCTGTGCGATCTGCCATTCACGCTCGCGCACGTATTGGTCGTCGCCGCGGCCGGAGCGCCGCCAGTCGATCGAGCGGTAGGTGTCGCCCGGGCGCAGCGGGCGGTATTGCCAGAAATCGTCGCCGAGCCCCGAGCGCCGGCGCCCGTGCTCGCCCAAGAGGACGGTGCCCGCAAGCTGTTCGGCGCGGGCCAGAAGGGCCGGGAAACGGGTGGCTTCTTCCTGCGCGCTCTTGCGGAGCTGGGCGACAGGGCTGATCAAGCGGCCGCCTCGGAGGGTTCGAGCGCGCCGCAGACCTCGTCGATGATGCCGCCCAGATCCTCGCCGCGGGCGCGGGCCGAGAAGGTCAGCGCCATGCGGTGCACCAGAACCGGGCGGGCCATGTCCATCACGTCCTCGGGCGAGGGGGCGAGCCGGCCCTGCAGCAGGGCGCGGGCGCGCACGGTCAGCATCAGCGCCTGGGCGGCGCGCGGGCCGGGACCCCAGGCGACGGTGTCGCGCACGCGCGCGGAAGAGGAGGGATCCGCAGGGCGGAAAGCGCGCACCAGATCGAGGATCATCTCGACCACCGCGTCGCCCACGGGCATGCGGCGCAGCAGGTGCTGCGCGGCCATCAGCGTGGCAGGATCGAAGACCTGATGCGCCTGTGCCTCCTCGGTGCCTGTGGTGGCCAGCAGTATGTCCTTTTCCGTCTTGCGATCGGGGTAGGCGACATCGATCTGCACGAGGAAGCGGTCGAGCTGCGCCTCGGGCAGCGGGTAGGTGCCCTCCTGCTCGATCGGGTTCTGCGTGGCCAGCACGTGGAACGGCAGCTCGAGCGTGCGGGTCTCACCGCCAATGGTCACCGATTTCTCCTGCATTGCCTGCAGAAGTGCCGACTGGGTGCGGGGCGAGGCGCGGTTGATCTCGTCGGCCATCAAGAGCTGGCAGAAGATCGGGCCGGGCAGGAACTTGAAGGCGCGGCTGCCGTCGGTGGCGGTTTCCAGCACCTCGGAGCCGAGGATGTCGGCGGGCATCAGGTCGGGGGTGAACTGCACGCGGTTGCCGTTCAGGCCCATGACCGTCGACAGCGTCTCGACCAGCCGGGTCTTGCCGAGACCGGGCAGACCGATGAGCAGCGCATGGCCCCCGCAGAGCAGGGCGGCTAGGGTCAGGTCGACGACCCGTTCCTGCCCGATGAAGCGCCGGGTGATCGCCGACTTGGCTTCGGCGAGCTTTTCTTCCAGCGCCTCGATCTCGGCGACCAGGTCTTCGGACATGGGGGAGACTCCCTTGCGTAAATCCTTTACCGAAGCGAGTGTATCGCGGGGGTGAAAAATGGCAAAAGCAATGCGCACACAAAATTACGTGACACCCTCGGCTGATGGCATAGCTGCTGCAGCACGCGCCGCTTCGGGGCGGGGCCTGCCGCCGGTCGAGCGCTGGAAACCGCCCTTCTGCGGCGATCTGGACATGCGGATCGCCCGCGACGGCACGTGGTTCTACCTCGGGACGCCCATCGGCAGGTTCGAGCTGGTGAAACTCTTCTCGTCGATCTTGAGAAAAGACGGCGAGAAATACTTCCTCGTGACGCCGGTCGAGATGGTCGGAATCACCGTCGAGGACGCACCCTTCGTCGCCATCGACTTCGAAGCGGAAGGGGCGGGCGAGTCGCAGGTGCTGACCTTCCAGACCCATGTCGGCGATTTCGCCGTCGCGGGACCGGACCACCCGATCCGCGTGGTGCGCGATGCCGAGACCGGCGAGCCTGCGCCCTATGTCCTTGTGCGGCGCAATCTCGAGGCGCTGATCGACCGCAAGAGCTTCTACCGGCTGGTCGAGCTGGGCGTGCACCACGAGCATGACGAGGCACGCTGGTTCGGGCTGTGGTCGTCGGGACGGTTTTTCCCGATGATTCCCTCGGAGGAGCTTGAGGCCTGAGCTTCAGGCCTCGATCCGGCGCATGATGAGGTGGCCGAGCGCGGGCGACAGCCGCATGACCTTGCGCAGCAGCCGGGTCTTGCCGATCCAGATTTCCGGCTTTCCGGCCTCGGCGCCGGCGAGGATGGCCGCGGCGGCCTCGGGGGCGGCCATCTTGCGCTCTGCCCGGCCGCGCGAGAGCGACGTGTTCACCGCCGGCAGCAGCGCCTCGCAGATGCCGATCCGCAGTTCGGCGTCCTCGGCTTGGTAGCGCAGGCTGCGGGTGAAGCTGCGCATCCCGGCCTTGGTGGCGCAGTAGATCGGCGCATCGGTCTTGGGCGCGACCGCCAGCCCCGATGTGACATTGACGATCCGCGCCCCGGACCGTGCGGCGAGCCTGGGAAGAAGCGCCGTGGCGATCTGCATGGGGGCGATCAGGTTGATCCGCACTTCCTCCTCGATCCCGGCGTCGTGGTTCCCGCCATCGGCAAGCAGCGGGTAGCTCATCACTGCCGCATTGTTGATCAGCACCGAGCAGTCTGGGTGCACGTCGGCCACCCAATTGACCACGCCGCGCGGAATTTCGGGATCGCCGAGGTCGGCCTCGAGGCCATCGAATCGCGGTCCGAGCCGCCGGGTCATCCCGTCCAGGGCGGCGACGTTGCGAGCGACGCCAAGCACGGTCGCGCCCTCGGCCACGAGCTGCTCGGCCATGGCGCGCCCGATGCCGCGCGTCGCGCCGGTCAACAGCACCTTTCGGCCAGTCCAATATCCGGTCATGACGAAGTCCTTGTCTGCTCTCCCAGGTCCCCGCTAGAATGTGAGTATTCCCTCAGGTTTCCTACTCGCATTCCCCCATGGCAAGAATCGTCGCGCTAACCCCCCGGAAAACACCGCGCCAAGGCCGCTCGCGCGCCTCGGTCGAGGCGATGCTCACGGCCGCGGCTCAGATTCTCGAAGCCGGGGGAATCGCGGCGCTCACCACGAATGGCGTGGCCGAGCGGGCTGGGGTGAGCATTGGCACACTGTACCAGTATTTTCCGAACAAGGAGACGATCCTTGCCGAGCTGGTGCGGCGCCAGAAGATGCAGTTCTTCGAGGACATGTTTGGCGCTGTCCAAGCCGCGAAGGCGATGGATCTGCGTCGTGCCACCGAGACGGTGCTGCACGTCTCGATCCAGCACCATGCGCGTGCGCCGGAGCTGTCGCGCGAGCTGGAGAAGCTCGAGGACATGCTCGACGTCGACGAAGAGGACATCTGCGCCGGCGGCGGACTGGTGGACAGGCAGATCGTGGAATTGCTCGAGAGCTTCGGCATCGCGCAGCCCGAGACAGCGGCGCGCGATCTCTCGGCGCTCTGCCGGGGCATGGTGCACGCGGCGCTGGCGGATGGCGAGTGCGACCTCGGCGCCATCGAAGCCCGACTGCGCCCGGCGGTCTTCGGATATCTGGGACTGGCGCCAGAGGGGGCCTGACGCTCAGTCGCCGAGCTTGGCGTGCACCTCGTCGAGGTCGATCTCGCCGATCGGCATCTTGTTTCCTGGGTTCTTGACATCGTAGCGGAAGAGATCGAAGTCGCGCTTGTAGATCTCGTAAACCAGATGCATCGACAGGTCGTCGAAATAGTCCTCGACCGGGTGCGCGCGCTTCGGCCCATGGGCCTCGGATTCATTGAAGCGGGGGATGGCCTTCAGGTCTACGCGGTGCCGGGTCTGCACCTTGTCCAGCACGCCCTGCATGCCTTCGTCGAACTTCTCGGTCCAGAAGATGCTGTCATACCGCCCGCCGCCCGCGATGAAGGTCGAGACATGGCCCGAGACAGCCGACCAGTGGATGTCGGGGTCCATCGGGCGGCGCCAGCGGATGGTGTCGCGGGCAAACAGCAAGAAACGGCGGAAGGAACGGATCTGGTCGAACTCCTCCTTGCCGTCCGGCCCGCCGACCTCGATCCCGTATTTCTGCACCAGCATCGGCACGAGGTTGCCGCGGTAGCGGTTGCCGTTGCGCTGGATGCCGCAGATCTTGTCGAAGAAGCTCGACAGGATGCGGCTGTAGGGGTTGCGTACGGCGGTGAAGGCATAGGCGCCACGGGTCTTCACGTTGGCGCGGATCGGGTTCTGGCTTTCCTCGCGGGCCCACTTGTGCAGGCCTTGCGTCGCGTCATGGATGTCGCCGTCGTAGAAGCTGCCGTGGTCGGCGTAGTACATGATCTGGCCGATGGTCGAGCAGGCGCATTTCGGCACCACCCGGTAGACCATGCTTTCGCTTTCGGTCATCCATGTGCCCGGAAATCCCATGCCGCCCGCTCCTCGTACTGCCCGGCTTGTCGCGGGCTCCCTCTGCATGCAAAAAAGCAAAAGACATCGGCCTGTACAATGTCTTCGCCCGGGTAAAGGTGAAGAAGCGGGCGAAAATTGGGCGGACCTCATCCTGTGGCGAAGATTGCCTTCATATTGCTGTGCCACAAGGATCCCGAGGCGATCATCAAGCAGGCGCAGAGCCTGACCGCCGTCGGCGACTGCATGGCTATCCACTTTGATGCCAGCGCGCCGCAGGCCGAGTACGACCGCATCCGGACCGCGCTTGAGGGCAACCCCAACGTGACTTTTGCGCGCCGGGTGAAATGCGGCTGGGGCGCCTGGTCGCTGGTGCAGGCGACGCTGAACGCGGTGACGGCGGCGCTCGAGCAGTTTCCGCGCGCAACGCATTTTTACATGCTCTCGGGCGACTGCATGGCGATCAAGTCGGCCGAATACGCCCATGAGATGCTCGACACGCGCGAGGCCGATTACATCGAGAGCGTCGATTTCTTCACCTCCGACTGGATCAAGACCGGCTGGAAGGAAGAGCGGCTGATCTACCGCCACCTGTTCAACGAACGCACCCAGAAGCGGCGCTTCTACGCCATGTTCGAGGTGCAGAAGCGGCTGGGACTGAAGCGGAAGATACCCGCTGATCTCGACGTGATGATCGGCTCGCAATGGTGGTGCTTGCGGCGGCGCACGCTCGAGGCGATCCTGCAGTTCATCGCAGGCCGGCCCGATGTGGTGCGCTTCTTCCGCGGCACCTGGATTCCTGACGAAACCTTCTTCCAGACGCTGGTGCGCCACCTCGTGCGCGAATCCGAGATCGAAAACCGCACCCTGACCTTCCTGATGTTCTCGGACTACGGGATGCCGGTCACCTTTTACAATGACCACTATGACCTGTTGCTGGCGCAGGATTACCTCTTTGCCCGCAAGATCAGCCCCGGCGCGCTCGACCTGAAGCGGCGGCTCGCGGTGCTCTATTCCTCGGAGCGGGTGACGTTCCAGATCTCGGGAGAGGGGCGCGCGCTCTATCGCTTTCTGACCGAGAAGGGCCGGGAGGGCCGCCGCTTCGCGCCGCGGTTCTGGGAGACCGAAAGCTCGCTTGGGCGCGAGCGGGAGCTGCTGATCGTGGTCAGCAAGAAATGGCACGTGGCCAAGCGGCTGATCGGGCGCATCCGTGAGGCGACCGGGCTGCCCTGCATCGACTACCTGTTCAACGAGGAGAGCTGCGTGCTGCCCGACCTCGGCGGCATCCAGTCCACCATGGACAAGCGCCACCGCCACCGCCGCGCGCTGATGCGCATGCTCTACGACTACTACGGTTGCGACCGGCTGGTGATCTGCCTCGATCCCGGCAACCTCGACTTGATCGAGGATTTCTGCCGCGACCGCGCCAGCACCCGCCTGCTGCAGATCGACTGCGCCTTCTCGGACGCATTCCTCGCCGGTCACGCCACCCGGATCGGACTGGCAGGCGAGCGCACCTCCGAGTCCGCCTTGGCGCGGCTCGTGCCGACGATCCGCAACGATATCCTGTACGAGAGCGACGCGCTGCGGGACGCGCAGCTGCCAGACCACTTCCACCTGCGAGAGCTCGACGCGTTCGAGGCGCAGGTGCAGGCGCTTGCGCAGTTCCTTTCGATCCCCGCCGAGCGTGCGCGGGAGATCGTTTCCGACGACCAACTCTATTCCGATTGAGGGTTCCCCATGGCCTACAGCTACGACGACCAGAACATTTTCGCGAAAATCCTGCGGGGCGAGATCCCCAACGACACCGTGCTCGAGACCGAGCACAGCCTTGCCTTCCGCGACATCCGCCCGCAGGCGCCAGTGCACGTGCTGGTGATCCCCAAGGGCGCCTACGTCTGCTACGACCATTTCGCGCAGACCGCTTCGGACGCCGAGATCCTCGACTACACCCGCGCCATCGGTAAGGTCTGCGAGATGGAAGGCGTGGCGGCGAACGGCTTCCGGCTGATCTCCAACGCCGGCGAGGAAGGCGTGCAGGAGGTGCCGCATCTGCACGTGCATATCCTTGCCGGTCGGCCGCTGGGGCGGATGCTCGAGCGCGCGTGAGCCATAGCGCCGCCGCGCGGCCTATGTTGGCAAATTTTTAAAGAGAAGACGGCAAGGGCGCGGCGCTCTTGCCGGAGCTTTGCTGAGAGGGCGGCGCCGGGGTCCGGCGGCGCCCTTTTTATGGTCACACGGCGGGCCGGCTGCGGGTCAGATCGAGGAAAACATCCTCGAGGTCGGCCTGCTCGGTGCGCACGTCGCGCAGGCGGATGCCGCGTTCGCGCATCAGCTCCAGCACGTCCTCGGCCGAGGTCTCGCGGGCGTGGTAGTTCAGCGCGATCAGCCCGCCCTCGCGGCGCTCGGCCTTGATGCCGGGGGCCTCGGGCAGTACCTCGGGCATGCTCTCGGGTGTGATCACCATTGTCTTGGCGTCGATGTTGCCCAGCAGGTTCGCCGTGCTGTCGCGCGCCGCCACCTCGCCGTGGTTGATGATCGCGATCTCGTCGCACATCTCTTCGGCCTCTTCGAGGTAGTGGGTGGTGAGGATGATGGTCATGCCACGTTCGCGGTTGAGCCGCCGCACGTTGCGCCAGAGCATCTGCCGCAGCTCGATGTCGACCCCCGCGGTGGGCTCGTCGAGCACGAGGATATGCGGGTGATGCACCAACGCCTTGCCCAGCAGCAGTCGGCGGCGCATGCCGCCCGAAAGGGTACGGGCATAGGCCTCGGCCTTGTCCTCGAGCCCGACCAGTTCGAGGATCTCGTCGGTGCGGCGGTCGCGCTTGGGCACCCCGTAAAGCCCGGCCTGCACCTCGAGCGCGCCGCGCGGCGAGAAGAAGGGATCGAGGTTCAGCTCCTGCGGCATGACCCCGATCGAGGCCCGGGACTGGCGCGGGTTGCGGTCCTGGTCCCAGCCCCAGATCGATACCTTGCCGGCGCTCTTCACCACCAGCCCGGCGAGAATGTTGATCAGCGTCGACTTGCCCGCGCCGTTCGGCCCGAGCAGCCCGAAGATCGAACCCCGGGGCACAGTTAGGTCGATACCCTTCAGCGCCTGCTTGCCGCCTGCGTAGGTCTTGCGCAGCCCCTCGATGCGGATCGCGTCATCACTCATGCCGAGCCTTGCTCCCGTGCCTTACTTGTCTCATAACGCAGGTAGTGCAAAGCCAGTGAAAAGGGAACCGGAGCATGGCCACCGAGGCGCCCGAGACCAAAATCGTCGACAGCTACCGCATCGCCTGTGACGGCGGTGAAGGGGCACTTGGCCACCCGCGCGTCTGGCTTTCCCTGCCGCATGAGACCGGCGTCGTCGAATGCCCCTATTGCGACGCGCGCTACGTGCACAAGGATTTCGAGGACAAGGTCTGAGCGCCTCCGAGGCCCTCTGACCCCGGTTCATGCTCGCCGTCTTCCTCAAGGTCCTTCCCTTCTTCGCGCTGATCGGCCTCGGTTACGGGGCCGCGCGGATCAGGTTCTTTTCCGAGCAGTCGGTGGCGGCGATCACCCGCTTCGTCTTCTACTTCGCCCTGTCGGCGATGCTCTTCCGCTTTTCCGCCACGCTGTCGATCTCCGAGATCTTCGACCCGCGCGTGGCCTCGGCGTATCTCTTCGGCACGGCGGCGGTCTATGCCGTGGCGACCGTGGTGGGCCTCATCCGGCGGCAGGACGTGCAGACCACCGCCATCGAGGCGCAATGCGCGGCCATCGGCAACACCGGCTTTCTCGGCGTGCCGATGCTGGCCGTGCTGCTGGGGCAGGCGGCGGTGGGGCCGATCATCCTGATGCTGTCGATCGATCTCATCGTCTTCTCGACGCTGCTGGTCATCCTCGTGACCGGTGCCCGTGAAGGGCGCCTCACGCCTGCCACGCTGAAGCGCGTCGGGCTCGGGCTGGTGCAGAACCCGATGATCGTCTCGATCGCGGCGGGGCTATGCGTCTCGGCTTCGGGGATCGGACTGCCTGCGCCGGTCGCCGAGTTCCTGTCGATCCTGGGCAATGCGGCGACGCCCGGCGCGCTTTTCGCCATCGGCGCCTCGCTGGCCTCGAAGAGCGCCGAGCGGCTGGCCGTGGCGGGCTGGCTGAGTTTCTGCAAGCTGGTGCTGCATCCGGCCTTTGTCGCCCTGGGCGCCTTCTTCGTCTTCCCGGTGAGCAGCTATCAGGCGGCGGTGATGGTCTCGGCCGCGGCGCTGCCGGTGGCGGGCAACGTCTTCATCTTGGCGCAGCATTACGGCATCGCGCCGCAGCGGGTCTCGGCCGCGATCCTCATCTCGACAGTCGTGAGCATCGTCACTGTCAGCGCGGTGATCGCCTGGGTCCAGCCCTGAGCGTCGACCCCGTCTTTCCCTTGCGCGGCGCCACCCTGGCAGGGTAGCCCTTGGCCGAACCGGAACCGGCGCAAACAGGAGTGCCCCATGGAAATCAAATCCGAAAACCGCTGCTTCGGCGGCGTGCAGGGCGTCTACAGCCACGCCTCCGAGGCCTGTGGCTGCGACATGACCTTCGGGCTATTCCTGCCAGAGCTGGCCAAGGATATGGAGGTGCCGGTGCTGTGGTACCTCTCGGGGCTCACGTGCACCCATGAGAACGCCATGACCAAGGCCGGGGCGCAGGCGTGGGCCGCCGAGGCGGGCGTGGCGCTGGTCTTCCCCGACACCTCCCCGCGCGGCGAGGGCGTGGCGGATGACGAGGCCTATGACCTCGGCAAGGGCGCGGGGTTTTACGTCAACGCGACCGAAGAGCCCTGGGCCCCGCATTTCCGCATGTGGGACTATGTGGCCGAGGAACTGCCCGCGCTGATCGGGCAGGAGTTCTCGCTCGACATGGAGCGCCAAGCGATCACCGGCCACTCGATGGGCGGCCATGGCGCGCTCACGCTGGCGATGTCGCTGCCGGGCCGCTTCCGTTCGGTCTCGGCCTTCGCGCCCATCACCAACCCGACGCAGAGCGACTGGGGCCGCAAGCAGCTCGGCGCCTACCTCGGCGCGGATGAAACCAAGTGGGCGGCGCATGACGCTACACTGCTGATGCGCGAGAAGGGCTTCGACGGCCCGGTGCTGATCGACCAGGGCGGCAACGACCAGTTCCTGCACCTCCTGAAGCCCGAGGCGCTGGCCGAGGCGATGGCGGCGAAGCGGCAGGCGGGCAGCTTCCGCACCCAGCCGGGCTACGACCACAGCTACTTCTTCGTCTCGACCTTCATGGAAGAGCATATCGCCTTCCACGCCGAGGCGCTTTACGCGTGACGCTCTACATCGACGCCGACGCCTGCCCGGTCAAGGAGGAGGCGGAGCGCGTGGCGAGCCGCCACCGCCTGCGGATGGTGCTGGTGTCGAACGGCGGGTTGCGCCCCTCGCGCAATCCGCTGGTCGAGGTGGTGACCGTCGCCACCGGGCCCGACGAAGCGGACATGTGGATCGCCGAGCGGGCGGGCAAGGGCGACGTGGTGGTGACCAGTGACATCCCGCTCGCGGCGCGCTGCATCGAGGGCGGCGCGCGGGTGCTGCGCCCGGACGGCGAGATCTTCACCCCCGGCAATATCGGCGCGCAATTGGCGATGCGCGACCTGATGCAAGATATCCGCGCTTCGGATCCTTTCTACCAGAGCGGGAAAGGCCGAAGCTTTACAAAGAATGACCGCTCCCGTTTCCTAAACGCTCTAGAGCGCGAGGTGCGCGCTGCAGGGGACTAGGAAATGACCATCGAAGCTGTTGTCTTCGACATCGGGAACGTGCTCATCGAGTGGCAGCCCGAGCGATACTTTGATCGCCTTCTGGGAGAGAGAAGCCGCCAAGCGCTCTTTGCCGAGGTCGATCTTCACGGGATGAACGAACGCGTCGATCAGGGAGAGGACTTTCACGACGAAGTCTACGCCTTGGCCGAGCGCTACCCGCATTGGCGGGACGCCATCCGACATTGGCACGATCATTGGATCGAGCTCGCAAGCCCGGAAATTCCGAAGTCGGTGGCGCTCTTGCGATCGCTGCGGGCGCGCGGCGTGCCGGTCTTCGCATTGAGCAACTTCGGGATCGGCACCTTCGCGGCCGCCGAGAAGAGCTATCCGTTTCTCAAGGAATTCGACCGCCGGTTCATTTCGGGCCACATGGGGGTGATCAAGCCCGATGCCGAGATCTACGTGCGGCTCGAGGCCGAGAGCGGGGTGGCGCCGGAGCGGCTGCTGTTCACCGATGACCGCGAGGATAATATCGCCGCCGCCGCCGCGCGCGGCTGGCAGGTGCATCTGTTCGAAGGGCCGGAGGGCTGGGAGCGCAGCCTGATCGCGCATGGGCTGCTGCCGGAGTGCGACGCCGCATGAGCTACCTGCTGGGCGCCATCGGGGTGGCGCTTCCGCTGCTCGCAGCGCTTCCGGGGATTGGGGAATTCCGCCGCCGGAAGCTCGACGACACCCGCCGTCTTGAGGCCCCCGGACAGTTTGTCCGGCTCTCGCAAGGCCAAACCCATTACACCCTGCTCGGCCCGGAGGAGGGCGAGTTGGTGGTCTGCATCCATGGGCTCACTGCACCCTCGGTCGTGTTCAAGGCGCTGGCCGGGCATCTTGGGGCAAGGGGCAAGAGGGTGCTGATCTACGATCTTTACGGGCGCGGCTACTCCGACCGGCCGAATGCGCTGCAGACTCCGGGCTTCTTCGCGCGCCAGCTGGATGAGCTGCTTGGCGCGCTGAAGCTGCAGGGACCGGTCGCGCTTCTGGGTTACTCCATGGGGGCCACTGTGGCGGTGCATTTCGCCGCCGAAATGCCGGACCGGGTCTCGCGGCTGGTGCTTCTGGCGCCGGCGGGGATCGAGTCGGAACTCTCGCCGATTGTCGACTGGACGGCGCAGCACAGGGGCGTGGGGGACTGGCTGTTCCACGTGGTCTTTCCCAAGGCGCACCGCCAGAACGTCTTCGAAAGCTCGGACTCGCGCTCCGAGGTGCCCGAGATCGACCGTCTGCACCTCGCGGAACTGGAGCGGCGCGGCTACGTGCGCTCGGTCCTCTCGAGCCTGCGAGGGTGCCTGCAGGCGCCTCAGGAGGCGGAGCACCGCCGCATTGCCCGGATGGGCCTCCCCGTGTTGGCGATCTGGGGTGGTCAGGACCAGATGGTCCGCGCCGGCACCATGGAGCAGCTCTCTTCCTGGAACCCCGATGCCGAGCAGCGCCTGATCGAGGACGCCTGGCACGGCATCCCGCACACCCATGCCACCGAGGTGGCGCGGATGATCTGCTCGGACGAAGGCTCGCGCAGCTTCGCCTGAGGGCAAGCGCCCGGCCGGTCTCAGACCGGCTGGGTGGCTGCCAGGCGGGGCGTCTCGCGCACCGGCAGGTGCACGATGGCGCTCAGTGCGCCGACGCCAACGCCGATCCACCACACCAGCGTGTAGTCGCCGTAGATGTCGTACATCCGACCGCCGAGCCAGACGCCGAGGAAGCCGCCGAGCTGGTGGCTGAAGAAGACGATCCCATAGAGCGTGCCCATGTAGCGTAGCCCGTAGAGATGCGCGACGAGCCCCGAGGTCAGCGGCACGGTGGCAAGCCAGAGCGAGCCCATGACCACCGAGAAGACGAGCACGCTGACCGGGGTGATCGGCAGCATGATGAACAGGCCCGCGGCGATGGTCCGGAGAAGATAGATCATGGCCAGCAGGTACTTGCGCGGCCAGCGCTTGCCGGCCCAGCCGGCCAGCAACGTGCCGCCGACGTTCGCGACACCGATGACCGCGATGGACACTGCGCCGAGCGCCGAGGTGGTGGTCACGCCGAGGTTGTGCAGCACGCTGCCGGCGGCAATCGGGCTGCAGAGCTCGGTCACGAAGGCCGGGAAATGCGCGGTGACAAAGGCCAGCTGGTAGCCGCAGGAGAAGAAGCCGAGGAAGATCAGTGCGAAGGACGGATCGCGGAAGGCCCGGCCGAGGATGGTGCCCATGCTCTCTTCGAGTTCCGCCTTGCTGGCGGCGGGGGCGCGCATCAGCGGCAGGAAAAGCAGCACCGCAAGGATCGCCACGGTGAACACCAGGAAGACCTGCTGCCAGGGCATCATGCCCAGCATCCACTCGGCCAGCGGCGCGCCGAAGATCTGCCCGGCGCTGCCCGCGGCGGTGGCGATGGCCAGGCTCATCGAGCGGTTCTCGTCCGACGACGCCCGTCCCACCACGGCGAGGATCACGCCAAAGCCGGTGCCCGCGACGCCGAAGCCCACGAGAACCTCGTACATCTGGTGCTGCAGCGGGCTGACGGCAAAGCTCGAGAGCACCAGGCCCGCGGCGTAGATGACCGCGCCGAGGATGATCGCCTTTCGATCGCCGATCTTCTCGGCCATCGCGCCGAAGATCGGCTGCCCGATCCCCCAGGCGAGGTTCTGGATGGCGATGGCGAGGCTGAACTCGGCGCGCGGCCAGTTGAACTCGGTGGCGATCGGGATCTGGAACACGCCGAAGCTGGCGCGGATCGCGAAGGAGATCAGGATGATCAGGCAGCCCACCACGAGGACGGGCGTGAAAAGAGGGGTGCGGCTCATTGCGGGCTCCTGCTGCGACGCGGCAGCTTTACGGCATCTGAACGCCGCGTCAATTGCCGGATGTTGATGCAAGGCATCACGGATCGGAATGATTGCGGCGGTGAAGCGGAAGCACCCTTCGGCAGGCTCTACACAATCTCCGCGCGTCGCGCTATGGCGCATATATGACCACGCTGATGGACCTTTACGACGAGAAGGTGGCCGAGGGCCTGTTGCTGCGCGATCCCGCGCAGGAAGAGGCGCTGCCGCATTTCGAGCGCATCCGTGCCGAGCTTGCCAAGCCGGCGAAGAAGGGCTTCTTCCGAAAGGCCCCCGAGCCGCCCAAGGGGCTCTACATCTGGGGCGGGGTGGGGCGCGGCAAGTCCATGCTGATGGACATGTTCGTCGAGAGCCTGCACGTGCCGGTGCGCCGGGTGCACTTCCATGCCTTCATGCAGGAGATGCAGTCGGAACTGCACCGGCTGCGTGGCGAGGGCGTGTCGGACCCGGTGGTGCCGATGGCCAAGAAGGTCTCGGACGCGGTGAAGGTGCTGGCCTTCGACGAGATGCAGATCACCGACATCGCCGATGCCATGCTCGTGGGGCGGCTCTTCGAGCAGCTGTTCGAGGCGGGCACCGTGGTGGTCACAACCTCGAACCGGGTGCCGGACGATCTCTACAAGGACGGGCTCAATCGCCAACTCTTCCTGCCCTTCATCAAGCTGATCAAGGAGCGGCTCGAAGTGCGCGAGCTGGTCTCGGAAAAGGACCACCGGCAGGACCGTCTCAAGGGGGCACAGGTCTACTTCTGTCCGGTCACCCCCGAGACGCGGGCGCAGATCGACCACATCTGGCAGGAGCTCACCCACGGCCACGAGGAAGTGCTGACGCTGCACATCAAGACCCGCAAGGTCGAACTGCCGCGCTACTGGAACGGCGTGGCGCGCGCCTCCTTCTATGACCTCTGCGGTCAGCCGCTGGGGCCGGCGGATTACCTCGCGCTGGCCGACGCGGTGCGCGTGCTGGTGATCGAGAACATTCCGCGGCTGGGCCGGGGCAATTTCAACGAGGCAAAGCGCTTCGTGACGCTCGTGGATGCGCTCTACGAAGCGAAGGTGAAGCTGATCGCCAGCGCGGTGGACGAGCCCGAGAGCCTCTATATCGAGGGCGCGGGGGCCTTCGAGTTCGAGCGTACCGCCAGCCGCCTGCGCGAGATGCAGGACGCGGAGTGGGGCAAGCCGATCTGAAGACCCGGCCGTAGCGCGGTCTGGGCGGCACCATGTCGTGCCGCGAGCGCAAAAAGGAAGGGTCCCGAGGGACCCTTCAAACTGCTCGATTTTTGTTTAAAGTCTTCTGCCTGCGATAGAAATTCACTTCGACCCCTAGGGGCCGTGGGCATCGCAGAGAGTTCGGCAGCGGAGGCCACACAAGAATTGCGTGCGGCCGGTCTGTCCCTCGGGTGCCGTCTTGACTGGCACCGCCCCGTAGCTCTGTCTGTCCCCGATGTGCTTCGCCGCGCAGATTGCAGAGAAGCAAAACCTTACACCTCAAAGCCTAGGTGACGTTCGCGTGATCCGTCAAGATATAGTTGGTTAAACGAACCCTAAGAGTCCACTTTTTTTCTGCCACCAGCCTTGGTGCCCTTGGGGTGGCCTGAAAGTCAGCCGTTTTCGCGCAGGACCGTGCCCGCAAGGTAGAGCGAGCCGCAGATCAGCACCCGGGCGCGGGGCTCCTCGGCGGTGATCGCGGCCAGTGCACCGGCGACGTCGGCAGCGGCATGGGCGCGAAGGCCGGAGGCGCGGGCGATGCGTGCGGTCTCCTCTGCCTCCAGAGTCGCCGGGGCGTCGGGGATCGAGACCGAGGTCAGGCTGTCGGCGACGCCAGCGAGCGGACGCAGGTAGCCGCCGACGTCCTTCGTGTTCAGCATGCCGCAGATCAGATGCGTCGGGCGGCGCGGCATCCGGCCAATGTGCTCGGCCAGCGCCTCGCCGGCCGCGGGGTTGTGGCCGCCATCGAGCCAGAGCTCGGCGAGTGGCGCCGCCGAGATCAGCGGGCCGCGGGTCAGGCGCTGCATGCGGGCGGGCCAGTCGGCGGCGGTCACGGCCGCTTCGCAGGCGGGCTCGTCCATGCCGAGATGGCGCAGCGCGGCCAGCGCCGCACCGGCGTTGTAAAGCTGGTGCTTGCCCGGCAGGTTCGGCAGCGGCAGATCAAGCAGACCGGTCTCGTCCTGATAGACCATGCGGCCGCGCTCTTCCCAGACGTGCCACTGCTGGCCATGGGCCAGGAGCGGAACGCCGAGTTGGGCGGCGCGGGCCTCGATCACCGCCATCGCCGCGTCGGGCTGCGGGCCGACTACGCAGGGCACTCCGCGCTTCAGGATACCGGCCTTCTCGCCGGCGATCTCGGCCAGGGTCTCGCCAAGGTACTGCTGGTGGTCCATCGAGATCGGCGTGAGGATGGTCAGCGCGGGCTGCTCGACCACGTTGGTCGCGTCGAGCCGGCCGCCGAGGCCGGTTTCCAGAAGCGTGTAGTCGGCGGGCGTGCGGGCGTAAGCCAGCAGCGCGGCGCAGGTGGTGATCTCGAAATAGGTGATCTGCGCGCCGCCGTTCTTCTCCCAGCACTCGTCGAGCACTGCGCTCAGCGCGACTTCCGAGATCAGCTCTCCGGCAAGGCGGACGCGTTCGTGGAACCGGACGAGATGGGGTGAGATATAGGCGTGGACGCGCTTGCCGTCCGCCTCGAGGCCGGCGCGGATCATCGCCTGGGTCGAGCCCTTGCCATTGGTTCCGGCAAGATGGATCACCGGCGGCAGGGCGCGTTCGGGATGATCCAGCGCCTCCAGCAGCCGCCAGACCCGGTCAAGGGTCAGGTCGATGATCTTGGGATGCAAGGACATCATCCTCTCGAGGATGACGTCCGATCCGGCGGTGCGGGGCGCGCTGGTCACGCTGGTCACTTGGCGGATGTCTTCTTCGCGGGCTGGGCTTCGGCGACGGCATCGGCCGGCTCGGTCTCGGCATCCGGCGCAGGCAGGTCACCGGTCACCGCGGGCGGCATCCCCAGCAGCATGCGCAGGATGGTGGTCAGCTCGCCCTTCAGTTCGCGGCGGTCGGTCACCCGGTCAAGCATACCGTGTTCGAGCAGGTACTCGGCGCGCTGGAAGCCCTCGGGCAGCTTTTCGCGGATGGTCTGCTCGATGACGCGCGGACCGGCGAAGCAGATCAGCGCGCCCGGCTCGGCGATCTGAACGTCGCCCAGCATCGCGTAGGAGGCCGTGACCCCGCCGGTGGTCGGATGGGTCAGAACGACGATGTAGGGCAGACCCGCCTCGCGCAGCATCTGCACCGCGACCGTGGTGCGCGGCATCTGCATCAGCGAGAGGATCCCTTCCTGCATGCGCGCGCCCCCGGCGGCGGAGAAGAGGATCAGCGGGCGCTTCAGCTTCACCGCCTCTTCGGCGGCGGCGACGATCGCGTTGCCGACATACATGCCCATGGAACCCGCCATGAACGAGAAGTCCTGCGCGCAGGCGACCACGGGGGTGCGGTTGATCTCGCCGGCGGCGACCAGCATGGCCTCGCGCTCGCCGGTGGATTTCTGCGCCGCCTTCATCCGGTCGGGGTATTTCTTCTGGTCGCGAAACTGCAGCGGGTCGCTGATCGGCTCGGGCACGGCGATCTCGTTGAACACACCGCCGTCGAAGAGCGCGGTGAACCGGGCGCGCGGCGTGATGTTCATGTGGTGGGCGCAGCTGGTGCAGACCCCGAGGTTGTCCGCAACTTCGCGGTGAAAGAGCATCGTCCCGCAGGAGTCGCATTTGGTCCACAGGTTCTCTGGCACCTCGCGGCGCGAGAAGATCGAGTTGATCCGGGGACGGACGTAGTTGGTAATCCAGTTCATGCGGTGCTGCCCTTGTGTTCCGAGCGTTCCGTGCGGCGTTCAGCGATTTTGTGTTGGCGCTGACTTAAGCAAGAGGCAGGGGAAATGCAATCGCGGCCTGCGCGGCAGTGCCGCGCAGGACGCCGGGCCGGAGCATCCTCAGCGCCGCAAGGCGAGGCGCGCCGCGAGCCAGCTGATCAGCAGCGTCACCAGATCCATCGGCAGCATGCGCAGCAGTGCCTCGGTGTCCGACGGTCCAAAGGGCCAGACCATCAGCGCCAGCCCAGACATGTCTCCCTGCGGCGCGATGAGCGCCAGCGCCACGATATTGTTCACGAAATGCAGCGCGATGGCGGGGCCGAGCGTGCCCGATCGGGCGGTCAGATCGGCCGCTGCGAGGCCGAAGAGAAAGGCCCAGATCGCCACGCTGGTTGCGGCGCTTCCATAGGTGCCGGGGGCGTAATGCCCCAGAGCAAAGAGCACCGACGGCACGGTCAGCCAGACCCAGGGCTGCGGCAGCCGCGCGGCAAGCTGGCTTTGCAGGTAGCCGCGGAACAGGAGTTCCTCGCTGGTGGTCTGGATCAGGATCGCGGGAAGGGTGAGCGGCAGCAGCGCGAGCCAACGCAGCGGGGTGAGTCCGGCCTGTGGCGTGCCGTCGGTGGCCCAGACCATCAGCGCCCCGCCGAGCAGGGCGGCAAGGCCAGCCGCCCCCGCGGTGCGCCGGAACTGTGAGAGCGCCAGCGGCAGGGGGCCGAAAAGGGTCCGCGGGTCTCGGTCGTGCACGACGCGCGCCGCGGTCGCGGCACCGATCCCCAGTGCGCCCATGGAGACCAGAAGGATCAGCATCCCGAGCGGCGCGTCGGCGCGGTGGATCGCCTCGGCCAGCGCGGCGCTGCTGCCCTGCGGTGCCAGCATCAGCACCAGGCCGAAGAGCAGTTGCCCGATCAAGAAGGTCACTGCCAGCACCAATCCAATGCCAACCGCCAGCCGCCAGAGCTGCGGCCGCCGGGCAGGCCCGGTCAGCATGGCGAAGGGGGCATATCTCATCGCGGGCCCCGCGCGCGAGGGCGCTGCGGAAGGGCGGGGGCATCGGCTCTCTCGGGGTGCATGGGGGATCCTTTTGCGCCGATGGTCAGGCGCTTGCGCCCGGCTGTCAATGCGCGGCTCCGTGACCATCACGGGGCGCCTTCAGCTTTGTTGCTTGTGCGATATCGGGGGCTTCGCTAACCCATTCGCATGATGACGATCCTCGGAAATGGCCGCACCCTGCGCGGCATCGCGCTCCTGGCGCTTGTCGCCCTGGCCTCCTGCGAGGCCACGACGGGCGGTCCCCCACTGCAGCAGGCCGCGCTCGAGGAGGGCGCGGTGGTCGTCGGCGGTCCCGGTGGCTATTGCATCGATCCGGTGACGCTCGAACGCCGCGCCGGCCGGGGCTTCGCGGTGCTGGCCTCCTGCCAGATCCTCAGCAGCGGCGAGAGCGGTGGCTTCGTCGATCCGATGATGCTGACGGTGACGGTCGGCCCGGTGGAGGGCGCGGCGGCGCTTCCCTCCCCCGAAACCATGGCCGCGGAGGCAGGGCAGCGGGTGATCGCCGGGGGCGGCGTGGTCGACGGGCTGTCGCTGGTGCATCTGGCGGCGGGCGGCAACCGGGTGCTGCCCGAGGGTGATCCGCGCCATTGGCGCGGCGCGTTCCGGCTGAACGGCCGGCTGGTGCTAATGGCGCTCTACGCGCCGAAGGACGGCACGCTGGCCGGGCGCGATGGCGCGGCCATGCTGCAGGCAGTGCGGGCGCGCATCACCCGGCTCAGCCCCGAGGCGGCGGTGCAACGCTGACCGCGCCACCGATCGCGGGCCCGTTTATTCGATCTTCGGGATTTGCCATAAGAACCGGACACCGCGCGAAACAGCACGCGACGGCGGATGGGCGAAGGACCGGGGACGCATGGCAAGGCAATGGGGCGGCGGATGGATGCGGCAGACGCTGCAGGCGGCATCGCTGCGGCGCTGGTCGCGGCTGGCGGCCGAGGCGCCCAGCATGGCCTTGTCCGACCTGCGCAACCAGCGAAGCGCCGCGCGCCGCCTGCGCGCCCGTCTCGACGACCTTCTGCACGTGGCCGAAGAGCGGCTGGCGCTGCCGCTGATCGGCAACCAGGCCTTTCCGCATCCGGCCGATGCGGACTGGGCGTGGCGCCCCGAACTCTGGAGCGGGCCAATGCCGCTGCCGGGCATCGCCTCTGTGCCCCAAAAGGCCCAGGTCGGCGCCGAGGCGAAGCTCTTTCACGACTGCCCGCGCTCCGAGATCACGCTGCGCCAGATCCGCAACCTGCGCGAAGGCGACGCCGCCCCCTACGGGCTGCGGCTCGACGTCTTCCGCTTCAGCGGCTCCTATCTGTCGCTGGCTGTCGACCTGCCCGCCGAGGCCCGCGCCGGCTTGAGCCGCCGCCACCTGATCCGGATTCAGACCATCGTCGAGATGGAAAGGCCGCTCGAGATCTTCGCCCGGCTCAACATCCGCCACGGGCCGAACACCGAGCAGATCCTCCGCGAGCTGCCGCTGACCGCCGAGGAGATCACCGTCGAGTTCGACCTCGCCTATACCCGGCTCAACGAGAAACGGGTCGACGGCGCGTGGCTCGACCTGATCTTCGAGGGGCCGGAGATGAACGAGGTGATCCTGCGGGACCTGACCTTCAGCCGTCGCCCGCGGGCGCCGCTCTGAGCCGGAGAGACAGATGAGCGACTACAGACTGACCAAGACCCGCTTCCGCGAAGGCGTCTGGCATGGGCTGCTGTCGGGCCCGCCCGGGAGTCAGCCCGAGATCAGCGTCACGCTCGACGCGGCACCGTTGCGCGGGGTCACCCTGTCCGAGATGGGCAGGCGCGGGCAATGGGCGCTGGAGGTACAGGTTCCGCTCGAGGCGGTTGGCGACGGGGTGCGGACCTTCTTGATCACCGAGGCGGCGAGCGGTGCGCTGCTGGAGAGCTTCACCCTGATCGCGGGCGAGGCCATGGCCGAGGACATCCGGGTCGAGATGTCGCTGCTCCGTGCCGAACTCGACATGCTCAAGCGCGCCTTCCGCCGCCACTGCACCGAGGCAGAGGGCCCCGCGGCCAGTTGACCTTGCCGCGGCCAAGCGCCAGTGTGCCCGAGATTTTTCTCTTTCGGCGCGTCGCCCGAGGTCATCATGTCCCCCTTGCGCGGCATTGCGCTGAAACTCACCTCCGTGGTGCTCTTCGTCTTCATGTCCGCCATGATCAAGGCCGTCTCCGACGAGGTGCCGACTGGTCAGGCGGTGTTCTTCCGCTCGTTCTTCGCGATCCCGGTGATCTTTGGCTGGCTGGTCTGGACGGGCAAGTTGAAGACTGGGCTGAAAGTCGCCAGTCCGATGGCGCATTTCCTGCGCGGCATCATCGGCGGCGGGGCCATGGCCTTCAGCTTTGCCGCGCTGGGGCTTCTGCCGCTGCCCGAGGTCACCGCGCTCGACTATGCCGCGCCACCTCTGACGGTGATCTTCGCGGCGCTGCTGCTGGGCGAGAAGGTTGGGCTGTTCCGCATCTCGGCGGTGTTCATCGGCCTTCTGGGCGTGTTGGTGATCATGCTGCCGATGCTCACCGTCTCGGAGGTGAGCCCGGCGGTGCTCTGGGGCATCGGCTTCGTGCTGACCTCGGCGGTGCTGCGGGCGCTGGTGCAGATCCATATCCGCCGCATGGTGCAGACCGAGGCGACCTCGGCCATCGTCTTCTATTTCTCGCTGACCACCACGGTCTTGTCGCTGCTGACCCTGCCCTTTGGCTGGGTGATGCCTGGGCCCGGCACCCTGGCCTTGCTGGTCAGCTCGGGGCTGATCGGCGGCGTGGCGCAAATCCTGCTGACCTCGGCCTACAAGGGCGCGGAGGCGGCGCTCCTGGCGCCCTTTGACTATGCCTCGATCCTCTTCGCGATCCTCATCGGCTACCTGGTCTTCGACGAGGTGCCGACGGTGCTGATGCTCGTGGGCTCGGCGATCGTCATTTCCTCGGGCATCGCCATCATCCTGCGCGAGCGCGCGCTCGGGCTGAAGCGGTTCAAGGCGCGTCCGGGGATGACGCCGCAGGGCTGACCCAAGCTCAGTCGCGGAACAGCTCGGGGTGGGACCGGCGGTAGTCCGGAAGCTGCCGCAGCACGCCGGTCACATGATAGCGGGTCGCCGCGGCCGCGCCTTCGGCGTCGCGCATGATGATCCGGTCGACGATGCCGCTGTGCTGGCAAATCATGTCAGGCGCCGAGAGGCTGCCCTCGACGGTGAAGCGCGGGCGGTCGCTGCAGAGTTTCCATGCCTCGAGCCAGGGCCAGAGAGATCCCAGCCCCGCGCGTTCGGCCAGCGTACGGTGGAACCGGTCGTCGAGCCGCAGCAGATTGCCCGGGCCACGCATGCCGACAAGCTTCTGGCGCAGGATTTGCTCGCGCAGATCGTTCAGGAAATCGGTGTCGGCGCTGTGGGTGACGCGCCGGACAATCTCGGCCTCGGCCTGCTCGCGGAGAAAGACCGTGTTGCGCAGGCACGTCTCCGAGATCGGAAGCACCCGCGCCCGACCTTCCGCGCAACGCTCTACAAGGCCTTCTTCAATGAGCAAAAGCAGGGCCGCGTAAACGGTTTCGAAGGAGATGCCCCGCTCTTCGGCGATGTCGGAGAGCGCCATCACCGTGCCGGGTGGCATCCGGTTGCGCGAAATGCCGTCGCGCAGGGTGACGAAGAGCTTTCGGACCGGCGGAAGATCAGATTCTCTGTCCGCCAAGGGTGCAACGCGCAGAACCATGGTACGATACCCGTACTTTACGTAGGGGGAGCGTAGGGGGCGCCCGGCTTTCCCGCAATCACTTCCTCGCGTCCCGGCCTTGCCCGCCGATATCCTCGGGCGCGACGGCAACAGTCTTCATCACTGCGTGGCACGGGGTGCCCGGGGCGAGCTCCAGCGCTTGGGCTGACCGGCGGGTGATGCGCGCCAGCACCCTGCCCGCCGCGGTGTCCAGCGAGACCAGCATCCCCGGACCATCACCGGCGCGGATTTCCTGCACCTTGCCGCTGATGATGTTCAGTGCCGAGAGCCCCTCGGGACGCTGCCGCGAGAGGATCACCTCATGCGCGGCGATGCGCACCCGTACAGGGGTGCCCGGCGCCGCCGCGAGCCGCGGGATAAAGAGCGCGGCGCCGCCCGCGTCGAGCTCGGTCAGCCCGTCGTCATGGTGCCGCGCCACGCGCGCGCTCAGCACCGCGCCTGCCGCCCGCGCGCCGAGCGGGGTGACAGCGGGATCGGCCAGAACCTCGACCGCCGGACCCTGACGGGTGACACATCCGCCCTCCAGAACGACCACGGTCGTGGCGAGCCGCGCGACCTCGGCGGCGGAGTGGCTGACGAAGAGGATGGGGATCTTCGCCTCGTCACGCAGCCGCTCGAAGTATGGGAGGATCTCGGATTTGCGGGCTTCGTCGAGCGCCGCCAGGGGTTCGTCGGCAAGAATCATTTGGGGCGAGGAGAGCAGCGCGCGGCCGATGGCGACGCGCTGTTTTTCTCCTCCCGAAAGCGCGCCGGGGCGGCGCGCGAGCAGCGCGCCGATGCCCAGCATCGCGACCACCCGGTCAAAGTCCTCAGGCGTCGCGCGGTTCGGCGAGAACCACGCTCCGTAGTGCAGGTTCTGGCGCACCGACAGGTGCGGAAAGAGTCGCCCCTCTTGGAAGATATAGCCGATGCGGCGCCGGTGCGGCGGCAACCAGAGGCCCCGGGCCGTGTCGAAAAGCACCAGATCATCCGCCGCGATCCGTCCTGCATCGGGGCGCAGCAGCCCGGCCACGGCGTTGACGATGGTGGTCTTGCCCGAGCCCGATCGCCCGAAAAGCACCGTGATCCCCTTGGGAGCCTCGAAGCGCGCGTCGAGCGCGAAGCCAGCGAACCGATGGCGCAGGTCGACCGAAAGCGTCATGTGCCCGACACCCGCCGCTGCGCCCGCCGCGCCAGCCATTCCGAGAGCAGCAGCGCCGACATGGCGACCGCGACAGACACCGCCACCAGCCGCAGCGCGGCGCTTTCTCCGCCGGGCACCTGCAGGAAGGCGTAGATCGCCGAGGGCAGGGTCTGGGTCTGGCCCGGGATGTTCGACACGAAGGTGATCGTGGCGCCGAATTCGCCCATCGCCTTGGCAAAGCCGAGCACCGCCCCGGCGATGATGCCGGGCAGAATGAGCGGCAAGGTCACCGTGACAAAGACCCAGAGCCGCGACGCGCCGAGCGTGGCGGCGGCCTGTTCAAGTTTTGGATCGACGGATTCGAGCGACAGGCGCATGGCGCGGACAAGCAAGGGGAAGGCCATGATCCCCGCAGCCAGCGCCGCCCCGGTCCAGCGGAAGGCGAAGACAAGGCCGATCTGCTGCAACACCGAGCCGACGGGGCCGCGGGTGCCGAAGGTCAGCAGCAGCAGGTAGCCGGTGACCACCGGCGGCAGGATCAGCGGCAGGTGCACCAGCCCGTTGAGCAACTGCTTGCCTGGAAAGCGCCAGCGCGCCAGCGCATAGGCCGCCAGCAGCGCCGGGGGCAGGGCGAAAAGCGTGGCCCAGAAGGAGACCCGCAGCGAGAGCCGCACCGCCTGCCATTCCTCGGGGCCGAGCCAGTCCATGCCTCAGCCGCCGGTGCCGGGCTGGGAGACGACCTCGAAGCCCTGCGCCTCGAAGGCGGCGCGGGCCTCGGGGCCGTGCAGGTAGGCCAGGAAGGCGGTCTCGGCGGCGCCGTTCCGCCCGGCCAGTTCAGCCACGGGGTAGACGATGGGCGGATGGCTGTCTTCGGGGAAGGTGCCGATCACCGAGACGTTTTTGTCGGCGGCGGCATCGGTGGCGTAGACGATGCCGAGCGGCGCCTCGCCGGTCGAGACCAACGCCAGCGCGGCGCGTACATTGTCCGCCTGCGCCACCCGCGGCAGGGCCGTGTCCCAGAGGCCGAGGCTCTGGAGCGCCGCCTTGCCATAGATTCCGGCGGGCACCGCGTCGACCAGCGCCATGGCAAGGCGCCCGTCGCCCAGCAGCCCGGGCAGATCGAGCGCGGGGCTGATCGCGACAGGGGCGGCATCGGCGCCATGGGCGATCAGCACGATGGAATTGCGCAGCAGGTCACTTCGGCTGCCGGGCTCGAGCAGCCCATCCGCATCCAGAGTGTCCATCCATTCCTCATTGGCCGAGATGAAGATCCCGGCGGGCGCGCCTTGTTGGATCTGCCGCGCCAGCGCCGAGGAGCCGGCGAGCGAGACGGTGACCTCGTGGCCCGTTTTCGCCTCGAAGGCGGGGGCGATCTCGTCCATGGCGGTTTTCAGGCTGGCGGCGGCAAAGACGACCACCTCCTCGGCCTTTGCTGCCAGGGGCAAGGCGGCCAGCAGGGCAGCGGCCAGCGCCGGGCGGAGGAGGCGGGGAAACGGCATGGGAGAAAAGCCTTGGAAAGTGATATGTTCTTCGAAACATATCGCAATCAGGCTCCACCCGGGCAAGCGTTATTTCTCCTCGGGAATATCGGGGGGCGACACGGGCGCGTCGCGCAGCAGGCCGCGCAGGGTCTCGATCCGGTCTGCCCCGGCCTCGGCGATGGTCTCCTCGAGGGCGCGATAGTTGGCCAGAACTTCCTCGCCTGTCTCGGTGAGATGCGCGCCGCCGCCCCTGGCGCCGCCACGGCTGCTGTCGACCAGTGGTGCGCGGAAGGCGTGGTTCATCTCTTCGACGAGGCTCCAGGCGCGCTTGTAGCTCATCGCCATGGCGCGGCCCGCCGCGGCGATGGAGCCGGTCTCGCGGATCTGCTCCAGCAGGTCGGCCTTGCCGGGGCCGAGCATCGCGTCGGTGCCGAAGAGAATGCGCAGACGCAGCCTCGGCGGGCTCTGCATCTCGGGTCTGGACTCTTTCATGTTTAAAGTCTTCCCGCATCGTCGGTTTGCTGGCAAGCAGATGACCTCGCGACAGCGAGAAAAGATCATGCGAGACCGCAGAGCGGCTTTTCTTGCATTGTATTTGACGTGCGTCTGGCGAAGACTGATGCTCACAAAAAACGGCGGACCGCACGCAAGAGGCGGTCCCGAAGAAAACCAGGGAGTTATTCATGCTCAAACAACTTCTCGCCTCCGCGGCGCTCATCGCCTGCGCCTCCGCAGCCACGGCCGAGGTCAAGGTCGGACTCATCACCACGCTCTCGGGCGGCGGCGCCGGGCTCGGCATCGACACCCGCGACGGCTTCATGCTGGCCGTCGAAGAGGCAGGCCGCGACGATCTCGAGGTGGTGGTCGAGGACGACCAGCAGAAGCCCGACGTCGCCGTGCAGATCGCCGACCGGATGATCCAATCCGACAAGGTCGACCTGCTGACCGGCATCGTCTGGTCGAACCTCGCCATGGCGGTGGTCCCCTCTGCGACCGCGCAGGGGCTGTTCTACCTGTCGACCAACGCCGCCCCGGCGCAGCTGGCCGGCAAGGGCTGCAACCCCAACTATTTCTCGGTCTCCTACCAGAATGACAACCTGCATGAGGCGGCGGGCGCCTATGCCACCAGCGCCGACTTCAAGAACACCTTCATCCTTGCGCCGAACTATCCGGCCGGGAAGGACTCGCTCAATGGCTTCAAGCGCTTCTTCGAGGGCGAACTGGCCGGCGAGATCTACACCAAGCTCGGCCAGACCGATTACGCCGCCGAAATCGCGCAAATCCGCGCTTCGGGCGCCGACAGCGTCTTCTTCTTCCTGCCCGGCGGCATGGGGATCTCCTTCCTCAAGCAATATGCCGACAGCGGCGTCGACCTCCCGCTGGTGGGTCCGGCCTTCTCCTTCGACCAGAACATCCTGCAGGCGGTGGGCGATGCGGCGCTCGGCGTGAAGAACACCTCGCAGTGGAACAAGGACCTCGAGAACGAGTCCAACGCCCATTTCGTCGAGGCCTATCTCGCCAAGTACGACCGCCTGCCCTCGCTCTACTCGGCGCAGGGCTACGACACCGCGCTGCTGCTGCTCTCGGCGATGGACAAGGCCGACATCGGTGACAAGGACGCCTTCCGCGCTGCGCTGGAAGAGGCCGATTTCGCCTCGGTCCGCGGTGACTTCGAGTTTTCGGCCAGCCATCACCCGATCCAGGACATCTACGTCCGCGAGGTGATCAAGGAAGGCGACATCCTCACCAACAAGATCGTCGGCACGGCGATCGAGGATCGTGGCCACGCCTACGAGGACGAGTGCAAGATGTAATTCAGACGGGTGCGGCCCTCCGAGCAGATGCTTGGAGGGCCGCGTTCCATCCCGGCCCGAGGGTCGGGCAACGCGGGCGATGCCCCGCTGCTGAATTGAGACGGACCACAGAATGACCCCCATCCTCATCGCCGAGCAGGTCCTCAACGGCCTGCAATCGGGCGTGATGCTGTTCCTCATGGCCGCCGGGCTGACGCTGATCTTCGGCGTCATGGGGCTGATCAACCTCGCCCACGGCTCGCTCTACATGGTCGGCGCCTTTGCTGCGGCCGCCACTGCCGCCGCAACCGGCTCCTTCCTGCTGGCACTGGTCGCGGCGCTGGCCGCTGCCGCTGCCGCGGGCGCGCTTGTCGAGCGGCTGGTGATCCGCAGGCTCTACGACCGCGATCACCTCGACCAGGTGCTGGCCACTTTCGCGCTGATCCTGATCTTCTCGGAAGGCACGCGCTGGATCTTCGGCTCCTTTCCCCTCTATCTCGACATCCCCGAGGCGCTCTCGGGGCCGGTCACCCTGCCGGGGGGCATCCAGTATCCGCTCTACCGGCTCTTCATCATCGGCATGGGCCTTGTCGTGGCTGCGCTGCTGTTCTGGCTGATCGCCCGCACGCGGCTCGGCATCCGCATCCGCGCTGGCGAGAACGACCGCGAGATGATTGCCGCGCTCGGCGTCGACATCGCCCGGCTCTACACGCTGGTCTTCGCACTCGGCGCGGCGCTGGCAGGGCTGGCCGGCGCGCTCGTTGGGGCCATCCAGTCGGTGCAGGTGGGCATGGGCGAGCCGGTGCTGATCCTTGCCTTCGTGGTGATCGTCATCGGCGGCATCGGCTCGATCGAGGGGGCGCTGGTCGGCGCGCTGCTCGTGGGCCTCACCGACACGCTCGGCGGCATCTTCCTGCCGCAACTCTTCAGCCTCTTCATGGACCCTGCCGCCGCCACCCAGACCGGCGCGGCGCTGGCGTCGATGGCGATCTATGTGCTGATGGCGGCCGTGCTCGTCTGGAAGCCGACCGGACTATTCGGAGCGAAATCATGAGCCGCGAACGTCTTCTGGGGGCGGTGGTGCTGCTGGCGCTTGGCCTCGTGCCGCTGGCCGCGCATCTGATGGGCGAGCCCTTCACCATCACGCTTGCGACCCGGGCCGCGATCCTTGCGCTGGCCGCCGTGGGGCTGAACATCGCGCTTGGCCTCGGCGGGTTGGTGAGCCTCGGCCACGCCACCTTCTTCGGCATCGGCGGTTACGCCATGGGGATCCTCGCCAGCCATGTGCAGAACTACGAGCCGATGTTTGAATGGCCTTTCCTCTTCGAGGGCTCGACCTCGATGCCGGTCATTTGGCTGGTGGCGGTGCTGGCCTCGGCGCTGGTCGCGTTGCTGATCGGGCTGCTGGCGCTGCGGACCTCGGGCGTCTACTTCATCATGATCACGCTCGCCTTCGGGCAGATGTTCTACTTCTTTTCGATCTCCTGGAGCCGCTACGGCGGCGAGGACGGCATGTCGATCTACGTGCGCAACGGCTTCCCGGGGCTCAACACGCTCGACCCGATCCAGTTTTTTGGCCTGTGCTACGCGGTGCTCTGCCTCGTGCTGCTGGGCGCGCATCTGCTGGCGTGCAGCCCCTTCGGGCTGGCGCTCGGCGCAGCGCGGCAGAGCCCGGACCGGGTGCAGGCTGTGGGGCTCGACCCCAAGCGGCTGCGGCTGGTGGGCTTCGTCATCTCGGGCGCGATCACCGGCCTTGCGGGCGCGCTCTTCGCCGATCTCAACCGCTTCGTCAGCCCGACGATGTTCAGCTGGCAGACCTCGGGAGAGATCATGGTCTTCATCATCCTCGGCGGCGTCGGACGGCTGTTCGGCCCGGTGGTCGGGGCAGCGGTCTTCGTGATGCTCGAGCATTGGCTCGGCGACATGTCGGAATACTGGCACATATGGCTCGGGGTTCTGCTGCTCGCCGTAGTGCTCTTTGCACGCGGCGGCCTGGTCGGGCTGATTGCGGGACGGGAGAAGGCCCATGACTGACGCCATTCTCGAAACCCGCGGGTTGGTGAAGACCTACGGCGCGCTGCGCGCTTCGGACGGCATCACGCTCGACCTGCGCCCCGGCGAGATCCACGCGGTGATCGGTCCCAACGGCGCCGGAAAGTCGACGATGATCAAGCAGCTTTCGGGCAATATCGCGCCGGACGAAGGCACCGTGCATTTCCTCGGCAAGGATGTCACCGGCCTCAGCACCATGGCCCGCGCCCGCATGGGTCTGGCGCGGACCTTCCAGGTCTCGGCGCTGGCGATGGAGGACACGCTACTGCAGAACGCGGTGCTGGGCGCGCTCGGGGCGACCGCGTCGCCATATCGCTTCTTTCGGCCTGCGCTGAAGCGCGCGGAATTGCGCGACCGGGCCATGGCCGCGCTGGACCGCATGGGATTGGCGGACCACGCCGCCACCGTGGTGAGCGAGCTGAGCCACGGCCAGCGCCGCCAGCTCGAGGTCGCGGTGGCGCTGACGCTGCAGCCGAGGGCCTTCCTGATGGACGAGCCGATGGCCGGTCTCGGCGGTGAGGGCTCACAGCAGCTCACCGGCATCCTCGACAGGCTGCGGACCGAGGCGCCGATCCTGCTCATCGAACACGATATGGACGCCGTCTTCGCGCTGGCCGACCGGATCTCGGTGCTCGTCTACGGGCGGATCATCGCCACCGGTACGGTAGAGGAGATTCGGCGCAGCCCGGAGGTGCGCGACGCCTACCTTGGAGATGCCGAATGAGCCTTCTGGAACTGCACGATCTGACCGCCTCCTACGGCGCGTCCCAAGCGCTTTTCGGCGTCTCTCTGGAAATTGCCGAGGGCGAGGTTCTGGCGCTCATGGGCCGCAATGGCATGGGCAAGAGCACCACTGTCCGCTGCCTCAGCGGGATGATGGCGGCCGGGGGTGTCCGGCGCTTTGCCGGGCAGGACATCGGCAAGCTTCCCTCGCACAGGGTGGCGCGGCTGGGGGTCGGGTTGGTGCCCGAGGGACGCCGGTGCTTCCGCGATCTTACGGTGACCGAGAACCTTATCGCCGCCGCCCGCCCGGGTCCGTGGGATCAGGCGCGGGTCGAGGCGCTGTTCCCCCGGCTGGCGGAGCGCCGCACGCAGGTGTCGGGCACGCTCTCGGGGGGTGAGCAGCAGATGCTGGCCATCGGCCGGGCCTTGATGACCAACCCGCGGCTCTTGGTGCTGGACGAGGCGACCGAAGGGCTCGCCCCACTGGTGCGGCAAGAGATCTGGGACGCGCTGAGGGTGCTGAAGCGCGAGAGCGGTCTGTCGATCCTGGTGGTCGACAAGGCGCTGTCGGAACTGGCGCAGGTCGCTGACCGCGCGGTGATCCTCGAGCGCGGGCGCTCCGTCTGGGACGGGGTGTTCGCCGAGGTGAAGGGCGAGGTGGCGGAGCGGTATCTGGGGGTGTGAGCCCGTCCGGACTCAAGGCGAAGCCGCCGGGCGAGCGCCTGCCCGTCCCCACGGGCTGGCGCTCTGTCATCGTCGCGCAACGCTCCCATGTCGTCCGGATCTGGCTGGCATAAAGCGCGAAACTCGGGCGTTGCAGCGCCAGCCCACGGGCAGGCGCTCACCCGGCTACCGTGGGACAAAAAGGGGCGGGAAAATTTCCCGCCCCTTTCCTGTCTCTGATCCCGAAGGCTTAGGCCTGCAGCGGCTTGACGACCAGGTCGCCCTCTTCGCGCGCCTGCATCGCCTGCGCGGCGGCATGGGCGCCGGCGGCGGTGGTGAAATAGGGGATCTTGTCGTAGAGCGCGACCGAGCGGATGGCGCTGCTGTCCGAGATCGACGCCGCGCCCTCGGTGGTGTTCAGCACCAGCTGCACGCCGCCGTCCTTCAGCAGGTCGACGACGTTCGGACGGCCTTCGTAGACCTTCTTGACCACCTCGCAGGTGATGCCAGCCTCTTCGAGGAACTTGGCCGTGCCGGCGGTGGCGAGGATCTTGAAGCCTAGGTCCGACAGGATCTGCGCCGCCTCGACCATCTGCGGGGTCTTGTCCTCGTTGCGGATCGAGATGAACACCGTGCCCTCTTCGGGCAAATGCGTGCCCGCGCCCATCTGCGCCTTGAGGAAGGCACGCGGGAACGAGCGGTCCCAGCCCATGACTTCGCCGGTCGAGCGCATTTCCGGCCCGAGGATCGTGTCGACGCCCGGGAAGCGGGCGAAGGGCAGCACGGCTTCCTTGACCGAGAACCACGGCATGTTCGGATCGGCCAGCGTCATCGGATCCGCCAGCGGCAGCGCGGTGTCGTAGTCGGCGTTCTCGGGGTAGGGCGCGCGCAGCGGGAAGGCCGAGAGCTTCTCGCCCGCCATGATCCGCGCGGCGATCGAGGCGATCGCGCTGTCGGTGGCCTTGGCGACGAAGGGCACGGTGCGCGAGGCACGCGGGTTCACCTCTATGAGGTAGATTTCCTCCTCGCCCTGCTCGTTCTTCTTGATCGCGAACTGCACGTTCATAAGGCCGACCACGTTGAGCGCCTTGGCCAGCGCCACGGTCTGCTCCTTGATCTGGGCGATGATCTCGTCCGAGAGCGAGAAGGGCGGCAGCGAGCAGGCGGAGTCGCCCGAGTGGACGCCGGCTTCCTCGATGTGCTGCATGATGCCCGCGACGTGCACGTCGGTGCCGTCGCAAAGCGCGTCGACGTCAAGCTCGGTCGCGCCCGACAGGTAGCTGTCGAGCAGCACCGGGCTGTCGCCCGAGACCACGACCGCCTCGGCGATGTAGCGCTCGAGGTGGGCCATGTCGCGGACGATCTCCATCGCCCGGCCGCCCAGCACGTAAGAGGGGCGGATCACCAGCGGGAAGCCGATCTCGTCGGCGATGGCCAGCGCCTGCGCGTCGGTCGAGGCGATGCCGTTGCGCGGCTGCTTGAGGCCAAGCTGGTTGACCAGCGCCTGGAAACGCTCGCGGTCTTCGGCGAGGTCGATCGCGTCGGGCGTGGTGCCGAGGATCGGGATGCCCTCGGCCTCGAGCGCGTTTGCCAGCTTCAGCGGGGTCTGGCCGCCGAACTGCACGATGACGCCGTGCAGCGTGCCGTTGTCCTGCTCGACGCGCAGGATCTCCATCACGTGCTCGAAGGTCAGCGGCTCGAAGTAGAGGCGGTCCGAGGTGTCGTAGTCGGTCGACACGGTCTCGGGGTTGCAGTTGACCATGATGGTCTCATAGCCGGCTTTGGTCAGCGCAAAGCAGGCGTGGCAGCAGCAGTAGTCGAACTCGATGCCCTGACCGATACGGTTGGGCCCGCCGCCGAGGATGACCACTTTCTTGCGGTCCGAGGGACGCGCCTCGCATTCGACCTCGCCCATCATCGGCATCTCGTAGGTCGAGTACATGTAGGGCGTCTGCGCCTCGAACTCGGCGGCGCAGGTGTCGATGCGCTTGAAGCTGGCGACGACGCCGAGGTCGGTGCGGCGCTTGCGCACGTCCTTCTCGGCAAAGCCGGTCAGCTTGGCGAGGCGGGCGTCGGTGAAGCCCATGATCTTCAGCGCGCGCAGGCCCTCGGCGTCGGTCGGCAGGCCGTTCTCGCGGACCTGCTCCTCGGCCTCGACGATCTCGCGAATGCGGGCAAGGAACCACGGGTCGAACATGGTTACGCCGTGGATCTCGTCATCGGTCAGACCGTGGCGCATCGCCTGCGCGATGGTGCGCATCCGGTCCGGGGTCTGCTGGCCGATGGCCTTGATGACCGCCGATTTCTCAGGCGCGCCGGGGATTTCCACCTCGTCGAAGCCGGTCAGGCCGGATTCCATCGACGCCAGCGCTTTCTGCAGCGACTCATGGATGGTGCGGCCGATGGCCATCGCCTCGCCGACCGACTTCATCGCGGTGGTGAGATGCGGCTCGGAGCCAGGGAACTTCTCGAAAGCGAATTTCGGGATCTTGGTGACGACATAATCGATGGTCGGCTCGAACGACGCCGGGGTCACCTTGGTGATGTCGTTGTCGAGCTCGTCGAGCGTATAGCCCACGGCCAGCTTCGCGGCGATCTTGGCGATCGGGAAGCCGGTGGCCTTGGACGCCAGCGCCGAGGAGCGCGACACACGCGGGTTCATCTCGATGACAACCATGCGGCCGTTGTCGGGGTTCACCGCCCATTGCACGTTGGAGCCGCCGGTCTCGACACCGATCTCGCGCAGCACGGCGATCGAGCCGTTGCGCATGATCTGGTATTCCTTGTCGGTCAGGGTCAGCGCCGGGGCCACGGTGATCGAGTCGCCGGTGTGCACGCCCATGGGATCGACGTTCTCGATGGCGCAGACGATGATCGCGTTGTCCGCCTTGTCGCGGACGACTTCCATTTCATACTCTTTCCAACCGAGCAGCGACTCGTCGACGAGGATCTGGTTCACCGGCGAGGCATCCATGCCCGAGCGGCAATAATGCATATAGTCTTCGCGGTTGTAGGCCACGCCGCCGCCGGTGCCGCCGAGGGTGAAGGCGGGGCGGATGATCGCCGGCAGGCCGATGTCTTCCAGCGCCTCAAGCGCGATGGCGACGCCGGCGTCGAGGTCGGCCTTGCCGTTCGCCTTCTTCGGCGCGGTGACGATCGTGGCGCGCGGGTTCTCGAGCCCGATGCGGTCCATCGCCTCGCGGAACAGGGCGCGGTCCTCGGCCATCTCGATGGCGTCGCGCTTGGCGCCGATCATCTCGACACCGAATTTCTCGAGCACGCCCATTTCCTCGAGCTTCAGCGAGGTGTTGAGGCCGGTTTGCCCGCCCATGGTCGGCAGCAGCGCGTCGGGGCGCTCCTTCTCGATGATCTTGGCAACGACTTCCGGCGTGATCGGCTCGATGTAGGTGGCATCGGCGAGCTCGGGATCGGTCATGATGGTGGCCGGGTTCGAGTTGACCAGGATGACCCGGTAGCCTTCTTCCCGGAGCGCCTTGCAGGCTTGGGCACCGGAGTAGTCGAATTCGCAGGCTTGCCCGATGATGATGGGCCCCGCCCCGATGATCATGATGGATTTGATATCGGTTCTTTTAGGCATGGGGCACCTTCATGTGATGTCAGTCGCGGTCGGGCAGGGGGCAGCGCGCGACGGAGTCGCCGCTCCCCGCAAATTGTCGTGCGTTATAGACAGAAGCTTTGCCCACGCAACCCCAGATCCGCCTTGTTTTCCTCTGCAAAGCAAATGGCGGCGACAGCGACGTGACAGCGGCGTGGCCGGAGCGTGACGCTACGTTGCCCAAGGGTCACGGAGTCTTGCCCGAATTTCAACAGCAAGCGCCGGGTCGAGGGGGAGGCCCGGGTGGGTGAGCCGTTCGGCTGCGCGCCCCTATTGCGCGGCGTGCAGCATTTCCTGTTCACGGTCCGCGTAGAGATAGTCCCGGGTGGTCGGCACGGCGTACTGCTTGTGCGACAGCTGCACGTGGAAAACGCCCTGACGGGTTTCCTCGAAGGCCGCCTCGCAGACCACGAGGTACAGGCGCCACATGCGGATGAACCGCTCGTCGTAACCCAGGTCGCGGACCTTCGGCAGCGCCGCCTCGAAGCGGCGGCGCCAATGGTTCAGGGTCGGCCCGTAATGACCACGCAGCACTTCGACATCGGTGGCCCAAAGGCCGGACTTCTCGACCGCGGCTGACACTTCCGAGAGGCTGGGAACGTAGCCGCCGGGGAAGATGTATTTGTCGAGCCAGGGCGAGGTCGGCGCGGGCGGGGCGGTGTGCCCGATGGTGTGAATGAGCGCGACGCCGTCCAGCGCGAGCACCTCCTGCACCTTGGCGAAATACTCGCGCAGATGCGGGTAGCCCACGTGTTCGAGCATCCCGACCGAGACCACCCGATCGAAGCGGTCCTCGATCTTGCGATAGTCGAGCAGGCGGAAGTCGGTCTTGTCGGCGAGCCCGGCTTCCTCGGCGCGGCGCCTGGCGGTGGCGAGCTGGTTCTCGGAAAGGGTCACCCCGGTCACATGCACGCCGTAGTCGCGCGCCAGTGTCAGCGCCATGCCACCCCAGCCGCAGCCGATGTCGAGCACCCTCATCCCGGGCTTGAGCAGCAGCTTGTGCGCGATATGATCCTTCTTGGCCGTCTGCGCGGCCTCGAGGGAAATGCCCGGATCGGTGAAATAGGCGCAGGAATACTGCATGTCCTTGTCCAGGAAGAGCCGGTAAAGATCATCCGAGATGTCGTAATGGTGCTGCACGTTGGTCTGCGAGCGAAGCGGGTTGTTGCGTTGCTCGATGCCGCGCAGCGCGACGCGCATCCTGTCCATGGCCGAGAACCAGCTGGGCATCTTGCCCGACTGCTGATTGCGCACCAGCAGCGCGACGAAAGCGTAGAGCCGGTGCGGCGGGCAGTCGATTCTGCCGTCCATGTACCCCTCGCCGAGCGCCAGCACAGGGTTCGTGCAAAGCTCGCCGATGATGCTGCTCTCGGTGAGCGTGACCTCGGCCTCCGGACCGGCTCCGGGTCCGTAGTCGCGACAGGTGCCGTCAGGCCAGGTGACCCGCAAGCGCCCTTCGACAATGAGTCTTTTCAATATCCGTTCGAGTAAGGTCTGCCACATGCCGGCCCCCCTTAACTGCGTGAAGTGCAAAAAACGGGTAAAAACGCCCTGAATCGCAAAAAGGTTCCCAGACGTTACAACATGAACGAAATATGGCAAATACCGTGGGCCTCCCTTGACTTCCCGCGGCTCTAGCGGTGTATCGGCGCCTAACTTTCCAGCAGTTTCCGAAGGGCAAGAGCCATGCATGCCTATCGCAGCCATACCTGCGCAGATCTGACCAAGGCCAATGTCGGCGAGACCGTGCGTCTCTCCGGCTGGGTGAACCGCATCCGCGATCACGGCGGCATTCTCTTTATCGACCTGCGCGACCATTACGGCATCACGCAGGTCCTGTGCGACCCCGACAGCGCCGCCTTCGCGGAGGTCGAAAAGGTGCGCTCGGAGTGGTGCATCCGCATCGACGGCGAGGTGAAGGCCCGCGACCCCGAGCTGGTGAACCCCAAGCTGCCGACAGGTGAGATCGAAGTCTTCGTGCGCGGCATCGAGGTGCTTGGCGCGTCGAACGAGCTGCCGCTGATGGTCTTCGGCGAGCAGGAATACCCCGAAGAGACCCGCCTGCGCTATCGCTACCTCGATCTGCGCCGCGAGAGCATGCAGCGCAATATGACCCTGCGCTCGGATGTGGTGGCCTCGATCCGCCGCCGGATGTGGGACAAGAGCTTCCGCGAATTCCAGACGCCGATCATCACCGCCTCCTCGCCCGAGGGCGCGCGCGACTTCCTCGTGCCCTCGCGCCTGCACCCGGGCAAGTTCTACGCGCTGCCGCAGGCCCCCCAGCAGTTCAAGCAGCTGATCATGGTCTCGGGCTTCGACAAGTATTTCCAGATCGCGCCCTGCTTCCGCGACGAAGATCCGCGCGCCGACCGCTCGCCGACCGACTTCTACCAGCTCGACATGGAAATGAGCTTCGTCGAGCAGCAGGACGTCTTCGACACCATCTCGCCGGTGATCGCGGGCATCTTCGAAGAGTTCGGCGGTGGCCGGAAGGTCGATGCGCCCGGCGAATGGCCGCAGATCTCCTACCGCGACGCGGCCAAGTGGTACGGCACCGACAAGCCCGACCTGCGCAACCCGATCAAGATGCAGGACTGCTCCGAGCACTTCCGCGGCTCGGGCTTCGCGATCTTCGCCAAGCTGCTTGAGCAGGAGGGTACCGAGGTCCGCGCCATCCCCGCGCCCACCGGCGGCTCGCGCAAGTTCTGCGACCGGATGAACGCCTTTGCCCAGAAAGAGGGTCTGCCCGGAATGGGCTACATCTTCTGGCGCGACCAGGGCGAAGGCATCGAGGCCGCCGGCCCGCTCGCCAAGAACATCGGTCCGGAGCGCACCGAGGCGATCCGTCAGCAGCTTGGGCTCGACGTCGGTGACGCCGCCTTCTTCCTCGGCGGCAAGCCCTCGAGCTTCGAGCGCGTGGCGGGCAAGGCGCGCGACGTGATCGGTGCCGAGCTGGGCCTGACTGAGACGGACCGTTTCGCCTTTGCCTGGATCGTCGACTTCCCGATCTACGAGAAGGACGACGAGACCGGCGAGATCGACTTCGAGCACAACCCCTTCTCGATGCCGCAGGGCGGCATGGAGGCGCTGCTGGGCGATCCGCTCGACGTGCGCGGCTACCAGTATGACTTGGCCTGCAACGGCTACGAGCTGGTGTCGGGCGCGATCCGGAACCACAAGCCCGAGATCATGCTCAAGGCCTTCGAACTGGCGGGCTACGGCGAGGAAGAGGTGAAGAACCGCTTCGGCGCGCTCTTCCAGGCCTTCCACTACGGCGCCCCGCCGCACGGTGGCTGCGCGGCGGGCATCGACCGGATCGTGATGCTGCTGGCGGACGAGCAGAACATCCGCGAGGTCATCATGTTCCCGATGAACCAGCGCGCCGAGGACCTGATGATGCAGGCGCCCTCCGTGCCTGCCTCAGACCAGCTGATGGAGCTCTCCCTGCGGGTCATCCCGCAAGAGTGACCGCAGGGGAAGTTCCGGTGCTAGAGACGCTCAGATCCCGCGGCTTCGATGTCGAAGTGCGCAACCATGCCGCGGCGATCCTGAGCGTCGATTTCCCCGATGAGACGGCCGAGCTGGTCGAGACGCTCTCCGAGTTCAGCATCGAACTTTCGGAGCTGATCGCCGGCGGCGGCGGCGAGTCGGGTCAGACCCAGCGGCTGCGGCGCGCGCTCGCCGCCCGCGGCTGGGCCAAGCACAACTTCCTTGTCCAGACCATCGTCGACGGTGTCGAGCGCGAGGCGATCTCGCACGAGATCGACCACGTGCGCCGAGGCGGGGCGGGGCGGCTCGCGCTCGAGATCGAGTGGAACAACAAGGACCCGTTCTTCGACCGCGATCTCGAGAACTTCCAGCGCCTGCACGCACAGTCGGCGATCTCGCTGGGGATCGTGGTGACGCGCGGGTCCTCGTTGCAGGACCGCATGCTGCCGCGCATCCGCGGTTGGCTCGAGGCGCAGGGGCTGCAATCGGAAGAAGACCTGCAGAGGCTCGGCATTGGCGACCGCACCGCCAAGCAGCGCGCGGCGGTCGAGGCGCAGGTCGCCAGGGGCGTGTCCTTCCCCGAGGCATTTGCCCGCAAGTTCGTCGGCGACAAGTTCGGCACTGCCACCACCCATTGGTCTAAGCTCGACGAGCGCGTCCGCCGCGGCGTCGGCAATCCTTGCCCATTGGTGCTGATCGGCCTGCCGGACGCGATCCTGTCGGGCTGACGTCCCGAAGCTCCGGCGCTTCGGAAATGTTCAGAAGCGACCAAAGCGCGCCAGACGTCGAGCAGAGCCCTGGGGCGGGCGCTCGTTATTCCGCCGCGACGCTCGAATTGTAGCTGTAGGTTTTCCAGGTCGGCTTGTAGTCGGCATCGGCCTGGTTGCCCCAGACCGTCCAGCCCTCGCGCACGCCACGCCCGAACATTTCGAGGTAGGGCCCCTTCGAGCAGCTCTCGATCAGCGTGTATTGCTCGTCGGGCTTGCGCGAGTGTTCGCGCTTACGGGTCTGGATCATGTTGACCTGGCGCCGCCCCGCTGCTTCGGTCCGAGCGCTTTTGCCACGGGTTCCGAAGAGCAGCAGCTCGGTCACGTTGCGGAAGTAGAAGCCCACACCGCGCCCGTCCGAACCGCCGTCCTTGCGAATCTTGTGCCAGACGATGTTCGACTTGTATTCGAAGCCCCAAGAGCTGAGCACCTGAAGCCCCTCGGGCAGCAGAGCGTTGGGCACCCAGAGGTAGCAATGCGCCGTGTCCTGCAGGTGGTCGGCCACCGGCAGTGCGCAGATGTCCTCGAGCGTCATCGTGGGATAACGCGCCAGGCGCTTATGTTCGGGGGCGACCTTCCCGGTGCGGTTGGTGAACCGCCAAGGCGGATCGGCCATCACAGTGGCGAACCGGTCGTCCCCAAGGAACTCGGACAGATGTTGCGCGGCGCTTTGTGTCATCGTCGAAATATAGCCCCCAGATCGAGCAAATGTCACGCGGCTTTCGCGCCGCGCGCGAGGCATTTACGCTCTATGGCAGGGCGCGAACAAAAATGGAACGATTCGACGCTGGGGAAGGCGGCCGACTGCCTCGACGTTGCGGACCTTGGTGCAGCCTTGGCGCGCTCTGAGACGGATCGGTCAGCCGCGCCGGGAGGTCTCGGGGCTCCCTCCGGCGCGGCACTGTTCCAAACGCGCAGGTCAGTCCTCGAGGTGATCTTCCTTCTTCTCCTCGATCAGCCCCAACTCCTTTTTCTTGCGGTCAAGGAAGCGCTGGCCATAGGCATCGTTGTCCTCTTCGCCGACGACCTTGCGGGCACGGGCGAAGACGTCCTCCTCTTCTTCGTCCATGTGGTGCTCGTAATCATGCTTGAGCGTGCGGAAGCGCGTCAGCCAGCCGGGCGAGGACATGTCCATCTCGTTTAATTCCTCGAGGATCTCGTCCATCTCGGCGTGTTCATGCACGGAATGGCGGGCGGCGTCCTGGCCCCAGGTGTGCTGCATCAGCTCGGAATAGAACTCTTCTTCCTCGGCGGCGGAGTGGGATTTGATGTCGCGGTAGAAGGTGTTCCAGGCCTTGCGGCGCTCGGGGCTGTCGCCGGTGGTCTCGTCGATACGCTCGAGCAGAGCGCGATGCGTCTCGTGGTCCTTCTTGATGGCGTCGTAGATCGAGGTCATGGCAGCTCTCCGCGTGCAGATGGCGATTGCGCAGGCAACGCAGAGAGAGCTGCGCGGGTTCCGTCTGGTGGGAGGGCTCAGATCGCTATGCGGGTCGCCATGCGCTGGTGCAACAGGGCAGAGAGCTGCGTGAGCGCCTGCGTCGTCGGGCGCCGCTCGGCCCGCGCCGCGGCCAGCGCCCGCGCCGCAGCCTCGAGCGCGCTGTCCCCGGCGCTGCGCGCCAGCCCGGCAAGAAACTGCGCGATATAGTCGGCGAGCCCGGGCTCTCCGGCCTCTTGCAAGAGCGCGGCGGCATGGGCGATGTCGTCCTGGTAGGCCAGCGGGTCGGGGGTGATCGGGTCGTCCGAGACGAGCCGGATGCCGCCGGGTTTGCGGCTGTCGGGCAGGGCGGCGATGATCGCGTTCTGAAACTCGAGCAGGCTGCGTAGCGGTTTTTCGAGGAAACCGTCCGCCCCGGCGGCGCGCAGCATGTTCTCGGCAAAGGGATCGCCGCTGATGCCGAGGATCACCGGCAACCGCGGGCTGCGTGCCACCAGCTCGGCGATCAGCCCCGCACCCGATCCGTCGGGCAGTCCGAGGTCAATCACCGCGACGGTTGGCCGGTAGAGCGACAGGTGGCGTCGCGCCGCCTGCAGGCAGTCCGCCCGGCGGATCCGCGCGCCGCTGCGCAGGGCCATCAGGCGCAGTGCATCGCAGGCGTAGCGGCTGTCTTCCACCGCGAGGATGGTCATGCCGAGCAGGGGCCGGGTGGCGGTGGGGCGCGGTGGAAAGGGCGTGTTGCGGTTGCTGTCGGTCATGTCGCTGTCGGTCATCTGGCCTTCCTCGATAGAGCGGTCGGGCGGGGCCGAGAAGGGACGCCCGCGCCAGTCCATCGTGCCCCGCCTTGGCTAATGGGCGGTTAATGGACGCACCCGGCTTGCGGGGCAGGGGCCGCACGCGCGATAACCGGGCGACGCGAGGATTCGAGGGAGAGTGTCATGATCGGTCGTCTCAACCATGTCGCCATTGCCGTGCCCGATCTGGAGGCGGCCTCGGCGATGTACCGTGACACGCTGGGTGCGGCAGTCGGCGCGCCGCAGGACGAGCCGGACCATGGCGTGACGGTGGTGTTCATCGAGCTGCCCAACACCAAGATCGAGCTGCTCCACCCGCTCGGAGACGAGTCGCCGATCCAGGGCTTTCTCGACAAGAACCCTTCGGGCGGCATTCACCACGTCTGCTACGAGGTCGAGGACATCCTCGCCGCGCGCGACCATCTCAAGGCACAGGGGGCGCGGGTGCTGGGCAATGGCGAGCCGAAGATCGGCGCGCATGGCAAGCCGGTGCTTTTCCTGCACCCCAAGGATTTCCAAGGCACGCTCGTCGAGCTGGAACAGGTCTGAGGACACATCATGGCAATCACTTCCGGCATCGTGCTCTTCGCGGTCATCTGGTTCATGACCTTCCTTTGCGTGATTCCCGTGCGGCTGAAGACGCAGGGGGACCTCGGCGAGATCGTGCCCGGCACCCACGCTGGCAGCCCCGAGGTGCACAACCTCAAGCGCAAGGCTTGGATCACCACCGGCATTTCGGTTGTCCTGTGGGGAATCTTCGCGGGGATCATCTTCAGCGGGCTGATCTCGGTCCGGGACATCGACGGCTGGATGTTCAACCGGATGGGCCCGCCCTTGACGGCTGGCGAGTGACCCCGCCAGCCCCGGCTTTCTAGCCTGATTGCCTAGCTCGCGGGGCGTTCGCCCTGCAGCCGGTGGTAGAGGTGGGTGAAGGTCGCCGCCCCGAGGATCGGGATCAGCAGGTTCACCAGCGGCACCGAGAGCGGCAGCGCCATGAGCACGCCGGCGATCCAGATCGTCACGAGGTGGCGGCGGCGCAGCACGGCGGCCTGTTCCCGCCCGACCCGGCGCATCGCCGCGAGGGTGAAATACTCCCGCCCCAGCAAGAAGCCGTTCAGCCCCCAGAAGATGAAGGGCGCGAGCGGGGCGAAGAAGATGTAGAGCACCAGCGCCACGAGGTTGGCCCCGATCAGCACGCCAAGGAAGCTCAGCGTGTCGCGCAGCGCCTCGCCCCAGCTCACCTCGGTCGCCGGGCCGAGCGCGGGATAATGTCGGTCCTCGACCGCCTGCGCCACGTCGTCGAGGAAGAACGAGGTGATCGCCGAGGCAACGGGCACCATCAGCACCACCGAGAGCAGCATCATCAGCGGCACCGCACCCCAGCTGATCGCGGTGTCGACCCAGGTCACCTCGCCGATCCAGGGCAGCGAGACAGTGTCGCCGACCAGCCAGCCAACGACGGTGACGAAGACGAAGTAGATCAGCACGAAGAGCCCGACCGTCAGGCCGAGCCCCTTGAGCAGAACCGAGCGGAAGCGCGGATCGCCGATCTGGCCGATCGCGGCAAGAAAGGACGCCGGGATCATGCGTCCATCCAGGTGGTGATCGCCTCGAGGTCGGGGCGCGGGCGCTCCGGCGGGGCCGAAGTTTCGGTGCCGATGTGTATGAAGCCCGCGACGCGCTCGTTCTCGGCCAGCCCAAGCGTCTCGGCGACGAAAGTGCGGTCATGCGAGGCCCAGCCGGTCAGCCAGTTCGCGCCCCAGCCCGAGGCCAGCGCGGCGTTGAGCAGGGCAAGGCAGGCGGCGCCCGCGGAATAGGTCTGCTCCAGCGGCGGAATCTTGGGGCTTTCCTTTTGCACCTCGATCACCGCGACGCAGAGCGGGCTATCGGCAAAGGCGGCGCGGGCCTTGGCGCCCTGGTCTTCGTCGATGCCCAATGCGGAAGCGCGGGCGGCGACGGCCTCCGCCATGCGGTCGAGCGCGCCGCGCTCCAGCACGATGAAGCGCCAGGGCTCGAGCTTGCCGTGATCCGGCGTGCGCGCAGCGGCGGTAAGCAACGGCATCAGCGCCGCGCGGTCGGGTGCCGGGCCGGTCAGCGTCTTGGCCGGGCGCGAGCGCCGGCTGAGCAGGAAGTCCATCGCCTGCGGATTGGGGGTGGGCATCGCCGTCTCCTCATTCAGTTGCCCCCTATGTCAGGCTTTGACGGCGCGGATTCAACCGGTTGCGGTGCCGGGGTGTGCCTTGAGACAGGCCGAAGGCAGTCGGCGCCGAGTTGGGGGTGTCTGGTTTGCGACGGGCTGATATGAGCACGGGCAGCCGCACGAGGAGCCCCGCCATGGCCAAGTCCGACCTTTCCCATCTCGCTGCGCCGGGTACGGTGCTGGAGCTGCGCGTCACGCCCAAGGCGTCGCGCAACGAGATCCGCGAGGAAGAGGGGCAGATCCGGGTCTACGTCACCACTGTTCCGGAAAACGGCAAGGCCAACGAGGCGGTGATCAAGCTGCTGTCAAAGGCGCTGGGGGTGCCAAAGTCGCGGCTCACGCTGATCCGCGGAGCAACGTCGCGGGACAAGGCTTTCCGGGTGGAGGGGTGATCACTCCTCCTCGTCGGCTCCCTGTCTGGTATAGACGCCCTCGGGCAGGCTGATCGCGGCGGCGAGATCGCGCATCTGGGTCATCGAGAGCGTGATCTTGTTCACCCTGTCGGTGCGCGGATCATATTGCTCGACCGTGACGCATTCCTCGAAGCTCGAGACGATCACGTCTTCCTGCAAATGCGGCTCGCCCTCGTCGACGAGGGTCACCACGGTGGCGTCAAATTCGTGCTCGATGCTGAACATGATAGCAGCCTAGACCCGCCTTCACGCGGCGTGCAATCCACAAAATGTACCAGTCCCTAGCGGCGGCGCGGGGCCCACGCAAAAAGCACAAAGATGCCACTCTGTGCGCGCTGCACTGGCGCCGGGGCGCGCCGCCGCCTATCCTTCGATCCATGATCCGAACCGGAGCGACCTTCCGCATGCGCCGACTTCTGCCCGTTTTCCTCGTCCTCGTCTCGGCCCTTGTTTCGGCCTGTGCCGTGGCGCCTGTTTCCTCGGTGCCCTCGGGTCGCAACGATCCCTTCTCTGGAGGGGGCGAATCCCGCGCCGCACGGCAGTTCACCGAGGTTGTCCACCGTGTCGAGCCGGTGGCCGAGAGCCAGTGCCGAAACTTCACCCGCGGCGGCGCGAACTGCGATTTCCTGATCGTCGTCGACGACCGCCCCGACGAGACGCCGAACGCCTTCCAGACCCGCGACAGCCAGGGGCGGCCGGTTCTGGCCTTCAACCTCGCGCTGATCCGTGAGGCGCAGAACGCCGACGAACTGGCCTTCGTCATGGGCCACGAGGCCTCGCATCACATCCTGGGCCACCTCGACCGGGTGCAGGAGGATGCCGCCATCGGCGCGATCATCTTCTCGGGCATCGCCGCGATGACCGGCGCGGATGAGGCTTCGGTGCGTTCGGCCGAGGAATTCGGCGCCTCGGTCGGGGCGCGAACCTTTACCAAGAACTACGAGCTGGAGGCGGACGAACTGGGCACGGTGATCTCGCTGCGCAGCGGCTTTGATCCGATTCGCGGCGCGCGGTTCTTCGAGCGTTTGCCGGATCCGGGGAACCGTTTCCTCGGGACCCACCCGCCGAACAGCGAACGAATCGAAACCGTGCGGCGCACGAGCGAGGCGTATCGGGCCGGTGGCGGCGTCTGACGTTGATGTGCATCAAGGGGGCCGCCGCCCTGCCGTGCTAAGCTTGTCCCGAGGCAAGGCCGAAAAGGCCGCCAACAAGGGAGAAGAGCCATGCCTGGAGCGAAGGATTTCAAACGTCATGCCGGTCTCGTCGACCAGATGGCCGGAGCGCTCGGCGTCGACCTCGAAGAGCAGATGATGCGCGGACGGTTGAGCTTTGCCGGTCTCGAGGATGCGGTGCTGGCCTGCACCGGCTGCCACAAGCCCGGTGACTGCGAGCATTGGCTCGCCACGCGCGATGGCATCACGGCGGCCACTCCGGGCTATTGCCGCAACGCCGACCTTTTTCGCGATCTGACCGGACGCTAGCGCGATGATCTCGGCCAACATGCTGCGCGGCCCGAGGCCCTTTCCGCTGGGCGACGAGCGCAGCCATTACTGGCGCGTACAGCGCATGGCCCGTGCCACCGGTGTCGATCTCGCCGAGGCGCAGCGCCGCGGGGTGCTGCCGCAGGACGACTGGGCCGGGATGGTGCGGCGCTGCCGGGCCTGCCTTTGGGCCGAGGGCTGCGCCCGCTGGCTCGATCACCGGGCCGATATAGAGGCTGGAGGGGAGCGCGCGCGCGTCTGGCCCGAAGACTGTGTGAACGGACGTCCTTTCAAGATGTTGCGGGATGAACTCCGGAACGAGGTGTGAATCATGCTGGGCGATCAGGCACGTCACTTCTGGATGGCGCGCAGCGTGGCGCGGGTCATGGGCCTCAACCTTGCCGAGCAGATCGACACGGGGCGGCTTCGGCCCGAGGAATATCAGGTGATGGTGGCCGCATGCTGCGGCTGCGCGCTGGTGGAGCAATGTGAAAAGTGGCTGGCGACCCATTGCGATCTCGCCAGGGTGCCGCCGCCGGGATGCCGGATCTCGGCGCCGCTGACCCGGCTCAGGCGCGCGAAATGAGATAGGTGCACTTTTTTGAGAGGGGAGTGCATCTCACTGCGGCCCGTTAAACATGAGCGGGCCGCTTTTTTCTGCCCGGCTTCCGCGGCAGCCGGGGGAGCGATCGTAGGACCGCGCCCTGCTCTGACCCTGCAGGCGGGGCTGCACGCTCAAGAAACAGGCTGATGCATCGGGACCGCCTTCCGTATAGGCGGTTCGCTTTGACTTGCACCCCGCGCCGCCGATAGCTAGTGGCGTTGAAAATTCTGGAGTACCCCGCATGGTCATGACCCGCATTGCCGGCGCCGCGCTTGCGCTCGCGCTTTCCTTCGCATCTGGCACCGCTTCGGCGCAGGAGTTCGTGGCCAAGATCGGCCATCTTGAAAGCACGGCGCAGAGCCGCCACGTGCACCTCGAGAAGGTCGCCGAGCTGGTCAAAGAGCGCACCGAAGGCGCGGTCGAGCTGCAGATCTTCCCGCAGGGCCAGCTGGGCAACCAGCGCCAGATGAACGAGGGCGTGCAGCTCGGCACCATCGAGGGCACCGTCGCCCCGGCCGCCTTCCTTGGCGGCTTCAACCCGGCGGTGTCGATCCTCGACATCCCCTACCTTATCCCCGAGGACGCCGCCGAGGCGCAGGCGCTGCGCGAGGGCCCCTTCGGCCAGGCGTTGCTGGACACCTTCGCGGACAAGGGCATGGTCGCGTTGATGCTCTGGCCGAATGGCAAGAAGCAGTTCACCTCGAACAAGCCGCTCGACAACCTCGCCGCCTTTGCCGACCAGAAGTTCCGGGTGATGGACAGCTCGATCCTCATCGAGCAGTTCAACGCGCTGGGCGCCTCGGCCATCGCGCTGCCCTTCGGCGAGCTCTACACCTCGCTGCAGACCGGCGTCGTGGACGGCGAGGAGAACCCGCTCGATACCATCAAGAACATGAAGTTCTACGAGGTGCAGGAGAACCTAGTGATCTCGGATCACGGCGCGATGGAAGACGTGGTTCTGTTCAACCCGATGTTCTGGGAGAGCCTGCCGGCCGAGTATCAGGACGTGATCAAGGGCGCCTTCGCCGAGGTCATCCCCGATCTGACCGCCCACAAGGCCGCCGCCGTCGAAGAGGCGCTGCAAGTGATCAAGGACTCGGGGACCAACGTCCGCGTCGCCTCGCCCGAAGAGCGTGCAGAGCTGCGCGAGCTGACCTGGGGCCCGGCCTCGGAAGCCTATGTCGCCATGGCCGGTGAAACCGGCAAGGCGCTGCTAGACGCCTACGAGACGGCCACCGCCAAATAAGTCCGCGCCCCGAGGGCGACCTGACTTACCAAGACCTTACAGGGCGCCCGGTTCTCCGGGCGCCTCTTTGCAAGACGCCGCCCGACCGCTGATCCGGAGACCGCCCATGACATTCCTCAACTTGCTGCGAAGGGTCGAGCGCACGATTCTCGTGGTGCTGTTCCTGACCATGGTGGCGCTGTTCTTCGGCTCGGTGGTTGTGCGGGAATTCGGCGGCACGATGGCCAGCCGCTTTGCCTGGATCGAGGAAGCGGTGCGGCTGATGAACCTTTTCCTGGTCTTCCTCGCGCTCGGCCTCGCGCTGGAGCGCGGCAAGCACGTGGGCATCACCAACCTGCGCGACAAGCTGCCCGAACCCGCGCGGCGCTGGCTCTTGCGGGTCATCGACACGGTGGGGCTGCTCTTTTCGCTCTACGTGGCGTGGCTGGGCGTGCAGATGGTTGAGTTCGTGCTCAAATCCGGCCAGACCTCGCCGACGCTGGGGATCCCCATGGGGCTGATCTATCTGGCGCCAGTCATCGGCTTCCTGCTGCTGGCGCTGCGCTACGGGCTGAGCCTCTTCGGCGTCATCGACCGCTTCGCGGCGCAGGCGGAGGCCGAGCGATGCTGATCCTGATCGTCCTCCTCGCCGCGCTGCTGCTGCTTGCCGGTTTAGAGATGCTGCTGGTGCTGGGCGTGCCCGCGCTGGCTTACAAGGAGCTCTTCTACGCCAGGCTGCCGGACCCGGCGATCGTGCAGAAGATCGTCGGCGGCATAGACCACACGACGCTGCTGGCCATCCCCTTCTTCATTTTCGCAGCAAACCTCATGGGGGCGGGGCAGATTGCCGCGCAGCTGGTCAACGTGGTGAAGGCGCTGGTCGGCCATACCCGGGGCGGCATCGGACACGTGGTGGTCGGCGGCTCGATGGCCTTTGGCGCGGTGTCGGGCTCGGCCCCGGCGACGGTCGCGGCGATGGGCCGGATGGTCTACCCCGAGATGCGCCGGGCCGGCTACTCGGACAAGTTCAGCCTTGGCCTGCTGGTGGCCAGCGCCGAAACCTCGCTGCTGATCCCGCCGTCGATCACGCTCATCGTTTACGGCTGGATGACCGGCACCTCGATCTCGCGGCTCTTTGCCGGCGGGCTCGCGGTGGGGCTGGTGCTTGGCCTGGCCTTCGCGCTCTTTGTCTGGCTCGAGGCCGGCAAGGGCGGGGTGACCCGCGAGCCGCGCGTGGCGTGGTCCGAACGTCTGCGGGCCATCTGGCAGGCGAAATGGGCGCTCGGGATGCCGGTCATCATCCTTGGCGGCATCTATTCCGGCGTCATCACCCCCACCGAGGCGGCGGCGGTCAGCGTGGTCTATGCGATCGTCGTCGAGGCCTTCATCCTGCGCAGCCTGACGTGGAACGACCTGTTCAAGATCACCGAGCGCAGCGCGATCAACACCGCGATCATCTTCGTGCTCTTGGCGATGGGCGGGCTGATCTCCTTCTTCGTGACGCTGGCGCAGGTGCCGAACTCGATCATCGGCCTTCTGGAGTCGGTGGATGCGGGCTGGATTACCTTCCTGATGGTGGCCAACCTCTGCTTCTTCGTCGCGGGCATGTTTATCGACCCGAACTCGGCGCTATTGGTGCTGGTGCCGCCGCTCTTCCCGGTCGCGCAGTCGCTGGGGATTGACCCGGTGCACTTCGGCATGATCGTCACGCTGAACATCTCGCTGGGGATGATCACGCCGCCCTTCGGGCTGGATATCTTCGTGGCCTCCTCGACGCTGGGCAAGCCGGTGTCGCAGATCATTGCCGGGGTCTGGCCCTTTGTTGTGGTCAACATCCTTGTGCTGCTACTGATCACCTACCTGCCACAGATTTCCCTTCTGATCCCGAAACTGATCTTCGGGTGAGGCCGGCGCGCGGCGGCCCTCCACATCGCCGCGCCGCCCTGCTACACCTGCGACAACCTCGCGAGAAAAAGGGCGTTTGAGCATGACCACTCCGAAACCCGTTGTCCTGACCATCCTCGACGGCTGGGGCCTGCGAGACGAGACGGCGTACAACGCCCCGGCGCTGGCCAAGACCCCCACGATGGACAGGCTCTACGCCACATGCCCGCATGCCACGCTGGTCACCTTCGGGCCCGAGGTCGGCCTGCCGAGCGGCCAGATGGGCAATTCGGAAGTGGGCCACACCAACATCGGCGCGGGCCGGGTGGTGGCGATGGATCTGGGCCAGATCGACCTCGCGATCGAGGACGGCTCCTTCTTCAAGAACGAGGCGATCCTCGACTTCGCTGCCAAGGTGAAGGCGGCGGGCGGTCGCGCGCACCTGATGGGCCTCGTCTCGGACGGCGGCGTGCACGGTCACATCACCCACATCAAGGCTGCGGTGAAGTTGCTGGTGGAGCAGGGTCTGGACGTGGTGCTGCACGCGATCACCGATGGCCGCGACGTGGCGCCAAAGTCGGGTGAAGGCTTCGTGAAGGATCTTGACGAAAGCCTGCCCGAGGGCGCCAGCATCGGCACCGTCATCGGTCGCTACTACGCCATGGACCGCGACAATCGCTGGGAGCGGGTGCAGACGGCCTATGAGGCGATGGTGGGCGGGAAGGGCGAAACCGCCCCCGACGCGGTCACCGCCGTTGCCCAGAGCTACGCCAATGACAAGACCGACGAGTTCATCCCGGCGACCGTGATCGGCGGCTACGAGGGGCTGACGTCAGGCGACGGTTTCTTCTGCCTCAACTTCCGCGCCGACCGGGCGCGCGAGATCCTCGCGGCCATCGGCGCGCCGGACTTCGACGGGTTCGAGCGCGAGAAGCCCGAGCTTTCGGCGCTGCTCGGCATGGTCGAATACTCGGACAAGCACAACACCTACATGACCACCGCCTATCCCAAGCGGGTGATCGTCAACACGCTGGGCGAATGGGTGGCCAAGCACGGGCTCACGCAGTTCCGCCTCGCCGAGACCGAGAAATATCCGCATGTCACCTTCTTCCTGAACGGTGGCAAGGAGACGCCTGAGGAAGGCGAGGACCGCTTCATGCCCAAGTCGCCCAAGGTGGCGACCTACGACCTGCAGCCCGAGATGTCCGAACCCGAGGTCGCCGAGCGCTTCGTCGCGGCGATCGAGAAGGGCTATGACCTCATCGTCACCAATTTCGCCAACCCCGACATGGTCGGTCACACCGGCGATCTCGACGCGGCAATCAAGGCCTGCGAGGCGGTGGACGACGGGCTCGGCAAGGTGGTCGCGGCGCTCGAGAAGGTCGGCGGCGCCATGGTGGTCATCGCGGACCACGGCAATTGCGAGACCATGTGGGACGACGAGACGAACGGGCCTCACACCGCGCATACGACCAACCCGGTGCCGGTGATCCTTTTCGGCGGACCCGAAGGCGCGACGGTGCATGACGGCATCCTCGCCGATGTCGCTCCGACGCTGCTGCAGCTGATGAACCTGCCGCCGCCCGAGGAGATGACCGGGACGAGCCTGATCGACGAATGAGAGCCGCCGCGCTGATCCTTTGCCTGATGGCGGGTCCGGCGCTGGCGCAGGCCCCGGGCGAGGCTGCCCGTGCCGCGGCGCGGGCGCTGGAAGCGGCTTCTGTGCAATTGGGGCGGGCGGACACGGCGCGCGACCGCGTCAAGGCGCTGACCCGCACTGTCGAAGCCTATGAGGACGGGCTTGCCGCCCTGCGCGACGGGCTCCGGGACGCGGCCGTGCGCGAGACCGAGCTGAGCCGCCGCCTTGCCGCGCAGGAGGGCGAGGTGGCGCAGCTTCTTGGCGTGCTGTCGAGCCTCGGCAGCTCGGCGGCGCCCGAGGCGCTGCTGCATCCGGCGGGGCCCGTCGGCTCGGCGCGGGCGGGCATGCTGCTGTCGGCGGTGACGCCGGGATTGGCGCAGGAGGCGCGCCAACTGCGCTCCGACCTCGACGAGGTGGCGCAGCTGCGGACCCTGCAGGAAAGCGCCGCCCAAACCCTGCGCGAGGGGCTGGCCGGTGTGCAGGCCGCGCGCACCGAGCTCAGTCAGGCGGTGGCCGACCGCACCGACCTGCCGATGCGTTTCACCGAGGACCCGGTGCGCACCGCGATCCTCATCTCGGCCACAGAGACGCTGGAGGGCTTTGCCTCCGGCCTGTCGAACATCTCGCAGGGCGAGGCGCCGAACCGGCTGCCACCCGTGGATGCGCGGCGCGGTAGCCTGCCGATGCCGGTGCGCGGGCAGGTGCTGCGCGCGGCGGGCGAGGCGGATGCCGCCGGGGTCTCACGTCCCGGCATCGTGATCGCCACGCTGCCGCAGGCCATCGTCACCACGCCCACTGCCGCCACCGTGCGCTACTCCGGCCCGCTGCTCGATTATGGCCTCGTGACCATTCTCGAGCCGCAGCCGGATTTGCTCATCGTCCTCGCGGGGCTGGACGAGACCTATGCGGCGACGGGGGAAATCCTTTCCGAGGGCGCGCCCGTCGGGCTGATGGGAGATGCAGCAGGCGACGGGGCGTCACCGTCACGTGAAGGTTCCGGCGCTGGACGCACGGAGACCCTGTATATAGAGGTAAGAGAGGGCGACGCGCCCGTGGACCCGCTAGAATGGTTCGCCAGCGACAAGGGATGATCTGAGGATGAACAAGTTTCTGATGGCCGCACTGGGCGGCACCGTGGCAGGCGTGGTGGCGACGACGCAGTTCGTCGGCCCGCTGCTGGCCCAGGAAGCCGAGAAGAACACCAGCGTCTACGAACAGCTCGACCTCTTCGGCGATATCTTCGAGCGCATCCGTGCGCAATACGTCTCGGAGGTGGACGACAAGAAGCTGATCGAGGCTGCCATCAACGGCATGCTCACCTCTCTCGACCCGCATTCGAGCTACCTTCCGCCAGACGATGCCGCCGACATGCGTGTGCAGACACGCGGCGAATTCGGCGGGCTTGGCATCGAGGTCACCCAGGAAGACGGCTTCGTCAAGGTCGTCTCGCCGATGGACGGCACCCCCGCCGCCGAGGCCGGCGTGCAGGCCGGGGATTTCATCACCCACGTCGACGGCGAGTCGGTGTTGGGTCTGAACCTCGACGAGGCGGTGGACAAGATGCGCGGGCCGGTCGGCTCGGAGATCGTGATCACCGTGGTGCGTGAAGGCGAGGAAGAGCCCCTCGAAATCTCAATCATCCGCGACACGATCACCCTCACCGCCGTGCGCACCCGCCGCGAGGGCGACACCGTTGTGCTGCGCGTGACCACCTTCAACGACCAGACCTTCCCCAACCTCGAAGAGGGGCTGGCCAAGGAGGTCGAGGCCGCGGGGGGCATCGACAAGATCAACGGCATCGTGCTCGACCTGCGCAACAACCCGGGCGGCCTTCTGACCCAGGCGATCAAGGTCGCCGACGCCTTCCTCGACAAGGGCGAGATCGTCTCGACCCGGGGCCGCAACGCCGCCGATGGCGAGCGCTACAATGCCACCGAGGGCGACCTGTCGGACGGCAAGCCGATCGTGGTGCTGATCAACGGCGGCTCGGCCTCGGCGTCCGAGATCGTCGCCGGTGCGCTGAAGGATCACCACCGCGCCGTCGTCGTGGGCACCAAGAGCTTCGGCAAGGGCTCGGTGCAGACCGTCATGCCGCTGCGGGGCGACGGCGCGATGCGCCTGACCACTGCGCGCTACTACACCCCCTCGGGCCGCTCGATCCAGGCGCTCGGCGTCTCGCCCGACATCGTCGTCGAGCAGCGTCCGCCCGAGCCGGAGAGTGAAGAGGACACCGTGCCCGGCTTCGGCCGCTCCGAGGCCGACCTGCGCGGCGCGCTGGACAACGACAGCCTGACCGAGGACGAGGTCCGCCAGATTGAAGAGGACCGCGCCAAGGCCGAGGAAGCCGCCAAGTTGCGCCAGGACGACTACCAGCTGGCCTATGCGATCGACATCCTCAAGGGCCTCAGCGTTCTCGGCGACGAGCAGGCGCTCATGCAGCAGGCGCAGGCGACCGACAAATAAGGTTTCCGGGTTTCCGGGACTGGCAAAGGCGCGTCCCGCAGGGCGCGCCTTTTTCCGTGGGGGGCTTCCAGTGGCTTCGCCTCGTGGCCAGACGGGTCGTCCCTTCCAAAATTCCTGAACCGGCGCTAGCGTGCGACGCAAACCAAGGAGCCTCCGATGAAGACCATGACCCCCGAAGAAATCGCCGCGCTGCCCTATCGCCGCAACGTCGGCGTGATGCTGGTCAACGCCGCCGGGCACGTCTTCGTCGGCCAGCGGCTCGACAGCGAGGTGCCCGCCTGGCAGATGCCGCAGGGCGGGATCGACGAGGGCGAGACGCCGCAGGAGGCCGCCCTGCGCGAGCTCGAGGAAGAGATCGGCGTCAGCCCCTCGCTGGTCACCGTCGAGGCCGAGACCGAGGGCTGGCTCTGCTATGATCTGCCGCACGACATCGTGCCGCGCATCTGGAAGGGCCGCTACAAGGGGCAGGAGCAGAAGTGGTACCTGCTGCGCTTCCACGGCGAGGATGCGCAGGTGAACATCCAGACCGAGCACCCCGAGTTCTCGGAATGGTGCTGGCTGCCGGCGGATGAGGTTCTGGGCCAGATCGTGCCCTTCAAGCGCCCCGTTTACGAGCAGGTGATGGCCGCCTTCCGGGAGAAGCTGTGATCCGTACCGCGTTCCTGTTTCTCGTTCTGTTGCTTGGTGTGGCCAGTCCGGCCTTTGCGCTCAAGTGCCTGCCGCCGGACGTGGCGCGCGACGTGCGCGCGGCGAAGTCCGAGCAGACCGAGTGGATCGCGGTGAACGGCATGCTCGAGACCGGACCGGTGCCGCGCAGTTCGGGCGAAGTGCCCGCGCGCTTCTGGGGCTGGGCATTGGGGCGGGCGGGCTTCGACCGCCCCTTCGACCAGCGCATCACCCTGCGCGTTTCCTGCTACGGCCCATGGTGCGGCGAGGCCCGGACCGGCCCCATGGCGGCGCTGCTGAAGCGCGAGGAGGGCCGGCTTGTGCTGATCGCCGACCCCTGCAACGCCAACCGCTGGCCCGGTCCCAGCGCCCGCCAGGTGAGGGCGCTGGTGAAGAGCTGCGGCGCGGGGTGCCGCTGAACCGCCTCAGCGCAACCGGTGCAGCACCTCGAGCGAGGCATAGCCGTCCGGCACCACGCCCACCGCACGCTGGTAGTCCCGCAGCGCCTTGATCGTGTTCGGCCCGATGCGCCCGTCGACCCCCGAGGGATCGAAACCCGCCTGCCTCAGCCGCACCTGAAGCTCCTTGCGCTCGTCGCTGGTCAGCGCGCGCTCGTCATCGGGCCAACTGGCGCGGATCGGCGCGCCGCCCATGATCCGGTCGGCCAGGTGCCCGACCCCGATCACATAGGCGTCGGCGGCGTTGTAGCGCGAGATCACCTTGAAGTTCTTGAAGGTCAGGAAGGCCGCGCCCCTGTGTCCCGCCGGCAGCAGCAGCCGGGCCGAGCCGAAGTCCTGTACCGGACGTCCGTCCATGCCGACCACGCCGAGCCGGGCCCAATCCGAGGGCATGCGGCCCGTGCTGCCCGCCAGCTCGTAGTCGAAGCCGCGCGGCAGCTGTACCTCGACCCCCCAGGGCTGACCGTGAATCCAGCCGTTCTCGGCAAGGTAATGCGCCGTCGAGGCCAGCGCGTCGGCGGGGTTGTCCGACCAGATGTCGCGCTTGCCGTCGCCGGTCCAGTCCACTGCCAGCGCCCGGTAGGAGGAGGGAATGAACTGCGTATGGCCCATCGCCCCGGCCCAGCTGCCGGTCATGTGCTCGGGGCTGGTGTCGCCGTTCTGGATTATGTGCAGCGCGTCGATCAGCTGACCCTCGAAGAAAGAGCCCCGCCGCGAGCCAAAAGCCAGCGTCGCCAGCGCCGGGATCACCGGATGCGTGCCTCGATGGCTGCCATAGGCGCTTTCCATGCCCCAGATCGCCAGCACCACTTGCCGGTCGACGCCGTAGCGCGCCTCGATCTGGCGCAGAAGCTGGTCATGCTGCGCCAGCGCCGCTCGGCCGTTCTCGATGCGCGTGTCCGAGACCGCCGAGCCGAGGTAGGCCCAGAGTGTCTTGGTAAACTCCGCCTGATTGTTGATCTTGTGCAGCGCGTCCGTGTCGAGCGTGACGTTGCGAAGCGAAACGTCGAGGGTGCGCTCGCTGATCCCCTCGGCGCGGGCACGCGCGCGGAAGCTGGTGAGCCAGCGGGCGAACTCCTGCTGCACCTCGCTGGCGGGGACCACCTGCGCGGGCTCCGCCGCGACAAAGGCGAGAGGGCGCAGCGCCGGGCGCTGCGAGATCACCGGGGCGGTGAAGTCGTCTAGGCGGTCTGCCGACGCCTGCGTGGCCATCAGGCACAGCGCGAGGCCGGAAAGGCTCCGTTTCATCTGGGGTCACCTACTGCTCGTGTTCTTGTTGACCGGAAGGCTACCGCGTGCGGGGCGTTTTGCGAAGGAGGGGCCGCGATCACATTTCACGCAATCGGCAAGAGATTGCGGACGGGGGGCTCACATCCGGATCGCGCAGCTGCTTCTCTCGGCCTCCATGCGCGCCATGAAGCCGCGCAGCATCGGCACGCGCTCGGGCCGGAAGGAGGTCTCCAGCACCTCCATCCCGACCATCCGGTCGAGCCGGAACGTGCGGTAGTCGGCGCGCAGCAGGCACCAGGCGATCAGGCAATGCGAATTGTCGAGCAGCAGCAGCGACAACGGCTTCACCTCGCGCTGCGTCGCCGCGCCCTGCGCGTCGCGGTAGTCGAAGCGGATGTGCCGCTCTTCTCGGCAGGCGCAGCGCAGCCGGGCGGCGTCGATGGTGGGCTCGGCAGGGGGCGAGAAACGATGGGCGGTCAGCACCGCGTGGCGCAGCTGGTGGGCCTGCCGCTCGGGCAGGCGGGCGCGCAGCTTTGCCAGCGCATTGCGCGCCGCATGGGCCAGCGCCGGATCGGCCAGCGCCTCGACTTCGCGCAGCCCCAGCACCAGCGCCTCGAGCTCGTCCTCGTCGAAGGACAGCGGCGGCAGGTGCGGGTCCTCTATGAGGGTGAAGCCATAACCGGCCTCGCCGTCGATCACCGCGCCGAGCCCGCGCAGAGACCCGATGTCACGATAGAGCGTGCGCTCCGACACCCCCGTCTCCTGCGCCAGCGTGGCGGCGGTGACGGGGGAGGGCAGGCGGCGCATGGCCTGCATGAGCTGGAAGAGGCGTTCGGTCCGGGACATGGCCGTATCATCCTGCACCGTCCTGACAGATTTCGGCAAGAGCGCCGGCTAGGGTCCGAGGCGCCGGCACTTCCTTCCCTCCAAGTCCCGAAAAGGACCCATTCCATGCTGACCCTGATTTCTCTACCGCCCGCCCTCGGCGAGCCGTCCAACAGTCCCTTCTGCGTGAAGGCGATGATCCTGCTGGAAATGTCCGGCCTCGACTGGCAGCCGCGATTCCTGCGGATACCCGAGGGGCCCTATGGCAAGTTGCCGGTCCTGGAGACGCCGCAGGGCGCGGTGCCCGACAGCGCGCTCATCCAGACTTGGCTGGAGGCGCAGGGGGCGGATGTTTTCCCCGGCTTCGACGGTGCCGCGCGCGGCATGGCCCATGCGGTGATGCACTTGGCCGAGGACAGCCTGCGGCTGCAGCTGGTGCACGACCGCTGGCTCGATGCCCGCGTCTGGCCGCAGTTCTTCCCGCATGTGTTCAAGGACATGCCCGACGGGCTCGAGGCCAAGGTGCAGGAAAGCCAGCGGCAGGGCATGACGTGGCAGGGGATCGCGCGCTACTCGGAGGAGGACCGCTGCACGCTGGCGGAAATGGACCTCGATGCGCTGGTTTCCGTGCTTGGTGAGGGGCCGTGGCTTTTCGGCGCGCGGCCCTCGGCGGCGGATGCCTCTGTGCTACCAGTGCTGAGCATGATCGACCGGCTGCCCGGCGAGACCGCGCTGCGCGGAGCGCTCCGCGCGCGGCAGCCGCTGATGGACTACGTCGCGCGCGGTCTAGAGGCGCTCTACGCGCCGCTCAACGATCGGATTTACGTGTCCGGCTGACCTTGCGGGCGGTCTTGGCGTCCTTGGCGCGGGCCTGCACGTCCTTGCGGCGTGCGGGTCCCTTGCCCTTGCCGCCCTTGCCTTTCGGGCCGCCCTTGCCACCGGGGGTTTTCTTGAACCGCCCGTAGCCCGCGGGCTTGCGGTGGCGCGGCGCCTCGACCGCCTCGCCGGCAAGCTCCAGCAGTTCCAGCCCGATGCCGCCGGTCACCGGCGTCACGTCTACCAGCTTCACCCGCACCCGCAGGCCCAGCGTGATCAGCGTGCCGGTGTCGGCGCCCATCAGCGTGCCCGCGTCGCGGTCGAAGTGGAAGAACTCGTTGCCGAGGTTGCGGATCGGCACCAGCCCGTCGGCACCGCTCTCGTCGAGCTTCACGAAGACCCCGAACTTGGCGATGCCGCTGATCCGCCCGCCGAATTCCGCGCCGACGCGCTCCGACAGGTAGGCCGCGAGGTAGCGGTCGGTGGTGTCGCGCTCGGCCATCATCGAGCGCCGCTCGGTGTCCGAGATGTGCTCGGCGGTCTGCTGCAGCCGCTCGATGTCCTCCTGGCTCAGCCCGTCGTCGCCCCAACCGTGCGCGGTGATGAGGCCGCGGTGCACGATGAGGTCCGAATAGCGGCGGATCGGCGAGGTGAAATGCGCGTAGTTGCGCAGCGCCAGGCCGAAGTGGCCGAAGTTCTCGGGGTTGTAATAGGCCTGCGTCATAGAGCGCAGCGTGGCAAGGTTGATCAGCTCGGCATCCTCGCGCCCCGCGGCGTCGTGCAGCAGCTTGTTGAGATGCGCGGTCTTCAGCACCTGCCCCTTGGCCAGCGTCAGCCCCGAGGCCAGCGCGGTCTCGCGCAGCGCGTCAAGCTTTTCGGGCGGCGGCTCCTCGTGCACGCGGAAGAGCAGCGGCGTGCGCTTGGCGATCAGCGTCTCGGCGGCCGCCACGTTGGCGAGGATCATGAACTCCTCGATCAGCTTGTGCGCGTCGAGCCGGTCGACGAAGTTGACCGACGCCACGGTGCCATCCTCGGCCAGAACGATTTTGCGCTCGGGCAGTTCAAGATCGAGCGGCTGGCGCCGTTCGCGGGCGGCGCGCAGCGCGTTGTAGGCTGCGTAGAGCGGGCGGATCACATCCTCCAGAAGCGGCCCGGTCTTGTCGTTGGGTTGGCCGTCCATCGCCGCCTGCACCTCGGCGTAGTTCAGCGAGGCGGGCGAGCGCATCAACCCGCGCTGGAACTCATGCGAGCGCTTGTTGCCCTCGGCGTCGATCACCATGCGCACGGCGATGCAGGCGCGCGGCACGCCCTCGTGCAGCGAGCACAGGTCACCCGACAGCCGGTCGGGCAGCATCGGCACGACGCGGTCGGGGAAGTAGCTCGAGTTGCCGCGCTTCTTGGCCTCGCGGTCGAGCTGCGAGCCCGGCAGCACGTAATGCGCCACGTCGGCGATGGCGACCCATATGACATGGCCGCCGGGGTTCTTCGGATCCGTGTCGGGCTCGGCGAAGCAGGCGTCGTCGTGGTCGCGCGCGTCGGCGGGATCGATGGTCACCAGCGGCAGCTCGCGCAGGTCGGTGCGGCCCTTCAGGCCCGCGGGCTTCATCCGGTCGGCCTCTTCCAGCACCTTGGCCGGGAAGTCGTCGGGAATGCCGTGCTGGTGGATGGCGATGAGCGAGACCGCCTTGGGTTCCGACGGATCGCCAAGCCGCATCACGATGCGCGCCTTCGGCAGCCCCATGCGCGAGGCGCGCGGCCCGGCCTGTTCGGCCTCGACCAGCTCGCCATCCTTGGCGCCACCCATGGCATCGGGGGCCACCAGCCATTCCTTGTCGGCGCCCTTGTCGATCGGCACGATGCGCCCGCCCTCAGGGCCCTTGCGGAAGATGCCGACGATCTTGCGCGGGCTGACACCGATCTTGCGAATAAGCCGCGCCTCGTAGTTGTGGTCGGCCTCGTGCACCACCTGCAGCTTGGCAAGGATGCGGTCGCCCTCGCCGAGCGCCGGGTCGGACGCGCGCAGGACCAGCAGCACGATCGGCTCGACGCCCTCGCCGTGCCATTCCAGTGGCTGCGCGAAAAGATCACCATTCTCGTCCGGCGCCCTGACCTGCAGCACCGAGACCGGCGGCAGCCGGTCCGGGTCGCGGTAGGTCTTGTGGCGCTTCTCCAGGTGCCCCTCGGCCTCGAGCTCTTTGAGGATGCGCTTGAGGTCGATCCGCGCAGCGCCCTTGATGCCAAAGGCCTTGGCGATGTCGCGTTTCGCGGTCTGGGTCGGGTGCGCGGTGATCCAGTCGAGGATCTCGGCTTTCGAAGGCAATTTGCTCATGCCGCAGCCGTAGCATGGGCGGCGGGCAGCGTCATCGCGATTCTCTCGCGGTCTCACCTCTGCGGCAACCGCCGGGTTTGCCGCCGCGCCCGCCTCTTCGCCTGGACATAAATAGCCCGGGGGAGCCGCGGCAGGCGGCGGGGGCAGAGCCCCCTTCTTCTCTTCGCCGCCGCCATCGCATTTGCACGCGCGCGCGCCGCGCGGTAGCCAAGGGCAAACCACGCCCGGAGATGCGCTCATGACCACCGATCCCGTTCAGCTTACAGCCGACCTCATCCGTTGCCCGTCGGTCACCCCCGAGGAGGGCGGCGCGCTGCTGCTGCTGCAGGGCCTGCTGGAAGCGGCGGGCTTTGCCTGCACCCGGGTCGATCGGGGTGGGGTGTCCAACCTCTTCGCCCGCTGGGGCGAGAAGGGCCACGCCAGCACCTTCGGTTTCAACGGTCACACTGACGTTGTGCCGGTGGGCGATCTCGCCGCCTGGACCGTCGATCCCTTCGGCGCCGAGGTGAAAGACGGCATCATGTACGGTCGCGGCGCGACCGACATGAAGTCGGGCGTCGCCGCCTTCGCCGCCGCGGCGGTGGACTTCGTGAAAGAGACCCCGCCCGAGGGCGCCATCGTCCTGACCATCACCGGCGACGAGGAGGGGGACGCGCTGGATGGCACCACGGCTCTGCTCGACTACATGGAGGCCGAGGGCGAGAAGATGTCGTTCTGCATCGTCGGCGAGCCGACCTGCCCCGAAGAGATGGGCGACATGATGAAGATCGGCCGCCGCGGCTCGATGAACGCGCATTTCAACATGACCGGCAAGCAGGGCCATTCGGCCTACTTGCACCGCGCGCTCAACCCGATGCCGGCCATGGCGCGGCTGATGGACCGGCTGTCGAGCCACGTGCTCGACGAGGGCACCGATCATTTCGACCCCTCGACGCTGGCGGTGGTGACCATCGACACCGGCAACCCGGCAACCAACGTCGTGCCGGCGCAAACCCGCGCCACCCTCAACATCCGCTTCAACGACACCCACAGCGGCGCCTCGCTCTCGGACTGGCTGCGCGCCGAGACGGCCAAGGTCGATGCCGAGTTCGGCACCCGCACCGAGCTGAAGATCAAGATCTCGGGCGAGGCCTTCCTGACCCCGCCGGGGCCGCTCTCGGACCTGGTGGCGAAATCGGTCGAGGCCGAGACCGGTCGCACCCCGGTGCTCTCGACCACCGGCGGCACCTCGGACGCGCGTTTTGTGCGGCACCACTGCCCGGTGGTCGAATTCGGCCTCGTTGGCAAGACGCTGCACCAGGTGGATGAGAACGTCGAAGTGGCGCAGATCACCCAGCTCAAGACCATCTACACCCGGATGCTGCGCGAGTATTTCGCCTGAGGCGGGAAGGGCCCGTCAAAGGCCGCGCCGGACCCGGTGCCCGGCGCGGGGAGCGGTGGGATTCGCTCCCTACCCATCCGGCCTCCGCCACGGCAGGGCCGCGCTAAGTCGCCGGGGTGACATTGGAATTCTCCCTGGCGCCGCCGCGCGCCAAAAATTTTGCGGCGCTGCGACATTCCTGCCACGCCCCCCGCGCAGCGTGGAGTTGCGGTAGACGAAGCCCGTTGCCTTGCGTATCCTCTGGCGCAAACGGGGCGCATACGATCCCGACTTACAGAGGCAGTATTGGCATGTTCCCCGAACGGTTTTCGAACCTTCCGGCTTACGCGTTTCCGCGCCTGCGGGCGTTGCTCGATTCCTTCGAGCCCGGCGGCGAGGTCATCCACATGACCATCGGCGAGCCGAAGCACGCCTTCCCGGCGTTCGTCGGCGAGGTGCTGGCCGAGTCGGTTCATGAGTTCGGCAAATACCCGCCCAACGAGGGCACACCGGAACTGCGCGCCACCATCGCCGCGTGGATCGCCCGCCGCTACGGTGTGACCGTCGATCCCGACACGCAGGTGAGCACGGTGAACGGCACCCGCGAGGGGCTCTACAATGCCGCCATGGCGCTCTGCCCGGAGACCAAGAACGGCCAGCAACCGCTGGTGGTGATGCCAAACCCCTTCTACCAGGTCTACGCAGTGGCCGGACTCTCGGTCGGCGCCGAGCCGGTCTATGTGAACGCGACCGAGGCGACCGGCCATCTGCCCGACATCGCGGGTCTGCCCGAGGACGTTCTCGCCCGCACTGCGCTGGTCTACCTTTGCTCGCCCGCCAACCCGCAGGGCGCCGTGGCCGACCAAGGCTACTGGCAGACGCTGATCGCGCTTGGCGAGAAACATGATTTCCAGATCCTCGCGGATGAGTGCTACTCCGAGATCTATCGCGGCGAGGCCCCAATGGGCGCGCTGCAGGTGGCGAGCGAAATGGGCGCCGATCCCGAGCGGGTGGTGATCTTCCACTCGCTGTCGAAGCGCTCGAACCTGCCCGGGCTGCGCTCGGGATTCGTGGCGGGCGGGCCCGAGAGCCTGCGCCGGATCAAGCAGCACCGGTCCTTTGCCGGCGCGCCGCTGCCCTTGCCCGTGCAGCGCGTGTCCGAGCGGGCCTGGGCCGACGAGACGCATGTGGAAGAGAACCGCGCCCTCTATCTCGAGAAGTTCGAGCTGGCGGACCGCATCTTCGGCAACGTGCCGGGCTATATGCCGCCGCAGGCGGGGTTCTTCCTCTGGCTGCCGGTCGAGGATGGCGAAGCCGCGGCGCTGAAGCTCTGGAAAGAGACCGGCGTGCGCGTGCTGCCGGGCGCCTACCTTTCGCGTGACACCGAGGCAGGAAATCCGGGGAAGGGGTTCCTGCGCGTGGCACTGGTGGCCCCCCGCGAGGAAACCGAACGCGGGCTGAGCCGGATCCGGGACTGCCTGTACGGGCAATAAGAAAAAACGACGAGGCGAGCGATGGCATATCAGGTGAAGGGGCGCGACCCGCTCTTCGACAGCAACATGCAGGCCGCGATCGAGAAGCGGGGCAGGGAGCTCGGCGGCATCGCCCTGATCGTTCTCGGCCTTCTGGCGGCTGCGATGATCGGGTCCTACACGCCGGACGATCCGTCGTGGCTCTCGGCTACCGACGCGCCGGTGCAGAACTGGCTCGGCCGGCTCGGCGCCTCGATCGCCGCGCCGCTTTTCATGATCGTCGGCCTCGGCAGCTGGGGGATCGCGCTGGTGCTGCTGGTCTGGGGCGTGCGCTTCGCCCTGCACCGCGGTGACGACCGCGCGCTCTCGCGCGTCGTCTTCGCGCCGATCTGGATCGCGCTGGCCTCGGTCTATGCCGCCGGGCTCACCACCGGCCCGGAATGGACCCACAGCTTCGGGCTCGGCGGGCTTTTCGGGGACATGATGATGGGCACGGCGCTCGGCATCCTGCCTCTGAGCGCGGGCTTCGGGCTGAAACTGCTGACCGTGCTTCTGGGCGTTGGCCTGCTCGCGCTGGGGGCTTTCGTTCTGGGCTTCACCAAGCTTGAATTGCAAAACGTTGCGCGGTTCCTGCTGGTCGGGCTGATCATGTCCTATGCCTCGCTGCTGAACCTGCTGGGCCGTGGGGCCGGCGGCGCGATGGCCGCCGCGCACAAGGCGCAGGCCGCCCATTCCGACCGCCGCGCCCGCCGCGCCGAGGAAGCCGCCGAGGCGGAGGCCTGGGCCGCCACGCGCTATGGCGACACCGAGCAGGCGCAGGACTACGACCCGCAAGACTATGATCCCGAGCCACCGGTGCAGGCGCCGCGCCCGGTCTCGCGGGTGCGCCGAGCCGCCCCGCCGCCGCTCGAGCTGGAACCCGAAGAGCCCGAGCTGCTCGACGAGGACGATGCCTATGCCTACGCGCAGATGCAGGCATGGGAGCAGGCCGCCGCACCGGCGCCCGCCCCCGCACCCACCCCGCGCCCGGCACCCGAGCCGGTGAAGAAGCCAGGCCTTCTGGCCCGCATCACCCGCCGGGTCGAGCCGGATCCCGAACCCTATTATGACGACGAGGTCGAGCTCTTGCCGATCGAACCCGACAATGGCGAGGACCGGATCCGCGCCAAGATCGCCCACGCGGTGAAGAGCCGCCGGCGTCCCTCCATGCCCTCCTTCGGCAGTTCGAGCCGCACCGAGGACCCTAGCAAGCCGCTGACCAAGGGCCGCGGCCGTGGCCCGGCGCCGCTGATCTACAAGCCGACGCAGCTCTTGCGCGCCGAGCCGCCGCTGACCGCCGCGCAAGCGGCGCAGGAACTGCCGCCCGAGCCGCCGCTCACCGCCTCGCGGGCCGTGCCGCCGGCGCCCGAGCACTTGGCCGCGCGGCAGGGCTATGCCCAGGCCTCGGGCCCCGCGCCCTTCACTCACGCCGAGGATCCCTATGACGCTCTGGCAGAGGCCGGTGCAGGCGCGCAGGGCTTCGATGACTACCGTGACTTTGACGATTACGGCGACGAGGCCGCTGCGGCCTATGGCGCGCAGCCCGTTCCGGCGGCCCGGCCCCGTGCCGAGGATCGCTACGCCGCGCAGCCGCTTGCCGAAGAAGATTTTGCCGAGGACGACTATTCGGACGATTTCACCTCCGACGGCGATGACGATGGCTACGGCGACGGCTACGTGGAGGCGGCGTCCCGCGACTACGACCTCGACGAGGAGGGCGACGAGGAGGATTACGTCCAGAGCTGGTCCAGCGATGGCGCCTCACGCCCGGACATTCCGGTCGCCCAGCCCCGCAAGGTGGTGCAGAAACCCGAGCCCAAGCCGATGCAGCCCTCGCGCCGCGCCCAGGCCGAGGCACAGCCGGCGCTGCATTTCACCGAGAACACCATCGACTACGAGCTGCCGCCGCTGCACCTCTTGGCCAGCGCAGAGAACATCGAGCGTCATGTGCTCTCGGATGAGGCGCTGGAAGAGAACGCGCGGATGCTGGAATCGGTGCTCGACGACTACGGCGTGAAGGGCGAGATCGTCTCGGTCCGCCCCGGTCCCGTGGTCACCATGTACGAGCTCGAGCCCGCGCCGGGCCTCAAGGCGAGCCGTGTCATAGGCCTCGCCGACGACATCGCGCGCTCGATGTCGGCGCTTTCGGCGCGCGTCTCGACCGTGCCGGGCCGCTCGGTGATCGGCATCGAACTTCCCAACGACAAGCGCGAGATGGTCTCGTTCCGCGAGATCCTCTCGAGCCGCGACTACGATAACGGCACGCAGCGCCTGCCGCTGGCGCTCGGCAAGGACATCGGCGGCGATCCGGTCGTGGCGAACCTCGCCAAGATGCCGCACCTGCTGATCGCCGGCACCACCGGCTCGGGCAAGTCGGTGGCGATCAACACGATGATCCTGTCGCTGCTCTACAAGCTGACCCCCGAGGATCTGCGGCTGGTGATGATCGACCCCAAGATGCTGGAACTGTCCGTCTACGACGGCATCCCGCACCTGCTGAGTCCCGTCGTCACCGACCCCAAGAAGGCCGTCGTGGCGCTCAAGTGGGTGGTGGGCGAGATGGAAGACCGCTACCGCAAGATGTCAAAGATGGGCGTGCGCAACATCGACGGCTACAACGGGCGCGTCGCCGAGGCGCTGAAGAAGGGCGAGATGTTCAAGCGCACCGTCCAGACCGGCTTCGACGACGAGACCGGCGAGCCGGTGTTCGAGACGGAGGAGTTCGAGCCGCGCAAGATGCCCTACATCGTCGTCATCGTCGACGAGATGGCCGACCTGATGATGGTCGCGGGCAAGGAGATCGAGGCCTGCATCCAGCGCCTCGCGCAGATGGCCCGTGCCTCGGGTATTCACCTGATCATGGCCACGCAGCGCCCCTCGGTGGACGTGATCACCGGCACCATCAAGGCCAACTTCCCGACCCGGATCTCCTTCCAGGTGACCTCGAAGATCGACAGCCGCACCATCCTCGGCGAGATGGGCGCCGAGCAGCTGCTGGGCATGGGCGACATGCTCTACATGGCTGGCGGCGCGCGCATCACCCGCTGCCACGGTCCTTTTGTGAGCGACGAAGAGGTCGAGGAGGTGGTGAACCACCTCAAGGCCTTCGGCCCGCCCGAATACGTCAACGGCGTGGTGCAGGGCCCGGACGACGAGAAGGCCGAGAATATCGACGCGGTGCTGGGTCTCAACACCGGTGGCAACACCGACGGCGAGGATGCGCTCTACGACCAGGCGGTGGCCATAGTCGTCAAGGACCGCAAGTGCTCGACGTCCTACATCCAGCGCAAGCTCGGCATCGGCTACAACAAGGCCGCGCGTCTGGTGGAGCAGATGGAGGACGAGGGCGTCGTCTCGTCGGCCAACCACGTCGGCAAGCGCGAGATCCTCGTCCCCGAGCAGTGAGTTCTGTCCCGGCGCCACGCCTGTGGCCCCTCAGGGACCTGCGTATCTGAAAAGAGAAGAGGCCCGGGAGCGCGCGCTCCCGGGCCTCTTCTTCTATGTGCGCCTACCCCCGGGAAGCGCCCGCAGGGCGGGGCCGGAGTCCCCCGTCTTGCGCGGAGCTGCGCCACCGGGCCGAGGCGGGGGCTTTGATCGCCCCGTCTCAAGCCCTAGATAGGCTTCAACGCCTGCGTGATATCGCATAGCCGCGACGCGGTGTGCGACAGTCGGGCAGACCACGGCCAGAAGGACCTGAAGAATGATCCGCACTCTCATCGCCGCGCTCACGGCGCTGGTGCTCACCACGCTGCCGGCGGCGGCGCAGAAGCTCTCGCTGGGCGAGGTGTCCCAGTACCTGAACTCGATCCAGTCCGCGAAAGGACAGTTCACCCAGATCAACGGCGACGGCTCGATCTCGACCGGCACGATCTCGATCAAGCGCCCGGGCAAGGTGCGCTTCGAATACAATCCGCCGGACCAGGCGCTCGTGCTGGCCTGGGCGGGGGCGGTCTATGTCTTTGACAAGAAGCTGGGCGGGCAGCCCGAAACCTACCCGCTGAGCCAGACACCGCTGTCGATCATCCTCGACCGCAACGTCAACCTCGGCCGCGCAGGCATGGTGACCGGTCACGGATATGACGGCACCGCCACCACGGTGACCGCGCAGGACCCGCAGCATCCGGATCGCGGCTCGATCCAGATGAAGTTCACCGCGAACCCGGTGCAGCTGCGGCAATGGGTGATCACCGATGGCAATGGCGCCAAGACCACCGTCGTGCTCGGCGCGCTGAGCAATGCGCAGCTGCCGAACTCCGTCTTCGACGTGAATCGGGTGAAATAAGGCGGCCCCAGGGGCCCCGCATCATCGCCAAGACGCAGAAGGCCGGGCGCAGGGCCCGGCCTTTCGCGTTTCCTTGGCGCTGGCTCACCAGCGGCGCGCCTGCCGGCAATTGGCCAGCTGCACCTCGTAGACCACGGCGCGGTTGCCCACGTCCTCGGCCACGCGCAGCAGCCAGGACTTGCTGTTGTAGGTCCCGCGCGAGAAGCCGCCCCGGCCCTCGTGATAGGCAAGGTATTGGTTGCGTGCGTCGCGCAGACTGATTCCCAGCCGATCGCGGCTGCCGGCCATGTACCAGCCCATGAAATCCGTCGCGTCGCGGATGTCGTCGCGGTCGGCGCGCCAGCGGCCGGTTTCCTCGAGGTATTCGTCCCAGGTGCCGTCCAGCGCCTGGCTGTACCCGAAGGCCGAGCTTTGCCGGCCATAGGGAATCACCCCGAGCGCATAGCGGAACGGGGTCCGCGCGTCCGAGATGAATTTGCTTTCCTGATAGATCGTCGCCATCTGCACATGCACCGGCACACCCCATTTGCGCTCCGCGTCGCGGAACGCGCGGATATACTGGGGTCGCTCACGTATGATGGCGCATGCGTCTTCAAGATTGTTCGGGGCGCGGCCTGCACCGCCGCCTCCGCAGGACGCGGCCAACAACACCAGCGTCGCCGCGCGAAGCCATCTGCTCATCTGCCTCTCGCTTTTTTCTGCTCTTCTGGAAGTCTTTTTGCCTTTTGTTGACAGGGATTTTACCGCAAAGCCACCCGCGTTGGAATCACAATTCCTTCACCTCGGGTCGGCGGATCTCTGCCATACTGTCGGCCCGGTGTTCACAGTGTGTTTCCTCCGATGCCCGGCAAGGCATTGGACTTATTGCCGCAAAAATGTCAAAAATTGTTCTCAGAGGTGAACATGCACACAGCGCGCGCGAAATATCATCTGGGCCAGGTCGTCCGCCATCGCAAGCACCCGTTCCGCGGCGTGGTCTTCGATGTCGACCCAGAGTTCAGCAATACCGAGGAGTGGTATGAGGCCATTCCCGAGGAGTCGCGCCCGCGCCGTGAGCAACCGTTCTACCACCTCCTGGCCGAGAACGAGCAGAGCTTCTACGTGGCTTACGTGTCGGAGCAGAACCTGGTCGCAGATTATTCCGGCGAGCCGGTCGAGCACCCGGACATTCCCGACCTCTTCGGTGCCTTTGTCGACGGCAGCTACGAGTTGCACTTCCAGATGAACTGAAGGGCAAGAGCCTTGGAAGGCTCTTGCCGATGTCTTCTAAGGAATTTCGACCGCGCCGGGGTCAGGCAGCGTCCCGCAGCAGGTCGAGGAAAGCGCTCACATCCGCGGGTTGCAGCGACCAGTCGCAGACCAGCCGGCCGGTGAGCAGCTCAGCATCGTCGCCCTCCAGATCGCCCGACGGGTAGTAGACCGCCCCGGCCTCCAGGACCTTGCGGTGCGCCGCGCGCGGCATCTCGAAAAAGATCATGTTGGCATGGGTGTCGTTGTGCACCGTCAGCCCCAGCCCCTTGAGACCCTGCAGCAGCTGATCGCAGCGCGCATTGGCCTTCTCCGCCAGCTCTTTCCAGAGGTCCCCCGCGAGGTAGGCGTCCATCTGCGCCGCCAGATAGCGGTGCTTGGAGAAGAGATGCGCGCCGCGCTTGCGGCGATACTCGAATTCCTCGGCCTTGGCGGGATCGAAGATCACCACCGCCTCGACGCCCATCAGCCCGTTCTTGGTGCCGCCGAAGACGCAGATGTCGACGCCGGACTTCCAGCTCATTTCGGCCGGGGTGGCGCCGAGCTTCACCGCGGCATTGGCAAAGCGCGCGCCGTCGAGGTGCACCGGCAGGCCGTACTCGCGGGCCACGGCGGTCAGCGCACGCAGCTCGTCGAGCGTGTAGTAGTTGCCCTTCTCGGTGAGCTGGGTGATCGACACCGGGCCGCGCTTCGGCCCGTGCACGCCGCGGTTGCCTTCGCCCTCGATCGCCGCGCGCAGCGCCTCGGGGGTCATGCGGTCGCCGCCCTTGACCAGCGTCAGCTTGGCCCCGCCGGAGTAGAACTCGGGCGCGTTGCACTCGTCCTCGTGGATGTGGGCGACCGGCGAACAGAAGACCGTGCCATAGGGCGGGCAGAGCGTTGCCAGCGCCAGCGAATTCGCCGCGGTGCCGGTGGGTACCAGGTAGACGGCCGCCTCGGGGGCCTCGAAGAGATCGCGGATGCGCTCCGCCACCTGCACAGACAGCGCGTCCGACCCGTAGCCCGAGGTGTGGCCCTCGTTGGCGCGGGTCAGCGCCTCGAGCACCTGCGGAGGGATGGGGCCGGAATTGTCGGAGGCAAAGAACATCAGGTGGGCTCCTCGATAATGTAATCTTCCCAGTCGTCCTCGCCGACCTCGAACTCGGGCACGGTGCGGCCACGCATGGACACGCCGGCGGCATGGACGCTCTCGGGGTCGCCCGAGCTCAGCGGGTGCCAGTCGAAGAGCGGCTTGCCCTGCCACAGCCGCCGATAGGCGCAGGTCTCGGGCATCCAGTAGGCGTGTTCGTCGATATTGTCGGGGCGCAGGACGATGCATTCCGGCACGAATTGGTGCCGGATCTCGTAGTTGGAGCAGAGGCAGGACTCGTCGTCGAGCAGGCGGCAGGACACGCAGGTCAGCGCAACCTCGCCGGTTTCCTCGTCCTCGAGCTTGTTGAGGCAGCACTTGCCGCAGCCGTCGCAGAGCGCCTCCCACTCCTTGTCATTGAGCTTGGAGAGCGGCTTCTTTTCCCAGAAGCGCGGGGTGAGCCCCTTGCGGTCGATGTGGTCGGTCATAGGGCGTCCAAAATACGGCGGGCCTCGGCGCTGTCGCAGTCCATCTGGGAGATCAGAGCCTCGAGCCCGTCGAACTTCATCTCGGGGCGGAGGAACTCGACCAGCCCGACCGACAGAACCGCGCCGTAGAGATCGCCGGAGAAATCGAAGAGGAAGGTTTCAAGGTTGGCGCTGTTCTCGCCGAACATCGGGCGTACGCCCAGCGAGGCGACGCCGTGGTAGCTGCCCTTGTGCGGGCCGGTCAGCACGTCCACCAGCACGGCATAGACGCCGTAGCGCGGCGGGTGCAGCCCGTCGATGCTCATGTTGGCGGTGGGATAGCCGAGGGTCCGGCCAAGCTGGTGGCCGCCGACCACCTCGCCCTCGATCCGGTGCCAGTGGCCGAGCTGCGCCTTGGCCGCGCGCGGATCGCCGTCCGACAGCGCCCGGCGGATCGCGGTCGAGCTGATCTCGCCGCCCGCGGTGCCAAGGAGCTCGGCCACGGTGACGCCGAAGCCCATGTCTTCGCCGAAGCGCTGCAGGTCCGCGACCCGGCCCGCGCGGCCCTTGCCGAAACAGAAGTCGGCGCCGACCACCACATGGCTGAGGCCAAGCCCGTCCACCAGCACCTCGCGGGCGAACTGTTCGGGGGTGAGCGCGGCCAGTGCGGCGTCGAAGGGCAGCTCGTAGAGCCGCTCGACGCCCAGCTTTTCCAGCCGCGAGGCGCGCGCCTTGGCGGACATCAGCCGGAAGGGCGGGGCATCGGGGGCGAAGAACTCACGCGGATGCGGCTCGAAGGTCAGCACGCCGAAAGGGGCGCCTCCGGCCTTTTCACGGGCCAGCTCGATCACCGCGCGATGACCGATGTGCACGCCATCGAAATTGCCGATGGCGACGCTGGCGCCGCGGTCGCGACGCTCGGTTGACTGGTAATCCCGGATGGTCCGCATGGGGCAAAGCCCTAGCCTCGACTGCGGGGACGTGCAAGCGCCTGTGCGATGTGCTGCAACCCCTCGGCGATGCGCTCCGAGGGGATGGAACTGTAGCCGAGGCGGTAGAAATTCCGCCGCCCGTCTCCACGCTGGAAGAAGGGCGCACCGGGCTCGATCAGCACGCTTTCGCGCTGCAACGTCGCGCAAAGCTCGGCGGTATCGACGTCCTCGGGGGCGCGCATCCAGAACGACGAGCCGCCGTGCGCGGCGACGCCCGCCACCTCTAGCCCATTTCGGGCGATCTCGGCCTCCATCACCTGCCGCCGCTGCCCCAGCGCGCGGCCGATTCGCCGGACCAGGCTGTCGTAGTGGCCAAGGCTCAGAAAATGGGCAGCGGTGCGCTGGATGTGCCCCGGCGGGTGGCGCAGCACCGAGGCGCGCAGGGCGCGTGCCTCGCGGATGAAGGGCTCGGCGCCGACGAGATAGCCGAGCCGCAGCCCCGGAAAGAGCGACTTCGAGAAGCTGCCGACGTAGACGACCCGGCCGTCGCCATCGAGGCTCTTCAGCGCCGGGGTGGGCGGCTGCAGGTAGGCCATCTCGAACTCGTAGTCATCCTCGACGATCACCGCTTCGAGCGCGCGCGCCCGGTCCAGCAGCGCGCGCCGCCGCTCCAGCGGCAGGGTGGCGCCGCTCGGGCACTGGTGGCTGGGGGTGGTGAAGATCACGTCGGTGCCCTCGGGCACCGCCTCGGGTGGCAGGCCCTGCGCGTCTACAGAAACCGCCGAGAGCGCGCAGCCGGTCTGACCGAGCAGCACCCGCAGCGCCGGGTAGCACGGGTCCTCCACCGCCGCCCGCCGCCCCGGCGAGAGCAGGATCTGGCTTGCCAGCCAGAGCGCGTTCTGCGCGCCAAGGGTGATCAGGATCTCCTCGGGCCTGGCCTGGATGCCGCGCCGGGGCAGGGTCTGGCGGGCAAGGAACTCCACCAGCTGCGGATCGTCCCGGTCGTAATAATCCTGGGTCAGCGCGCCGAAGTCGCGTGCCCCCAGCGCCTGCACCGCGCAAAGTCGCCAGTTGGCGTGATCAAAGAGCTTCGGATCGGCTTGGCCGTAGATGAAAGGGAATCGGTAGCTGGCCCAGTCGGACGGTCGCACGGGCACCGCCCCCGCCGCGAAGCGCCGCCCCATGGCGCGCTGCCAGTCGACCCGCTCGGCCCGCGGCGTCTCGGGAAAGTCCGGCGGCTCCGGGGCGCCTTCGGAGATGTAATAGCCCGAACGGTCACGCGAGGTGAGGTAGTCCGAGGCCTGCAGCTCGGTATAGGCCAGCGAGACGGTGATCCGGCTGACCCCGAGATGCGCCGCCAGCCGCCGGGTGGAGGGCATCTTCTCGCCGCGCCTAAACCTGCCCGAGAGCACGCCCTCGGCCACCATCTGCTGGATCCGTGCCTGCAGCGTGCCCTGATCGCCGGGGCGCAGAAAGAAGGTCTCGACCGGGATTGCCATCTGGGCACTCTATCCTGCGCGTCGGAGAGGGGAAGGCCCCCAAAGCGGCCCCCCTTTGGCGCTGCGCGCTTCACCCCGGGATCGTTCCCGGCCAGAAGACGGGGCGCCGGGCCGGGTCTCAGCCGTAGTCGCGCTCGCCGAAGATCGCCGAACCGACGCGCACATGGGTGGCGCCGAAGGCGATGGCCTGCTCGAAGTCCGAGCTCATGCCCATCGACAGCCCGTCAAGCCCGTTGCGCTCGGCGATCTTCGCCAGCAGGGCGAAGTGCAGGCTGGGAGTCTCGTCCACGGGGGGGATGCACATCAGCCCCCTGAGCGGCAGGTCGAGGCCACGCACCTCCTTGATGAAGGCGTCGGCCTCGGCGGGAAGGATACCGGCCTTCTGCTCTTCCTCGCCGGTGTTGACCTGCACGAAGAGATCGGGACAGTGCCCCACCTCCTGCGCCAGCCGCGCCAGCGTGGTGGCGAGCTTCGGGCGGTCGAGCGAGTGGATCGCCGAGAAGAGCTGCATCGCCTGCCGCGCCTTGTTGCTCTGCAGCGGGCCGATGAGATGCACCTCGGCGTCGGGGAAGCGCTCCTGGAAGGCCGGCCACTTGCCGGCGGCTTCCTGCACCTTGTTCTCGCCAAAGAGCCGGTGGCCTTCCTCAAGCACCGCCTCGACGCGTTCGTTCGGCTGTACCTTGCTGACCGCGATCAGCTGCGCCGAGCCGGGCGCGCGGCCCGCCTTCTTCTCGGCCTTGGCAATGCGCGCCTTGATGTCGTTCAGTCCCATGGTTCCTCTCCCCAGGCCTCGATGAAAGGCGCCAGTTCGGTTTCGAATTTCTTCCAGGCCTGCGCCGAGCCGCGGTAGATCGGCTGGCGCGCCTGGCTGACGCTGAGCGTCTTCACCGCGCCCTGCGCCGCCTGCATGTCAAGGCAGGCGGGATCCCAGTCGAGCCCGGCCGCTGCGACAAGGGCGCGGGCCTGGGGCTCGGGGTCGGCGACCAGCGCCTCGTAGCGGATCTCGTGCAGGCGGCCGGGCAGGGCTTCTTTCCAATGCGCCACATTGGCGCGGAAGCGCTTGATGGCCGTTGCGATCTCGGACAGGTCGTTGGCGTAGCGATGAGTGCCCGTCACGAAGTGGTTCTTGTAGATCGACAGGGCGATATCGCGCGGGTCACGGTGCACCACGATGATCTTCGCGCCAGGCAGCGCGTGGTCCAGCAGGCCGAAGATCAGGTGGCAGAGGATCGATTTGTCGGTGATCGCCCCTTGGCTGCGCCCGGTGTCGCGGGCGGCGAGGCGCATGTACTGTGCGGCAAAGGCGGCGACCCGCTCGGGCGGTTCCTGTGCGATGAGGCGCATCTGCGCGCCGGCGCCGAAATAGCCGTAGGCAAGCTTCAGCGCGTGGCCCAACTCGCCGCCCGCCGAGACATCAGGATGGGCGCCGAGGATGCGCTCGACCAGCGTGGTGCCCGAGCGCGGCATGCCGGTGACGAAGATCGGGCGCAGGGCGGGGGGCGGTTCAACGGCCGGGGCAGAGACCAGCCCCACCTGTGCGCGGCGCACGGTGTCGAACTCGCGCGCCTGCGCGGCGCTGTCGAAAGGCGCGGCCTTGCGTTGCAGGGCGTTGGCGCGGGTGAGATAGGGGAAGACCTTTGCCGTCTGCCCGGTCTCCTCCATCACCTTGGCCAGCGCAAAGCCGAGGTGCATGCGCTGTCGGTCCGAAAGATCGCGCCGGGCCCAGAGCTTTTCCATGGCGCGCAGCAGCGGATCGCCGGCGGCGAGCTTCTTTGCGGCGAGGAAGATGCGGTAGAGCTCGGGCTCGTTCGGGTGGCGCTTGATCAGCGCGCGAAACAGCTTCTCGGCCTCGTCGAAGCGGCCCAGAAGCTGCAGGTAATGCGCCTTGTCGGCACGCGGCTTGATCGCCTTCGGCTCCGCGGCGATCTGCCGGTCGAGCGCGGAGAGCGCCGCTTCGGGCCGGTCCAGCGCGCGGTAACGCTCGACCGCGGTGGCGGTGACCTGCGGCTGCTCCGGGGCGAGCTCCACGGCGCGGTCGAGGTAACGCAGGCAGGCCTCTCGGTCGCCCTGCTCGTAGCAGATCTGCGAGAGCTGGAAGACGAGATCGGCGCGGGTCGGCTCAGAGGGAAGCACCTGCTCCAGCGCGGCGCGGGCCTCGCCGAGACGGCCCTTGGCAAGGGCGGGGCGGACCTTGTCGATCAGGCTGGCCTTTCGCGCGGCCGAAAGTGGCAGCATGGGGATCCCTCGTCGTTCATCCGGGTCCGTGCCCGGCGGTGATCTTGCGGGACCGTTCTGCCCGCTGAGGGCGCAAAAGAAAAGAGCGGGCCTAAGCCCGCTCTTCCCTAATCAGTCTAATCTCAGGTGAGATTAGAAGGACATTGCGAGACCCAGCGAGAACGAGTCGTCGTCGTCGCCGTTGCGCAGTTCGCTGTAGCCGTAGCCGGCCTGAGCAACGAGACCGCCGCCGAGGTCGTAGTTCACGGCAACGCCGTAACCCGACTGGTCGTCACCGTCTTCGAAGTCGTACTTGCCGTAGTTGACGCCCATCGACAGAGCGTTCATCGAGTAGCCGAGGCCAACGCCCCAGTGCTCGAAGTCTTCGCCAACTTCGTTGTTGATGTCGCTGTAGGTCGCGCCGACTTCGAAGCCGCCTGCGAAGCCAGCGGTCACGCCGAGGCCCCAAACGTCTGCGAAATCTTCGAGCGTCAGGTAAGCAACGCCAGCGTTCATGTCGATGCCGCCGAGGTCAGCTTTGTAGCCTGCACCGATCGACCAGATGGTGTCGCCGGAGTCAACGATGCCTGCGATCGAGTCATCGGGCTCTGCGCCGTCGTTGACTTGCTCAGCCGATGCCGAGAAGGTCAGGCCTTCGAAAGCGTAGTCGAAGCGAGCGATCTGGCCGTCGGAGCCGTTCACGCCACCGTCGAACTCTGCGCCGTCGTTGAAGCCGGCGTGGACGGTTTCGTCGTCAGCGATCGAGCCTGCGCCGCCGAGGTTCATCTCGGGAACGATCTTGTCGTATGCCGAGTCGGTGTCGCCCATGGTGAAGGTCGCGCCGCCGTACGAAACGAACAGTGCCTCACCGCCCTGCTGCCAGGGGTTGGTGAACGGCTTCTGAGCTTCGTCGAGGTCGATGTTCGCACCGAAGACCAGGCCGTTGTCGGCTTCGCCGGACATGGTGAAGGTCAGGTCGATGTCAGTGAAGAACTGAACTTCGTCGTTGCCCGGGTCGTTACGGGTTTCGCCGGGGTTGTAGATACCCATTTCGGCGTAACCGGACAGGGTGACTTCTGCCGAGGCGATGCCTGCGGTTGCAACCAGCGCGGTGGAAGCAAACAGAATCTTTTTCATTGTTTCCCTCATGTGTTCTAAGGCACGTACCAATCCGGGTAGCCCGGCCTTGATGGCCACTTCTATGCGCTCGGCCTGGTCGTTCTGGCAACCCGTCGCTGGGTCAGGCGCCCACGAAGCGAACCAGTGATGCCCAATTGCCACAAAGACATGACGGGCCCTTCGCGCCGCCGCCGCGAGCTCCCGCCGGTCCTGTCGGCGGTGTCCGGCGTGCAGCCAAAGCGCCGGATTGACGACTTGTGATAAGCGGGCCCGGCGAGTATGCAGGAGCAAAGAAGCAGACGGGCAGGAGCTTTGGTTTCATGGAATATAAGCGGTTTGCAAAAGCCGGCGCCCTGATCGTGGTTACGGCGGTCCTGGCTGCCTGCAGTCAGAATGGGGCCCGCCAGCCGGTGCAGACCCAGTCTGCTGACGCGCTCATGGAAGCCGATGTCTACGATGGCCGCGGGGCGCCCGACTCGACCATTTGGGACATTTTCAAGGCAAGTCCGGACGCCGGGCAGGTCGGCTCGGTGAACAAGTACATCTGGACCGCCTCGCTGCAGGTGCTCGACTTCCTGCCGGTGGAAAGCGTCGATCCCTTCACCGGGGTGATCACCACGGGCTATGGCACGCCCCCAGGCGGCGGTACCGCCTATCGCGCCACGATCCTCGTGTCGGACCCGGCGCTGGACGCGCGCTCGCTGAACGTGTCGCTGCAGACCCGCTCCGGCCCGGCCAGCGCCTCGGCGGTGCATGCGGTCGAGGATGCGATCCTGACCCGCGCGCGGCAGCTGCGGGCGGTCGACAGCAGGATCTGATCCCCAGCGGATCGCGACCACCGAGATGAAAAGGCCCGGACGCTTGTCCGGGCCTTCGTCGTTTCGGGGTGCGGCGGATCAGTCGCGCGGCGGGCGCGGCTCCAGCGCGGCGAGGCGGGTCACCCAGTCCACGTGCTTCGGCAGGCAATGGCGGCGCAGGTCATAGGTCCCCTGCACATGGGCACGGGCCGCCGCGCCGAGCCGGGCGCGGGTCGCCGGATCGTCGAGCAGGGCGCAGAGCCGGTCGATCAGCGCACCGCGATCGAAGAAACCGACCATCCAGCCGGTCTCATCCTCGGTCAGCGCCTCGCGCACCGGCGCTGTGTCGCTGGCAAGGATGGCGCAGCCCGCGCTCATCGCCTCGAGCAGCGACCAGCTGAGCACGAAGGGATAGGTCAGGTAGATGTGCACCCGGCTCACCTGGAGCATCGACAGGTACCGCCCGTAGGGCACCCGGCCAAGGAAATGCACCCGCGCCCAGTCCGCATCGGGGATCTGTCCGCGCACCTCATCGATGAAGATCTGCTTCCAGCTTTTGCTGTCCGGGGCCTTGGCGCCGTAGCTGACCTCGTCGCCGCCGATCAGCACGATCCGGGCGTTCGGGCGGCGGCGCAGGATCTCGGGCAGGGCGCGCATGAAGATATGATAGCCGCGGTAGGGCTCGAGGTTGCGGTTGATGAAGGTGATCACCTCGTCGTCGCGGGTCAGCACCTCGCCGCCGTCCAGTGTCAGCCGCGCGTCGGGGCTCGGCGCCACGAGATCGGTGTCGATGCCGTCGTGGGCGACGGTCAGCCGGTCCTGCCAGGCCGCGGGAAAGGTGCCCGCCTGGAACCGTGTCGGGCTGATCCCGGCGTCCATGACCTCTTCGTGCATGCGGTTGTTGAGATTCTTCATGCGGATCCGCTGGGCGTCGCGCAGCGACGGGTCCTTGGCGAACTCCGGATCGAAGCTCAGGAAGTCGGGCGAGGTCCGGTGGTAAAGCTCGCAGTAAAGCCCGAGCCGGGCCTCGGGCCACACGTCCTTGAGGAACAGGCTCTCGCCCCAACCGTGGTGCGCCAGAATCACGTCGGGCATGTAGCCCTGCGTCTTCAGCGCAAGCGCCGCGTTACAGCAACTCACGCCGCGCAGGATCTTGGTCTCGAAGTCGGTGAGATAGGGGTGGATGCCCTGGGTGCTGCTGCCGCGGATCTGGTAGGGCAGCACCTCCACCCCGTTCCAGGTGGTCGGCTCCTTGACCTTGGGAGTCAGCGCGGTGACCTCATGGCCGAGCCGGATGAGTTCGGGGGCGAGATGCTTGTACTGCCCAGGGAAATTCTGGTGGATACAAAGGAGCTTCATCGGGCTACATTCTTTTTTTGACTATTCGGTCAATGTTTCATGCGTGCCGGCTTCGGCCAATACAGTAATGCAGGACACGGCAATATTGCGGTGCCGAGGTTGCGGAAATGTCGCCTGCATCCCCTCCTGTCGGAGACCGGGCACTGGACGTCCGGCGGGGGCTGCCCTATCACCCGCCAAGACCCATCCGCTCCGAGGGACAAGAGATTATGTCGCGCTACGACCCCGCCACGATCGAGCCGAAATGGCAGGCCGCCTGGGAAGACGCCCTGACCTTCAAGGCCACCCGTTCGGCCGATAAGCCGAAATACTACGTGCTCGAGATGTTCCCCTATCCCTCGGGCCGTATCCACATCGGCCACGTGCGGAACTACACGATGGGCGACGTGATCGCCCGCTACAAGAAGCAGAACGGCTTCAACGTGCTGCACCCGATGGGCTTCGACGCCTTCGGCATGCCGGCCGAGAACGCTGCCATGGCCTCGGGCGGGCACCCCAAGGACTGGACCTATTCGAACATCGACACGATGGTCGCGCAGATGAAGCCGCTCGGCTTCGGGCTCGACTGGTCGCGCATGTTCGCGACCTGCGATCCGGAATATTACGGCCAGCAGCAGGCGCTCTTCCTGGACATGCTCGACAAGGGCCTCGTCTACCGCAAGAACGCCGTGGTGAACTGGGACCCGGTCGACATGACCGTGCTCGCCAACGAGCAGGTCGAGAACGGCCGCGGCTGGCGCTCGGGCGCGCTGGTCGAGCGCAAGGAACTCACCCAGTGGTTCTTCAAGATCTCCGACTTCTCGGGCGAGCTGCTCGATGCGTTGGATACGCTCGATGACTGGCCCGCGAAGGTGAAGCTGATGCAGGCGAACTGGATCGGCCGCTCGCGCGGCCTGCAGTTCTCCTTCGACACCGTCGCCGCCCCGGCCGGTTTCGAGAAGATCGAGTGCTACACCACGCGCCCCGACACGCTGCACGGCGCCTCCTTCGTCGGCATCTCGCCCGACCACCCGCTCGCGAAAGAGCTCGAGAAGGACAACGCCGAGCTCGCCGCCTTCGTTGCCGAGTGCCGCCGCATGGGCACCTCGGAAGAAGAGCTGGAAAAGGCCGAGAAGCGCGGCTTCGACACAGGGCTCAAGGTCCGTCACCCGTTCGATCCGAATTGGGAACTGCCGGTCTACATCGCCAATTTCATCCTCATGGATTACGGCACGGGCGCGATCTTCGGCTGCCCGGGCCACGACCAGCGCGACCACGACTTCTGCAGCAAGTACGGCCTGCCGATCGTCGAGACCTTTGTCCCGCTCGAGGGCGAGATCGACATCCAGGCCGAGCCCTTCGTGCCCGCCAAGACGGAAAAGGTGCGCTACACCCGCCTCGTCGCCGGGACCGAAGTGCAGACCGGTGAGGAGGGCGTCAACGCCGCCGTCGACTTCTGCGAGAAGAACGGCATCGGCGAAGGCGTGACCAAGTACCGCCTGCGCGACTGGGGCCTCTCGCGCCAGCGCTACTGGGGCTGCCCGATTCCCGTGGTCCATTGCGAGGCCTGCGGCGTGGTGCCCGAGAAGAAGGAAAACCTGCCGATCAGCCTGCCCTACGACGAGGACGGCAAGGCGATCGACTTCTCGGTGCCCGGCAACCCGCTCGACCGCCACCCGTCGTGGCGCGACTGTGCCTGCCCGTCCTGCGGTGCCCCGGCACGGCGCGAGACCGACACCATGGACACCTTCGTCGACTCGAGCTGGTACTTCGCCCGCTTCACCTCGCCGCGCGCCGAGACGCCGATGGACATGGCCGAGGCCGAATACTGGATGAATGTCGATCAATACATCGGTGGCATCGAGCACGCGATCCTGCACCTGCTCTACTCGCGCTTCTTTGCCCGCGCGATGAACCTCACCGGCCACCTGCCGGAAAAGAGCAAGGAGCCGTTCAAGGCGCTCTTCACCCAGGGCATGGTGACCCACGCGATCTACCAGACGCGCAATGCCGACGGCCGCCCGGTCTACCACTACCCCGAGTCGGTCGAGCTGAGGGACGGCAAGGGCTTCCTCGAGGACGGCACCGAGGTCGAGATCATCCCCTCGGCCAAGATGTCCAAGTCGAAGAACAACGTCGTCGACCCGGTGGCGATCATCGGCCAGTACGGCGCCGACACCGCGCGCTGGTTCGTGCTCTCGGACAGCCCGCCCGAGCGTGACGTGGAATGGACCGCGTCGGGTGCGGAAGCGGCCTCCAAGCACCTCGCCCGGGTCTACCGGATCGCCGCCGAGATCGCCGCATCCGATGCCCCCGCCGGGGCCGAGGATGCCGCCCTGCTGCGCGAGATGCACAAGGCGATCCACGACGTGACCATGGGCGTCGAGAGCTTCGGCTTCAACGCGGCCATCGCCAAGCTCTATGCCTTCACCGCCGTGCTCGGCAAATCGCAGGCGGGCGCTGCTGCCAAGAAGGAGGCGGCCAAGGTCCTCGCGCAGCTCATGTCGCCGATGACCCCGCACCTGTCCGAGGAAATCTGGCATCTGCTCGGCGGCGAGGGGCTCATCGCCAACGCGCCCTGGCCCAAGGCCGACGAGGCGATGCTGGTCGAGGACAGCGTCACCCTGCCGATCCAGGTCAACGGCAAGCGCCGCGGCGAACTCACCGTTCCCAAGGACATGGCCAAGGAAGAGATTGAAAAACTCGTCCTCGCGCACGAAGCTGTGGTGCGGAGCCTCGAAGGGGCCGCCCCGAAGAAGCTCATCGTTGTGCCTGGCCGGATCGTCAATGTGGTCGCTTGATCGAAGAACCCTGCTTGCAGCCTGCGGCGCCCTGGCGCTCGCGGGCTGTGGCTTTGCCCCGGCCTACGGGCCTCAGGGCGGCGGGCAGAAGCTGCTCGGGCAGATCGCCTTTGCCGATCCCGACTCGCCCGACGCCTATCTCTACACCCGCCGGATCGAGGAACGGCTCGGCCGCGCCGCGCCCGGCGCGCCCTACCGGCTCGACACCTCGTTGAGGACCGAGACCTCGGGGCACGGCTCGCTCGCCGACGGCAACACCACCCGCATCCGGGTGATCGGCACCGCGTACTTCACGCTGCGCGACGCCGTGACGAACGAGGCGCTGACCTCCGGCGACACCTCTACCTTCACCGGCTATTCCACCACCGGCTCGACCGCCGCCACCCAGGCCGCCGAGCGCGACGCCGAGGAGCGGCTGATGCTCATGCTGGCCGACCGGGTCATCGACCGGCTGCTGCTGGTCGCGGCGGACCTGCCGCAGTGACGGGGGTCTCGTGAAACTCGGCGGGCGCGACGCACAGGCCTTTTTCCGCAAGCCGGACCCGACGCGCTCGGGCGTGCTGCTCTACGGCGAGGACGCCATGCGCGTGGCGCACCGGCGGCAGGAGGTCATCACGGCCCTTGTCGGCCCCGAGGCCGAGGCCGAGATGCGCCTGACCCGCATGGGCGGTGCCGACCTGCGCAAGGACCCGGCGCTGCTGCTCGACGCTGTGAAGGCGCAGGGCTTCTTCCCCGGACCGCGCGTGGTCTTCGTCGAGGAGGCGACCGACGGGCTTGCCAAGACCATGGGCGCGGCGCTGACCGACTGGCGCCCGGGCGATGCGCAGATCATCGTCACCGCCGGACAGCTCACCGCGAAATCCGCCCTCCGCAAGCTCTTCGAGGCCGCCCCCGACGCGCTGGCCATTGGCATCTACTCGGACCCGCCGGGCCGTGACGAGATCGAGGCCGCGCTGAAGAAGGCCGGTCTCACCCAGGTCGACCGCGCCGCCTTTGACGCACTCGAGCATCTCGCCCGCGCGCTCGAGCCGGGCGACTTCCGGCAGGTGCTCGAAAAGCTCGGGCTCTACAAGCTGGACGATCCCGCGCCGCTCACCCCCGAGGAGGTGGCCGCCTGCGCCCCCGCCTCGATCGAAGCCGAGCTCGACGACATCCTCAACGTGGTCGCCGAGGGTCGCTCGCCCGAAATCGGACCGCTGATGCAGCGGCTCGAAGGGCAGGGGGTCGCGCCGGTCACGCTGCTGATCATGGCGATGCGCCACTTCCGCGTGCTCTACGCGCTCGCCTCGGCCCAGGGTGGCCCGCAAGCCGGGGTGCAACGCCTGCGCCCTCCGCTCTTCGGCCCGCGCCGCGACCGGATGCTGCGCCAGGCCTCGGGCTGGACTGCCGACCGGCTCGAGGATGCGCTCTCGATGCTGATGGAAACCGATCTCTCGATCCGCTCCGCCGGCGCCCGCGCCCCGGCCATGGCCCTCGTCGAGCGCAACTTCGTGCGCCTCGCCTGGCTCGCCTCGCGGCGCTAGCCGTTCCGATCGCGATCTGCCAGCCTCTCGATCTGCCCCATCCGCCAGAGCTTGATCTCGCGCGCCAGCCGCAGCGAGGGCTTCACCATGAAGAGCACCGAGCCGACGGTGAAGAGCCAGATGGCGGCGGTTTCGTACTGCTTCCAGAAGAACAGCACCGAGCCGATGGTGAAACAGAGCGCGGCGCCGAAATCCACCGCCGTATGGGCGATCTCGAAAAGCGCGTAGACGCGCCGCGTGTCCGCGTTACGCTCGCGGTTGCGGTGATCGAAGAGCTTCATGAGCCCCAAGATGGCGCAGGTTTCAAAAAGGAAAAGGCCCGACGCGGATGCGCCGGGCCCCAATTCCCTGCCATACCCGCGCTTAGCGCGACAGGCCGCCATGCAGCGTCGGCACATCGAGCGAGGCAAAGCCATAATGGCGCAGCCAGCGCAGATCCGAATCGAAGAAGGCGCGCAGGTCGGGGATGCCGTATTTCAGCATCGCGATCCGGTCGATCCCCATGCCGAAGGCAAAGCCCTGCCATTCGCTCGGATCGATCCCGCCGGCCTGCAGCACCTTGGGGTGCACCATGCCCGAACCCAGCACTTCCAGCCAGTCGTCGCCTTCGCCCACGGTGACCGAGCCGTCCTTCCACTGGCATTGGATGTCCACCTCGGCCGAGGGTTCGGTGAACGGGAAGTGCGAGGCACGGAAGCGGGTTTTCACCGAGCGGCCGAAAAAGGCCGAGAAGAACTCTTCCAGAACCCACTTGAGGTTCGCCATGGAGATGTCCTTGTCGATGGCAAGCCCCTCGACTTGGTGGAACATCGGCGTGTGGGTCTGGTCGTAATCGGCGCGGTAGACGCGGCCCGGGCAGATGATCCGCGTCGGTGCGCCGCCGGCTTCCATCGAGCGGATCTGCACCGGCGAGGTATGGGTGCGCAGCACGTGCGGCGGGCGGTTGTCGCCGTCTTCGCGGTGCATGTAGAAGGTGTCCATCTCGGCGCGGGCAGGGTGGTGGCCGGGGATGTTCAGCGCGTCGAAGTTGTACCAGTCGGTCTCGACCTGCGGGCCTTCGGCGACGGCAAAGCCCATGTCGGCGAAGATCGCGGTGCATTCCTCCCAGACCTGGCTGACCGGGTGGATGCTGCCGACGCGCCGGTTGCGGCCGGGCAGGGTCACGTCGAGCCATTCCGCCTGCAGCCGCTCGTTCAACGCGGCATCTGCCAGCGCCGCCTTCTTGGCGCCAAGCGCCGCGTTGATCTCATCCTTCAGCGCGTTGAGCTTCGGCCCCATGAGCTGGCGCTCCTCGGGGCTCATCTTGCCGAGGCTCCGCATCTGAAGGCTGATCTCGCCCTTCTTGCCGACGGCCTGCACCCGCAGATCCTCAAGCGCGGATTCATCCGCCGCCTTGCCAATCAGGTCGATATACTTGTCGCGCAGGTCGTCCATTCCGGGCCTCTTCCGAGCATCTCTTCGGGTCCGTCCACTACCGGCTGCGGGTCCGGCGCGCAAGCCTGCGCCGCCCGCCATGTTCGTCTAGGTGCAAATATCCCGGCGGAGCGGCCGCAGGCAGCGGGGGCCGAGACCCCACGCGCGCGCAGAACGAAAAACGCCGCCCCCGAAGGAGCGGCGTTTCGAAAGTCAGCCGTTGGCGCCCGATCAGGCGGCCAGCGCGCCCTTCGCCTGGTCGACGATGGCGTTGAAGGCGTCCGGCTCGTGCACGGCGAGGTCCGCCAGCACCTTACGGTCAACTTCGATGCCAGCCAGGTTCAGGCCGTTGATGAACTTCGAGTAGGTCAGAGCCTCGTCATGTGCGCGCACTGCCGCGTTGATCCGCTGGATCCACAGGGCGCGGAAGTTGCGCTTGCGGTTCTTGCGGTCGCGGGTCGCGTACTGGTTGGCCTTGTCGACGGCCTGGGCTGCAACCTTGAAGGTGTTCTTGCGGCGGCCGTAGTAACCTTTGGCTGCCTTGATGACCTTCTTGTGACGGGCGTGGGTGACGACACCACCTTTGACTCGTGCCATTGTTCAGCTCTCCTTTATCAGCGGTCGTAGGGCATGTAGCCCTTGACGATTTTCGCGTCGGGAGCCGACAGCGTGGTCGTGCCGCGCGCGTCGCGGATGAATTTCGTGGTGCGCTTGATCATGCCGTGGCGCTTGCCGGCCTGACCAGCGACGACCTTGCCGGTCGCGGTGACCTTGAAGCGCTTCTTGGCGCTCGACTTTGTCTTCATCTTGGGCATTTTCGTCTCCTTAACGAAGTGCGTACAGGCGCGACTCGGCATGCCGCAATGGGCCGGCCGCGCGGTTAGAGGCGCCCCTATAGGCGGGGGGCCTGATATTTGCAAGCCGGAATCGCCTCCGGAAGGACCGGCAGCGGGGCCCGCGCCGACCAGCAGCGCGGGCCCCGCTCCCGGGGAACGATCACTCGGGGTCGGTCGAGTAGATCAGCCGCTCGTCGCAGGGGGCAACGCGCAGAATGTTGGTGGTGCCCGACATGTTGAAGGGCACGCCGGCGGTGACGATGATATGGTCCTCTGTGCCGGCATAGCCCTGCGCCCGCGCCGCGCGCGCGGCATTGACCACCGCCTGCTTGAAGCGCTCGAGCTCGCCGGTCATCACGCAGTTGGTGCCCCAGGTCAGCGACAGCCGCCGCGCCGTGCCACGCAGCGAGGTCATCGCGATGATCGGCACCCGCGGGCGCTCGCGCGCGACCAGCGCCGCGGTGGTGCCCGAGGAGGTGAAGCAGCAGATCGCCTTGACGTTGGCGGTCTCGGCGATCTCCCGCGCTGCCGCCACGATGCCATCGGCGACGCTGGTGCGCTGGATGTTGCGCGAGTTCTCCATGACCTCGGTGAAGGTCGGGTCGTTCTCGACGCTGATGGCGACGTTGTTCATCGTCGTTACCGCCTCGACCGGATATTGCCCGGCGGCGGATTCGGCCGAGAGCATCACCGCGTCGGCGCCCTCGTAGATCGCCGTCGCCACGTCCGAGACTTCCGCGCGCGTGGGCATCGGGCTCTCGATCATCGATTCGAGCATCTGGGTCGCCACGATCACCGGCTTGCCGGCGGCGCGGCACTTGCGGATCAACCGTTTCTGGATGGGCGGCACCGCCTGCACGGGAAGCTCGACGCCCAGATCGCCGCGCGCAACCATGATGCCGTCCGAGACCGCGAGGATCTCGTCAAAGGCCTTCACCGCCGAGGGCTTCTCGATCTTCGACAGGATGGCGGCGCGGCCGTCGCAGAGCTTGCGCGCCTCCTCCACGTCCTCGGGGCGCTGCACGAAGCTCAGCGCCAGCCAGTCGACGCCGAGCGCCGCAGCAAACTCGAGGTCGGAGCGGTCCTTCTCCGACAGCGCCGCCAGCGGCAGCACCACATCCGGCACGTTGACGCCCTTGCGGTTCGAGATCGTGCCGCCCGCCTCGATCACGCAGTTGGCGAAATCTTCGCCGCATTCTTCGACCCGCATGCGGATCTTGCCATCGTTGACAAGCAGGTGCGCGCCAACGCTGAGCGCCTGGAAAATCTCGGGATGGGGCAGGCAGACGCGCTTGTCGGTGCCCGGTGTCTCGTCGAGATCGAAGCGGAAGGTCTCGCCCCATTCCAGCTCTTCCGAGCCGTTGGCAAATTCACCGACACGCAGCTTCGGTCCCTGCAGGTCGGCCAGGATGGCGATCGGGCTGTCGAGATCCTTCTCCACCTGCCGGATGGCGCGGTGCAGCTTGGTGATGTCCTCGTGGCTGCCGTGGCTCATGTTCAGGCGGAACACATCTGCCCCTGCCTCGTGCAGCGTGCGGATCATCTCGTAGGTGTTGCTGGCCGGCCCGAGCGTGGCCACGATCTTCACTTTGCGCAAACGTCTCATCTGGGACTCCTCGACCTCGTGCCGCGGCCGCGCCGGGCCGCCTTGCTGCAGAGCAGCGTATTCTCATTCAGAATAGTGGTTCAAAGTTAAACCAACCACCCTCGTCACAGTTAGGTTATCGCTAACAGTCGCGCCTTTTATCGCGGAATTCCCTTCCCGGCGCAACTGATCTAGAGAGGTCCTATCACGTCACGTGCTCCCAAGACATGGCGGCAGACTGCGAAGCGATTATGACCCACACGCCATTCCACATCGAAGGCGCCACGCGCAAAGGCCGCTTTCTCGTCACCTGCGACCATGCGACCAATAGCGTGCCGGCAGAGCTCGGGGGAAGCCTTGGCCTGCCGCCCGAGGACATGGCCCGCCACATCGCCTACGATATAGGCGCGCTGGGGACCGCCCGTGCCCTGGCCGAGGCGCTCGACAGCCCACTGGTCTGGTCCGATTTCTCGCGCCTCGTCATCGATCCCAACCGCGGCGAGGACGATCCAACGCTGCTGATGCGGCTCTACGACGGCTCGATCATCCCCGGCAACCGCCATGCGGATGCGGCCGAGCGCCAGCGCCGGATCGAGGCCTACTGGCGGCCCTATCACGCTGCCGTCGCCGGGCTGTTCGAGGCGCGCCCCGAACTGGCGCTGGTCTCGGTGCATTCCTTCACCCCGCAGCTGCGCGGGCGCCTGCCGCGGCCGTGGCACCTGGGCATTCTGCATGCCTGGGATGCCCGGCTATCTGACGCGCTGCTTGACGTGCTCGCGCAGCAGCCCGATCTGGTGGTGGGGCGCAACGAGCCTTACCCTGGCCATCTGCCCGGCGACGCCGTGCATCGCCACGCCCTGAAACACGGCCGCCACAACACGCTGATCGAGCTGCGCAACGACCTCGTTTCCGAGCCCGAGGCGCAGGAAGACTGGGGCCGCCGCCTCGCGCCCTTGCTGAAGACCGCGCTGGCCCGCGCCCCCGACTAAGAGGAGAGAGACCATGGACGACCAGACCCGCATCGAGCTCGAGGCTGCCGCCTTCCGCCGGCTGCGCCAGCACCTGATGCAAGACCGCCCCGATGTTCAGAACATCGACCTGATGAACCTCGCCGGGTTTTGCCGCAATTGCCTGTCGCGCTGGTACGAGGAAGCCGCCACCGAGCGCGGACTCGAGATGAGCAAGTCCGAGGCCCGCGAGATCTTCTACGGCATGCCCTACGACGAGTGGCGCGCGCAGAACCAGACCGAGGCGAGCCCCGACAAGCAGGCCGCCTTCGAGAAGTCCTTCGCGGAAAACGTCACCGACAAGAAATGAGCCGCGAGGCCCGCGCTTTCTTCTAGCCGGGAAAATCGCACAGGGGGCCGGGGGGCGAAGCCTTCGGTCCCTTTCTCTCGGCTTCAGTGCGCCTCGGGAATCTTCCCGGCAATCCACCGCGCGAACTCGTAGTTCGGCCGCTCGAGGTGCGACAGCGCCCCGGGCGCGGCAAAGCGCGATTGCATCCCCTTCCAGACCCGCTCGGTACAGCCCCGGTCCTCGTCATTCACCGCATCGAGCAGCGCCTTCAGCGCGGTGAAATGCGAGGCCGCTTCGGGGTCGGAGATGAAATCCGGGTGCAGCCCACCGCCGAAGAGGATCTTCACGTGGCCCGGTCCATCGGGGGTCAGGCAGAGGTACCAGAAATAGCCCGGCGTCAGGGTGATCAGCAGCGACGGGTAGACCGCCAGCAACCAGGTCCGGTAACGCTCCTCGCCCCGGAGCGTGGTATTGCCGGGATGGGCGATCGATAGGGCGATCGAGTCGTCCTTCAGGATGTGGTGGTAGTTGAAGCCCTCGAATCCCTCGGGGCAGGTCATCTTCCTCAGATCCACGGCGCCGCCGATGGTGCCGCCATGGCACATCGGCAAATGGTAGCTCTCCATGAAGTTCTCGGCGAGGATCTTCCAGTTGGTGCCCCAGCGGTGCTCCTCGCGAAAGGTCTCGACGTAGTCTTCCATCGCCAGGTAGCCGACAAGGTCATCGACCTCGCGCAGCGTATCGCCGGGCTCGGGCAGGTCCGGGTCGAGGGTGACCATGATCCAGCCCTTCCAGTCGACGCAGCGGACCTGCGGCAGGCGGGTGCTCTCCTTGCAGAAGCTGCCGTTCAACTCCATCGCCGGGGCACCGCGCAGCGACCCGTCGAGGTTGTAGCTCCAGGCGTGGTAGGGACAGGTGATGGTGCGGACGTTGCCGCGCCCCTCCAGCAGCACTGACATGCGGTGGCGGCAGACGTTGGACAGCGCCCGCAGCAGCCCCTCGCGGTCGCGCAGCACGACGATCGGCTCTCCGGAGATCTCCAGCGTCAGGTAGTCGCCCGGCGCCTTCAGCGCATCGACACGCCCGGCGCAGAGCCAGCTCTTGCCGAAGACATGTTCCTGCTCGAGCCCGAGGAACTCCTCGGAGGTATAGACCGAGACCGGCATGGCCTGCGCCATCTCGAAGGGCACCGCGACGTTGGCGCGCAGTTCGGCAACGGGGTCGTACAGGGTCATTCTACGCTCCGATGCGGCTTCGCAGAGCCGTTTAGAAACCGTTAACGGACGGCGCGCAACGAGCCTGCAAAACGCGCGCCCGTCAAGTCCAACTGCCGCGCCTTGGCGCAGGCGGTATCACGTGCGGTGATCGGGGGGCGCACGAAACAGCGTTTGACCGTCCCCGCGGGGACGGCGATGACGTGTTGCGAGCATTCACGGGACAACACATATGACGACGATCACCCTCTACGGACACCCCGACAGCGGCCACGCCTGCAAGGTGGCGCTGGCCCTCGCCCTGGCCGGGATCGCGCATGAGACCGTCTTCGTCGACATCTGGGCCGCGCCCGAGACCCGCCCCGCCGCCTTCCTCGCGGCCAGCCCGCTGGCGCAGGTGCCCGCGCTGGTGATCGAGGGCGAAGCAATGACCCAATCCGGTGCCATCCTGCTCGAGATCGCCCGCCGCTGGCAGGTGCTGGGCGGCGAGAGCGCCGCCGGGATGCGCCGTGGCGCCGAACTTCTGATGTGGGAGGCGAACCGCATCGGCATGTGCCTGCCGCAACTCATCGAGGCGCGGCGTCCCCGCGGGGACAGCTTTCCGGGGGGCACCGTGGCGTGGCTCACCGGGCGCTACGAGACCGACCGAGACAACTTCGCCCGGCTGCTGGGCAAGGGGCCTTTCTTCCACGGTGATGCCCCGGGGATCGGAGACTGTGCCATCTGGGGCTACGTGCAATGGCTCGACAAGGCCGGGGTCGCGCCCTCCGAGGCGATGACCGGCTGGATCGGGCGCATGCAGGCCCTGCCGCAGATGCGTCCCCGCGGGGACAGCTGGTTTCCGGCCTGAGCAGGGCGGGACTGCCGCGCAACCTTGAGGTGAGTTAGTCCGCTGCGCCGGCCACCCGATCCTTGCCATGGTCTTGCCGTTCGGGCGGCAGCGCCCCGCGCGTCGGCGGAGCAATGCCGCATTGCAGAGCAAACTGCGACAAATTGCCTTTAAGCCAGGGGTGCAACGTCCCGTTGGAGACTGTCCTGTGGTAAGGGTGGGGCAAATCTATCCTGCTTGGAAGGAGCCCAGACATGGATAAGCCGACCCCCCGCAAGACCACTTCGCGCAGCCAGTCGACCGCGTCGCGGGGCACCAGCCCACGCCGCCGCACTCCGGCGAAACCGGCAGATGTGACCCCGGCCAAGACTGCAACTTCCGTGACAAAAGAGACACCTGAGACGGTTGCCGCCGCCCCGGCGTCGGCCCCCGAAACGCCGCACACCCCCGCTCCCGCGCCGGTGGAGGCAGCTGCCCCCACACCCGCCGCGCCCGCGCCCAAGCCGCTGCCCACGCCGCCACGCAGCGTCGCGAAACCCGCCGAATCGAGCGAGCCGACCGCCGAGCCTGCCGCCAAGGCGGCCTCGAAGCCCGCCGCTCCGAAGACCGCCGCCCCGAAACCGGCCGCGTCGAAGCCGGCATCCAAACCGGCTCTCGCTGCCGCTGCGACGGTGGCGCCTGTCGAGCGCAGCGTGCGCATGAGCTGGGATCTCGAGCCCTATGCGGCCACCGCCCTGGTCGACACCATGCTCGACATCGGCGCCGAGCTGCAGAGCTTCACGGCCGAGCGGGTGCGAGAGGACGTGGCGACCCAGCACAGGATGCTGCACTGCAAGACGCCCGGCGAGCTGATCCACATCCAGAGCGCCTTCTTCCAGAAGGCTAGCGAGGATTACCGCGCCCATTGGGGGCGCCTCGCGGAACTGGGCAACAAGCTCTCGATCTTCCCGACCTGAGCTTGCGAGCCCCGTCCCGTCCGCTCTGCGGGCGGGCGCCCTCCGGCGTGCTGCTCAGGGGTATCGCTCAGGCGCGCTGGGCGAGGAGGCGGGCGAGGGTCGGGCTCAGCGCTTCGGCGATCTCGGCATGTCCGGCGGGGCTAAGTGCCTCGGCGGCGGCCGCGGCCTCGAAATCGGCAAAGACCATCCCCTCGGTCCCGGCCGTCAGTGCGGCGGCAGAGAGCGGCCGGTCGAGCAGCGCCGCGGCCCGGGGGCGGAGTGCCTCGAGCATGCCGCGTTCGATGAAGAGCGGGGCGGGGGCAAGCGCGTTCACATGGGTGTCGGGCGGCGGGTGACCAGCGGCCCAGACCAGCACGGCCCGCCCGCCGAGCAATGTCAGCAGGTGCTTCATCCGGGCCACCCAGGCGAGCCGCAGCTCGGCGGTGACCTCGGCAAAGCGCTTTTCCGATACCTCGCGCAGCCGGCCCAGCATGTGCAGCGTGAAATGGAACTCGGTGAAATCGACCTCGGGAAAGAGCTGCTGCAACCGGTCCGAGGCGCGCAGGAAGCGATCGTTGCGCCGCGGGTGCACGCCGTAGAAGCGGTTCGACATGTTCTGCGCCCCCATCACCTGGATGACGCAGAGCTCGGCGCGGGCGGCAAGGTTCAGCACCGCCGGGTCGCCGAGGTAGAGGTCGATCCCGGCGTTCACCACGCCGAGGTTGACGCAGGGCAGGGCGCCGGAAGGCTCCGCCTCCCCGCTCTCGGTGCCGGTCCTCTTTGCCCCTTCCGCCAGTGCGCGCTCGACCAGCGCCGGGAAGGGCGCCGTGACGAAACGGCCAAGGGTCTCGGCCCCGCCGAGGAAGGCAATATAGGGCGCGTCGAGAGCGCGCTTCGGCCCGCGGAACAGCAGGCGCGAGCGGCCATAGCGACAGGGAAAATACTCCAGCGCACCCTGAAAAGACCCGGCAACGGACATGACGCCCCCCATTCTGATTCCCATTCACCCGAGGTCAGGATCAACACCCCGTCCCAACAATTCGCTAATGCGAAAATGCAGGCAAAAATTGCAGCACCCCCGCTTGCGGCGGGCTGGCGCGGGGGCATAAGGTTGCCGCGCATCAGAGCAGGATAGGGCGCATGGAAATCAAGAGCATCGGTGTCATCGGCGCGGGTCAGATGGGCAATGGCATCGCCCATGTCATGGCGCTTGCGGGCTACGAGGTGCGCCTGTCGGACGTCAGCCAGGAGGCGCTCGACGCCGCGCTGGAGCTGATCACGCGCAACCTCGACCGCCAGGTCAGCCGCGAGAAGATCTCGAGCGAGGCCCGCGATGCTGCGCTGGCCAAGATATCCACGACGCTCGACAAGGTCGAGATCGCCCATACCGACCTGGTGATCGAGGCCGCCACCGAGCAAGAGGCGGTGAAAACCAAGATCTTCGAGGGTCTGGTGCCGCACCTGCTGCCGCACACGATCCTGACCTCGAACACCTCCTCGATCTCGATCACCCGGCTCGCCTCGCGCACCGACCGGCCCGAGAAGTTCCTCGGCTTCCACTTCATGAATCCGGTGCCGGTGATGCAGCTCGTCGAGCTGATCCGCGGCATCGCCACCGACGAGCCGACCTACAAGGCCTGCCTCAAGGTGGTCGAGAACCTCGGCAAGACCGCCGCCTCGGCCGAGGATTTCCCGGCCTTCATCGTCAACCGCATCCTGGTGCCGATGATCAACGAGGCGGTCTACACGCTCTACGAGGGCGTCGGGAACGTGCGCTCGATCGACATGGCGATGAAGCTCGGCGCCAACCACCCGATGGGCCCGCTCGAGCTGGCGGATTTCATCGGCCTCGACACCTGCCTTGCGATCATGAACGTCCTGCACGACGGGCTTGCGGACACCAAGTACCGCCCCTGCCCGCTGCTCACCAAATACGTCGAGGCCGGCTGGCTCGGCCGCAAGACCAAGCGCGGGTTCTACGACTACCGCGGCGACGAGCCGGTTCCGACGCGCTGAGGCGCCGCGCACCGCCCGGAGCTTCTTCTTTTCGGAGATGCGCCGGGGGCGAATTGGCCGCAGGCCAAGAGGGGGCAGCGCCCCCTTTATTTCTGCCAGCGCGACCGCGCCAGGGCGGCCTCGCCTAGCCCTTCAGCGCCAGCGTCCGGGCCCGCAGCGAGGCGACAAACTCGCGCTGGTTGCCGCTCCAGCCGCGGACCTCGTCGGGGCTGATCGGCGTGCCGACAACCGGTCGCTGCGGCCGTCCGCAGGCGTGGATCACCTCGTGGATCAGCAAGCCCTGGCGCAGCGTCGGCGAAAGCCGGTTGGCGATCTGGTAGGCGCGGCTGTTCTGGCCGGGGAAGTAGATCGGCACCACCGTGGCGCCCGACCGCTGGATCATCTTCGCGGTGAAGGGGTTCCACACCGCCTCGATCGCCGCGCCGAACAGGGAGTCGGACGAGGCCACGACACCCGACGGAAACAGCGCGATGACCCCGCCGCGCTTGAGATGCTCCATGGCCGTGGCGCGCATCTCGAGACTTTGCTCGCGCGCCTTCTCCTCATGCGGGAAGGGCACGGGGATCATGAACTCGGCGATCTCCTGCACCCCGGTCAGCAGCGAGCGGGTGAGGATGCGGTAGTCGGTGCGCACCCGTCCGATCAACTCGGCGAGGATCATCCCGTCGACCAGCCCGTGCGGGTGGTTGGCGACGACGATCACCGGGCCGTCGCGCGGGATGCGGGCGATCTGCTCGGCGGTGGTCTGCAACTCGATGCGCATGATCCGCAGCGCCTGCGCCCAGAACGCCTGTCCCTCGGGCACGCCTTCGCGCTCGAAGCGGCGCACAAGGCGGATCAGCGGGAGCTTCCCGGTCATCCACTCCAGCGCGCGGATGGTGTTGGCCTTCCACGGATTGGTGAAGGTATTGGCGTAGCTGAGCTTGCGCTTGTCGTAGGGCGCCGGTGGAGCCGTCGTCGACTGCGGCGCCGCGCCGCCCCCCTTGGCCGGGGCGTCATAGCTGTCGAGCATGTGCCTCCCCTGCTGTGTCATGCGGCCGGTCCGCGCGTCAATTGTCCTCGCCGAAGCGATTGGCGACGAGGGCCTCGAGCGCATCGGCGAGCGCCTTGGCGTCGGGGCCCGAGGTTTCGACTTCAATAGAGCTTCCCTTGGAAGCTGCCAACATCAAAAGCCCCATGATGCTGTCGCCGCCGGCGCTCATGCCGTCCTTGGAGACCTCGGCATGGGCGTCGAATCCTTCGACCACCTCGACCAGCTTGGCGGAGGCGCGGGCGTGCAGCCCCTTTTCGTTGACGATGTTCAGCACACGGCGAACAGAGGTATCACTCATCTTAAAACTCTTGGTTGCGGGGCCATCGCGCGGCTTGGGATGCGGTCCTAGACCGGATCGGGCCGGACGTTCTGGCTGTCAATGTATTTGCGGCCGGCCTCGAGCGCGCCGCGCACCGCGTCGGGCACCGACAGCTGGCGGGTCTTGGCGAGCTTGATCAGCATCGGCAGATTCATCCCGTAGAGGATGCGGCGGTTCTCCGGCTGGCAGGCGAGCAGGCTGAGGTTGGAGGGCGAGCCGCCGAAGAGGTCGGTGACAAGCACGACGCCGTCACCGGTATCGACGCTGTCCGCGGCGGCGCAGATCTCGGATTGCTTCTTGGCGCGGTCGTGCTCGGCCTCGATGGAGATCGCGAGGATTCCGGGCTGCACACCGACCACGTGTTCGACGGCCGAAAGGTATTCCCTTGCCAGCCCACCATGCGCCACGATCACGATGCCGATCACGCCTGCGACCTCTCGTCCAGTCCAGTTGCCACGCCCTTGGCGGCTTGGCCGCGGCGTTCGAGTTCCCGGTGCCTAGTTGACACCTGCCAGCCCTGCTCTGCAAGGGCACGCGCGACGGTTTCCGCCACGGTGACGGAACGATGTTGCCCACCGGTGCAGCCAAATCCGAAGGAGAGATGCGCCTTGCCTTCGTCCGTGCAGGCCGGAAGGAGAAAAAGCGCGAGATCGATCACCTTTTGCATGAACGGATCGAAGCGCGGATCGGCTTTCACATGCGCCTGCACCGGCGTGTCGAGCCCGCTGAGCGCGCGCAGCTCCGGCACCCAGTGCGGGTTGTCGAGGAAGCGGCAGTCGAAGACCATATCGAGCCCTTGCGGCAGGCCGCGCTTGTAGGAAAAGCTCTCCACCGAGACGGCCAGCTGCTGCGCCTGCGCCCCGGCGAACCAAGTGGCGAGCTGGGCGCGCAGCTCGTGCGGGCTCAGCTCGGAGGTGTCGATCAGGATGTCGGCGGCGGCGCGGGCCTGTTCGAGCAGCGCCAGCTCGCGGGTGATGCCCTCGGTATAGGCGCTGTCGGGCGCGAGCGGGTGGCGGCGGCGCGTCTCGGAATAGCGCCGGGCCAGCACCGTCGGCGCGGCGTCCAGATAGAGGAGTTGCGGGGTGATCTGCATCTGCTCGGACAGTGCGGACTGCAATGAGAGCAGCCCCCCGACGGTGAAGTCGCGGTTGCGGATGTCGACGCCAAGCGCCAGCGGGCGCTCGAGCGCCGGACCCTCGAGCAGCCGCGGGATCAGCCCCAGCGGGATATTGTCGATCGCCTCGAACCCGAAATCCTCCAGCGCGTTGATCGCGGTGGAGCGCCCGGCGCCCGAGGGGCCGGTCACCAGCACGACGTGTTGGGGTCCTTTCGGCGAGTCATCCATTGTCCGGATCCCTTGTTGCGCCTTTGAGATATTGAACGAGCGCTGCGGGAAAATAGGGGTGCGCGGCATTGTGAAGCAATGGGAGATTTCGCGTCTGCAGCATGATTTCCCGCAGAGGCGGCAGGCGTTCGGTTTCCGGGGTGTCGAGGTCGAGCACGGCAACGACCTCGGCGCGGGGCAGGTGGTCGGCCTGCAGCAGCCCGAGCCCGCGCGCCTCGATCATCCCGGCGAGCGGGGCAGGGGGGCTCGCCCAGAGCGCTCCCGCCTCGAGCGTCAGCACCACGCGGTCGTCCGCCACGAGCCGCGCCCCGCGCGCCATCATCTCGAGCGCAAGGCCGGATTTGCCCGCGCCCGAGGCGCCGCGGATCAGCAGCGCGCGTCCGGTCACCGCCACGGCGGTGGCGTGGAGGATCAGCGGATTGGGTGTGGTCATCGGATCAGATCGGCAGGCCGACGACAAAGCGCGCGCCCAGCGGCTCCGAGGTGATGTCCGCCTCGGTCGGGCGGATGTTCTCGGCCCAGATCACCCCGCCATGCGCCTCGACGATCTGCTTCGAGATCGCGAGGCCGAGACCGGAGTTGTTGCCGAAGTCGTTCTCGGGGCGCTGCGAGTAGAAGCGCTTGAAGATCTTCTGCAGCGCCTCTTCGGGGATGCCGGGGCCCGTGTCCTCGACCACCACCAGCACGCGGTTGTCGCGGCGGCGGGCCCAGACGCGGATCGCGTCTCCATCCTCGCAGAAGGAAATGGCATTGGTGATCAGGTTGACGAAGACCTGCGCGAGCCGCGGCTCGAGCCCGTTGATGCGGATCGGCTTCTCGGGCAGGTCGGTGATGAATTCGATGCCCTTCTTGCGCGCGTCCTCGCCAAGGAACTGGCCGAGGTTGCCGAGCATCTCGAGCAGGTTGAACTCCTGCTCCTCTTCCTTGACCAGCTCGGAGTCGAGCCGTGAGGCGTTGGAAATGTCCGAGACGAGCCGGTCGAGGCGGCGCACGTCATGTTCGATCACGTTGAGCAGCTTGTCGCGGTGCTCTTCCTTCTTGACGATGCGCAACGAGCCGATGGCCGAGCGCAGGCTGGCGAGCGGGTTCTTGATCTCATGTGCGACGTCCGCGGCGAACTGCTCGTTGGCGTCGATACGGTCGTAGAGCGCTGCGACCATGCCGCGCAGCGCGCCCGAGAGGCGGCCGATCTCGTCGGGGCGGGCGGTGAGATCGGGAATGCGGATGCGGCGCGAATTGCCCTGCGACTTGTTGCGGTCGCGGCCGATCTCGGCGGCATCGGCGAGGTCGGAGATCGGGTTGGCGATGGTCGAGGCCAGCACCAGGCTGAGGCCGATCGAGACCAGCGTGGCGATGACGAACATCTGCAGCACCCGCTCTCGCTCGGCGCTGACCGCAAGGTCGATCTCTGGGGCGGCGGCAACGAGCGCGACGCTGCCGATGATGTCGCTGCCCTGGCGGATCGGCGCGAAGGCGGTGAAGACGGTCTCACCCTCTTCGCCCAAGCCGGCTTCGACGCGCGGGATGGCGGGATCGCCCGCCTCGATCTGCTGGCGGAGACGGTCCTCGAGACCCAGCGCCTCGGTCTGCTGGAAATAGGCGAAGATGCCCGAGATGCCCTGCCAGAGCTGGTCGAGCAGCTGCGAGATCATCGTCTCGCGCCCCGACGCGCTGCTGGAAGGGGGCGGCGGGCCGCCGGCCTCGCCGACGAGGAAATTGCCGGTGTCGAAGATGAGCACGCCAGTGCCGCGGCGCAGCTCGAGGGCCCCCAGCGTGGCGGCGACATCGATGCCGTCGGAGGAGCCGAGGCTGACCGGCGCGCCCTCGGGCAGTTGCATGGCAAAGACATCGGCGATCAGCTCGGCCTGGACGAGCGTCGCATCAGCGCGCTGCTGCGCCAGCGTATCGCGTGAGGAATTGAGCCAGAGAATGCCTGCGGCCAGCACGTTCAACGCGATGAGGTTGAACGTGATGATCTTGCGCGTGAGCGGAGACCGATTCAAGGAGAAGAGGGAGCGCCGCGCACGGCTGTCCCGCAATTCCTTTTCCACGGTGCTGTCCGGGGCGATCCAGTCGTCCCCAAGAACAACATCGGCATCCTGCCTGTCGCCCGACTCCGCGTCGCGCATGGAGATCCTTTCGGCCAGGGCCATCGCTTACTCTTCGTTGTAACGATACCCGATGCCGTAGAGTGTTTCGATGGCCGAGAAGTCTTCGTCCACGGTCCGCATCTTCTTGCGCAGGCGCTTGATGTGGCTGTCGATGGTGCGGTCGTCGACATAGACCTGGTCGTCGTAGGCCACATCCATGAGCTGGTCGCGCGACTTCACGAAGCCGGGCCGCTGGGCCAGCGCCTGCAGCAGAAGGAATTCGGTGACGGTGAGCGAGACGTCCTTGCCCTTCCAGCTCACCGCGTGGCGCAGCGGGTCCATGGTGAGCGAGCCGCGGGTCATCAGCTTGGTGTCTTCGGTATCCCCAACCACTTCACCAGCCTGGGCTTCCTGACGGCGCAGGAGCGCGCGGATCCGCTCGACCAGCAGGCGCTGGCTGAACGGCTTCTTGACGTAATCGTCCGCGCCCATGCGCAGGCCGAGAACCTCGTCGATCTCGTCATCCTTGGAGGTGAGGAAGATCACCGGCATGCGGGATTTCTGGCGCACCCGCTGGAGCAGATCCATCCCGTCCATGCGCGGCATCTTGATGTCGAAAACCGCCATGTCGGGCATCTTCTTGCTGAACGCATCCAGCGCAGATTGCCCGTCATTGTAAGTTTCAACCTCGAACCCCTCCGCCTCGAGTGTCATGGACACGGATGTCAGGATGTTCCTGTCATCGTCCACCAGGGCGATTTTAGACATAGCACTTCATCCTTGTACTGCTCTGTTATGCCTTCTTTTTCGCCGAGTATGCGAAGTTTCGGATTGTTCAACAATCCCATACCGCGAATCAGTACAGAGCTGCGACTTAATTGCAGCGCAGATTGAGTAACGAATGGCTAAATTGCCTCACCATACCAGTGCAAGTTGCAAAAACCGTGACCGATGGTAACGCTAGCCTGAACGGGTGCTAACGCTAAAGCCATTTTGATTGCGCTAACGTCCCGGATGACTTCTGTTCTTGGCCGATCCCAGCATGTTAAAGGCTCTGATACCGGTGGCGGGCGCTGCCGGTGGACGGCAGCCACTGTGCCGCCCCAATGACTACCGCCGCCCAGACAAGCGGCTACAGGAGCTTGGCAGATGACATTTGGACGGGTGAACCCGCAATTCCGGCTTGAAGATCAGGGGATCGAAGGGCTGGGCAATGTCTATTACAATCTTATGGAGCCCGCGTTGATCGAGTCCGCGCTGAAACGCGGCGAGGGCACGCTGGGCAAGGGCGGCGCCTTCTACGTGACCACGGGCAAGTTCACCGGCCGCTCGCCGCAGGACAAGCACGTGGTCAAGACCGCCTCGGTCGAAGACAAGATCTGGTGGGAAAACAACCGCGCCATGTCGCCCGAGGGCTTCGACGCGCTGCATGCCGACATGCTCGAGCACATGAAGGGCAAGGACTACTACGTCCAGGACCTCATCGGCGGCGCGGACCCGGCGCATTCGATCAAGGTACGCATGGTGACCGAGCTGGCCTGGCATGGGCTCTTCATCCGTCACATGCTGCGCCGCCCCGAGCGGGAGCAGCTTGACGAGTTCCTCGCTGATTTCACCATCATCAACTGCCCGAGCTTCAAGGCGGACCCCGCCAAGCACGACTGCCGCACCGACACCGTCATCGCGCTGAACTTCGACAAGAAGACCATCCTCATCGGCGGCACCGAATACGCCGGCGAGAACAAGAAGTCGGTCTTCACGCTGCTGAACTACCTGCTGCCGCTCAAGGGCATCATGGCGATGCACTGCTCGGCCAACCACGCGCCGAACAACCCGGTCGACACTGCCGTCTTCTTCGGCCTGTCTGGCACCGGCAAGACCACCCTCTCGGCCGATCCCGAGCGCGTGCTGATCGGGGACGACGAGCACGGCTGGTCCGACCGTGGCACCTTCAACTTCGAAGGCGGCTGCTACGCCAAGACGATCAACCTGTCGGCCGAAGCGGAACCCGAGATCTACGCGACCACCTCGAAGTTCGGCACCGTGATCGAGAACATGGTCTTCGACGAGGAGACCTTCGAGCTCGATTTCGAGGACGACAGCCTGACCGCGAACATGCGCTGCGCCTACCCGCTCGAGTACATCTCGAACGCGTCGTCCACCGCGCTTGGCGGCCACCCGAAGAACATCATCATGCTGACCTGCGACGCCTTTGGCGTGCTGCCGCCGATCGCGCGGCTGACCCCGGCGCAGGCGATGTACCACTTCCTGTCGGGCTTCACCTCGAAAGTGGCGGGCACCGAGCGCGGCGTGACCGAGCCGCAGCCGACGTTCTCGACCTGCTTCGGCGCGCCCTTCATGCCGCTGCGCCCGGAAGTCTACGGCAACCTGCTGCGAGACAAGATCGCCAAGCACGGCGCGACGTGCTGGCTGGTCAACACCGGCTGGACCGGCGGCGCCTATGGCACCGGCCACCGGATGCCGATCAAGGCGACCCGTGCGCTGCTGCACTCGGCGCTGAACGGCTCGCTGGCGAAGGTCGAGTTCCGCAAGGACCCGAACTTCGGTTTCGAGGTGCCGGTCTCGGTCGAGGGCGTGCCCGAGCTGCTGCTCGACCCGCGCCGCACTTGGTCGGACAAGGAGGCCTTTGACGCGCAGGCGCAGAAGCTGGTGAACATGTTCGCCGAGAACTTCGCGCAATACGTGCCCTACATCGACGACGACGTGAAAGCCGCCGCGATCGGCTGATGCGTCTTGCCGCGATCCTCATGATGCTGGCCGGACCCGCCTTGGCGGGGTCCGGCCTTTCTTTTGCCGAGCCGCCGGTGATGCTGATCGAACGCGGTGTGATCTGCCAGGTGACCCCGGAGGGCGCCCGGGCGGCGCCGGAGACCGAGCAGGGGATCATCAACCTCATCGAGCCGGGACGGCGCGTCGACGTCGCCACCGAGGTGGTGCCGGCGGCGCTTGGGATCAGCTTCGGCATCCGCTTCACGCTCGCCGAGACCGCCGCGCCGCTCGCGCTACGGGTCATCGTCACCCACCCCCCGATGGGCTCGCGCGGGGTCGAGGTCGAGAGCTGGACCACCGGCGCCGCGCCCGGCGCGCCCAGCCTGAGCCTCTTCACCTTCGAATACGCCTACGAGATGGTCGAAGGCGACTGGACCATGGCGCTCGAGGCGGGCGGCGAGCGGCTGCTGGAGCAGCATTTCACCGTGGTTCCCGCCGATGCGGCACGGCCGGTCCTGGCCGCCTGCGACGGCCCGGCGGCGATGTCCTGACGCTGCGGCCTCCCGCTGAAATCACCTTATGCGGTACCTGAACTGCGCTGGATCACGCTCTGCGGGATTGTGCCGCTGAGGCGTCGAATTCCGGGACAGATTTCCTGCCAGAATTGTCCTCGATTACGCACGCGTTTCTCCGATTTCATCCACAGGCCTGAAGCGCGAGTCAGGCTGCTGAAAAGACTCGGAACCTTGAGTCCGCCCCCCTGCGGACTCCCCGGAGTTGCCCACAATCAGTGAGTCTGCATGTTGAGTAAATAACAGATCGTTCCACAACTTATTGAGTGCGCCACGAACATTTCGCTTTACAGAAGGTGGGGGCCACAGGCACGATATATGGTAAGAGACGAGGGTTCACCCCCAACATCTCTACGAGCAGGCACCTAGCACGCGGGGCTCTGCCAAGCCCCGAAGCTACAACCATAAGAGGTGGCGCATGGCACTGTCCGAAGACTTTCTGAGCGAAGAGCTGCACCCCATCGACATCGTCGAGACCCTTGCCGAGACCAACGACTGGGATTTCGACCGCGTCGGCGAAGATCAAATCGCCATGGCGGTCGAGGGGCAGTGGCGCACCTATTCGATCACCCTCGCATGGTCGCCCTACGACGAGACGTTGCGGATGATCTGCAGCTTCGAGATGGAGCCGCCAAAGGACTCGCTGCCCGAACTCTATGCCGGTCTCAACGCGGTCAACGATCAGTGCTGGGCAGGGGCTTTCTGCTACTGGGCGGAATCCAAGCTGATGGTCTACCGCTATGGGCTGGTGCTCGCCGGGGGCCAGGTGGCCAGCGCCGAGCAGATCGACACGATGATCGGCGCGGCGGTGATGACCTCGGAGCGTTACTACCCCTGCTTCCAGTTGATCAACTGGGCCGGCAAGAGCGCCAAGGAAGCCCTGCAAATCGCCATGGCGGAAGCCTACGGCCGCGCCTAAGCGCGGCTTGTCGGGAGCGCGAGATCGCCCCGAGGGGTCCTCGCGCCCCCTAGTGGATACCCAGCGCGGTTTCCTTGAGCATTTCCGCCGAGGCGCGCAGCGCCGCCGCCTCGGACGGATCGAGATCGGGGGTCAGCGTCGTCAGCACGCCGCCCGCGCCGACCACGCGGGGCAGGCTGAGCGCCACTTCCTCGACCCCCTGCACCCGCGGCGTGACCACCGAGACCGAGAGCACCGCCCGCTGGTCGTCGCGCACCGCCTGCACGATCCGGGCGAGCCCTGCGCCGATGCCGTACCAGGTCGCGCCCTTGCCCTCGATGATGCGATAGGCGGCGCGGCGCACCGCCTCATCGATGCCGGCGCGGACTTCGGGGGTGATCGGCGCGTCGACCTGCTTGGCGAATTCGCTGACGGTGAGCGCCCCGGCCCGGGCCGAGCTCCAGCCCAGCACCTCTGAATCGCCATGCTCGCCAAGCACGTAGGCATGCACCGATTGCGCCGCGATGCCGAGGTGATCGGCCAGCAGCCAGCGAAAGCGCGCGGTGTCGAGGATGGTGCCCGAGCCGATCACCTGCCCGGCGGGCAGACCCGAGGCGCGCAGGGCCACCTCGGTCATCACGTCGACGGGGTTGGAGGCGACGAGCAGCATGGCCTCGGGGGCGGCTTTCTGCACCCCGTCGATCACCTGGGCAAAGACCTCGGCGTTGCGCGACAAAAGGCTCAGGCGGCTCTCTCCGGGCTTCTGCGCCACCCCTGCGGCGAGGATCACGATCGCCGCACCTTCGAGCCGTTCGTAGCCGCCGGAGCGCACCTGGCAGGGATGGGCGAAGGGCACCGCGTGGGCGATGTCCTCGGCCTGGGCCCGGGCCAGCGCCGCGCTCTTGTCCACCAGGACGATCTCGCTCGCGCCGCCGCGCAGGGCCAGCGCATAGCCCGCCGCCGAGCCGACCATGCCAGCGCCCACAATTCCCACCTTCATGGCATTCTCCCTTCCGCTGTTGGGCTACCATGGCACGGGAGGGGCGAGGGGCCAAACCCGCAGGGCCCGGAAGCGGCCGCGATGGCGCGACTATTCGCCCGTCGCCCAGCCCGCGCGCAAACGCCCGCTGCGCCATGGACACCCGGGGCGACGTGGCTATAGTGCCGCCTCCACAAGGCGGGTCCAAAGGCGGAGCCCGCAGGCGAAAGAGGCCCGGACATGACGGAACAGGTGAAGGTCGGCATCATCATGGGCAGCCAGTCGGACTGGCCCACGATGCAGGAAGCGGCGCAGATGCTCGACGAGCTGGGCGTGGCCCATGAGGTCAAGATCGTCTCGGCGCACCGCACGCCGGACCGGCTCTGGACCTATGGCAAGGAGGCCGCCGGGCGCGGGCTGCAGGTGATCATCGCCGGAGCGGGGGGCGCGGCGCATCTGCCGGGGATGATGGCCTCCAAGACGCGCGTGCCAGTGATCGGCGTGCCGGTGCAGACGCGGGCGCTGTCGGGCGTCGACAGCCTCTATTCCATCCTGCAGATGCCGCGCGGTTTCCCGGTGGCGACCATGGCGATCGGCGCGGCGGGCGCGGCCAATGCGGGCCTGATGGCGGCGGGCATCCTTGCGCTGCAGGATCCGGCGCTCGCCGAGCGGCTGGACGCCTGGCGCCAGGCGCTGTCGGACTCGATCCCCGACGAGCCGGTGCGGGACTGACCCCGGTCTGATCCCGGCCCGCGCAGATGGGCCGGGTGCGCCCTCTGTGGCGCAGTCCGTCACCGCGTCACACAAAGGGGTGTTGCAAGCCGCGCCAATCCGCAGGAAAAGCGGCGAAACCCGACCCCAGCAACGGAGGCCCCCATGTCTGACGCTCTTCCCCAAGGTGCAACCATCGGCATTCTCGGCGGCGGACAGCTGGGACGGATGCTCTCGGTGGCCGCGAGCCGCCTCGGCTACCGCACGCATGTCTTCGAGCCGGGCGCCGAGCCGCCCGCCGGCCATGTCGCCCACGCGGTGACCACCGCCTCCTACGAGGACAAGGCGGCGCTGACCCGGTTCGCCGAAGCGGTGGACGTGGTGACCTACGAGTTCGAGAACATCCCCACCGAGGCGCTCGACACGCTGCAGGCGCTGCGCCCGATCCGCCCGGGGCGCGAGGCGCTGCGGGTGAGCCAGGACCGGATGACCGAGAAGGAGTTCCTCTCGGGTCTCGGCCTGCGCACCGCGCCCTTTGCCGCCGTCGACACCGAGCTCGACCTGAACAACGCTCTCGAGCTGATCGGCGCGCCGGCCATCCTCAAGACCCGCCGCTTCGGCTACGACGGCAAGGGGCAGGCCCGCATCCTGTCGAAGGATGACGCCGCCGATGCGTTCGACGCGATGAACGGCGCCCCGGCGATCCTCGAGGGGTTCGTCGAGTTCAGCCACGAGGTCTCGGTGATCGCGGCGCGTGGCACGAGCGGCGAGGTCGCCTGTTTCGATCCCGGCGAGAACGTCCACCGCGACGGCATCCTGCGCACCACAACCGTTCCTGCGCGGCTGACCCCGGCGCACCAGCAGGACGCGATCCTGCTGGCGGGCCGTATCCTCAACGCGCTCGACTACGTGGGCGTGATGGGGGTCGAGCTCTTCGTTTGCGCCGACGGGCTGGTGGTCAACGAGATCGCGCCGAGGGTGCACAACTCCGGCCACTGGACGCAGAACGGCTGCAGCGTGGACCAGTTCGAGCAGCACATCCGCGCCGTAGCCGGCCTGCCGCTGGGCGATGGCGGGCGCCATTCGGACGTGCAGATGGAAAACCTGATCGGCGACGATATGGACCGGGTGCCCGAGCTGCTGCGCGAGGCCGACACCGCGCTGCACCTCTACGGCAAGGCCGAGGCCAAGCCCGGCCGCAAGATGGGCCACGTCAACCGCATCGTGCGCGGCGGCTGATCTGTCGCCGGCGCTTCAACCTATGAAGCGCCCGGCCACATCCCCGCTCATGTAGGCCACGCGGCCCCCGGCAATCGTCGCCACGATGCGGCGCGTGTCCTGCTCGCGGATGATCAGGTCGGCGCGCAGCCCGTCCTCGATCCGGCCCCGGTCGGTGAGCCCCAAGAGCCGCGCGGGCCCTTCCGAGACCAGTTTCCACGCCGCGACCTCGTCCAGAAGCCCAAGCTCGACACAGCGCCATGCGGCACGTGCCGGGGCGGGGTAGTGATAGTCCGAGGCCAGCGCGTCGCAAAGCCCCAGCCCCACCAGCTCCAGCGCCGAGACGTTGCCCGCATGGCTTGCCCCGCGCACCACGTTGGGCGCCCCCAGCACGATGAATTCGCCGGCCGCGCGCGCTGCCAGCGCCGCCTCGACCGTCTCTGGGAACTCCGAGACGCGCACGCCGCGCGCCCGCCAGTCGGCACGGCCCTCGGCGGTGCGGTCGTCGTGGCTGCCCATGGTCACGCCGCGCGCCTGCAGCCGGGAGCAGAGCAGGTCCAGCGCCTCGGGCACCTCGCCGCCACGGTCGTGAAGCCCCATCATCAGCGCCAGATGCGCCTCGGGGCTGCGGCCGCTTTTCAGCGCCTGCCCGGTGAGCCGCGGCGGCTTGCGCCCCTCGGCCAGCCGCTGGTGCGGCAGGTGGTCGTTGAACACGACATAGGAAATGCCCCAGCGCGCAATCGCCTCCTCGGCTCCGGCAAATCCATCGAGGAAATGCGTCTCGAGCCGCAGTTGCAGGCGGAGGTCCACGGGCACGGTGGGCGCGACCTCGGTGACTGCGGCAAAGACCTCTTCGGCGAACTCCGGTCCGCGCATCCCGCCTTCCCATGACCAGAATTGCGCCAGTGCGGCGGTGGTGATGCCGCAGGCCGCCAGCTCGGCGGCGCAGGCCTGCACCCCCGACGCACGCTCGCGCAGCGCGCCCCGGCGCGGGGCCATGTGGCGCTCGAAGCCGTCGCCATGGGCGTCGACAATGCCCGGCAGCACCTCGAAGCCCGCGAGGTCCACGGCCCGGCCGGCGCCGCCGCCGAGGCGGCCATCGTGGAGGGACAACGGCGCGTCGCTCCAGCCCTCGGGGCGCAGGACGGGGGCATTCTGAAGGATCAGGTCGAGCACGGGTTGGGGCCTTTCGTCGGGCCCTGAAGGGGCAGGGCTGGGTCGGCGCTTGAGATACGCGCCCGCCCGGCCCTATGAAAGGGGCAAAAGCACACGCCCGAAGGGTCACTTATGTCGAAATCTCCCCGCCTTGCCGCCCGCGCCGTTCTGCTCCACGAGGACCGGCTGCTGCTGGTCAATGCCTGGCCCGGTGGCAAGAGCGACCTCTGGTGCGCCCCCGGCGGCGGCGCCGAGATCGGTACCTCGCTGCCCGAGAACCTCGCCCGCGAGCTGCGCGAGGAGACCGGGCTCGAGATCACCGTCGGCCCGCCCTGCCTGGTGAACGAGTTCCACGACCCCGCAAGCGGCTTCCACCAAGTCGAGATCTTCTTTCGTTGCCGGATCGCCAGCGGCACGCTCGACCCGGGCTGGCAGGACCCCGAGGGCGTGGTGACCGAGCGCCGCTTCGTCACCCGCGCCGAGATGGACGGGCTGCGCTTCAAGCCGAGCAGCCTTGCGCATGTGGCGTGGGGCAGGGGCTTCGGCTACGATCCGCTGGAGCTGATCCAGCATTGAGCGTCTGGACCGCGCCGCGGCCTGCGCCTAACGTGACGCCATGCTAGGCTACGCGCTCAAACGTCTGACCTCGCTGGCGGTTTCACTGCTGGTTGCGTCGCTGGTCATCTTCCTGGTGGTCGAGGTCGCCCCCGGCGATCCGGCCAGCTACATGCTTGGCATGAACGCCCAGCCCGACACGGTGGCGGCGCTGCGGGCCGAGCTTGGCCTCGACCTGCCGAAATGGCAGCGTTACCTTGCCTGGCTCGGCGGCATGCTGAGCGGTGACTTCGGCACCTCCTACACCTACCGCACGCCGGTGGCCGAGATGGTCGCCGAGCGCATCACCGTCTCGCTGCCGCTGGCGCTCTACGCGCTGGGGCTCTCTACGCTGATTGCGCTGCCCGCGGGCATCTTCGCCGCGGCGCGCCGCGGCAGGGCGGGAGACGCGGCGGTGATCGGGGCGACGCAGCTCGGCATCGCCATCCCCAACTTCTGGTTCGCGATGCTGCTGGTGCTGCTCTTCGCGCTGAAGCTGCGCTGGTTCAGCGCCGGCGGTTTTCCCGGCTGGGAGTCCCCGCTTCTGGCACTGAAATCGCTGACCTTGCCGGCGGTGGCTCTGGCGCTTCCGCAGGCGGCGATCCTGGCCCGGGTCATGCGCTCCTCGCTCATCGACATCCTGACGGAGGATTTCATCCGCACCGCGCGCGCCAAGGGCCTGTCCCGCAGGCAGGCGCTCTGGCGGCATGGGCTGCGCAACGCGCTCATCCCGGTGCTGACCATCCTCGGGCTGCAGTTCTCCTTCCTGCTGGCGGGGGCGATCATCATCGAACAGGTGTTCTTTCTGCCCGGCCTAGGCCGGCTGATCTTCCAGTCGATCACCCAGCGCGACCTCATCGTGGTCGAGAGCGTCGTCATGCTGCTGGTCTTCGCGGTGATCGCGGTGAACTTCCTGACGGACATGGCCTATGCCATCGCCGATCCGAGACTGAGGCGCACGAGATGAGACCCACCCTGATCCTCGGCGCGCTGCTGACGTTGGTCTTCACCCTCGCGGCGCTGCTCTCCTTTGCCTGGACCCCGGGAGATGTCGAGTCGGTGAACATCGCTGCCCGGCTGCAGCCGCCCTCGACGGCGCATCTGCTGGGCACCGACCACCTCGGCCGAGACATGCTGAGCATGGTGATGACCGGCGCGCGCACCTCGCTGGCGGTGGCGCTGGTGGCGGTGGGGCTCGGCATGGGGCTCGGCGTGCCGCTGGGGCTCGCCGCCGCCGCAAGGCAGGGCGGCTGGCTCGACGAGCTGGTGATGCGCGCAAACGATCTCATCTTCGCCTTCCCCTCTTTGGTCATCGCCATCCTGATCACCGCTATCTTCGGCCCCGGAGCACTCAACGCCATCCTTGCTATCGGTATCTTCAATATCCCGGTCTTCGCCCGGCTCACCCGCGGCGCGGCGCTCAGCTTCTGGCGGCGCGAGTTCATCCTTGCCGCCCGCGTCGCCGGCAAGGGCGCGCCGCGGATCAGCGTCGAGCACATCCTGCCCAACCTCGCCAACCTCCTGATCGTGCAGGGCACCATCCAGTTCTCGCTTGGCATCCTCGCGGAGGCGGGTCTCTCCTACGTCGGCCTCGGCGCGCAGCCGCCGGTGCCGAGCTGGGGCCGGATGCTGGCCGACGCGCAGACCATGGTGGCGCTCGCGCCGCATGTGGCCATCGTGCCCGGCCTCGCGATCCTGCTGACGGTGCTCGGCCTCAACCTGCTCGGTGACGGGCTGCGCGACGCCCTCGATCCCCGCCTGAGGCCCTCCCGCGCATGATGTCTTCGTCTGGACAAAAATATCCCGTGGCCCCGGGGGCGGAGCCCCCGGTCCGGCGGGCGCCAGAGGCGCTGCTGCGGCTCGAGGGGCTCAGCCTCTCCATCGGCGGCACCGCGATCCTGCAGGATGTGTCCCTGTCTCTTCCGCAGGGCGAGATCCTCGCGCTCACCGGCGAGTCGGGCTCGGGCAAGTCGATGACCGCGCTTGCTGCCATCGGATTGCTGCCGGACCGGGCCGAGACCTCCGGCAGGCTGCTGCTCTCGGGCCGTGACCTGCTGACCCTGCCCGAGCGGGACCTCTGCGCCCTGAGGGGCCGCGAGGTGGGGATGGTCTTCCAGGAGCCGATGACCGCGCTCAACCCGGTCCAGCGGATCGGGGACCAGGTGATGGAAACCATCCTGATCCACAAGGCGATGCCCCGGGCCGCCGCCCGCGCCCGCGCCGCCGAGGTCATGGCCCGCGTCGGGCTCGACCCCGCGCGCATTCCGCCCAGCCGCTACCCGCACGAGCTCTCGGGCGGGCAGCGCCAGCGGGTCGGCATCGCCATGGCCATCGCGTTGCGGCCGAAGCTGCTGATCGCCGACGAGCCCACCACCGCGCTCGACGTGACCACCCAGGCGCAGATCCTCGAGCTGCTCACCGGGCTGGTGCGCGAAGAGGGGATGGGGATGCTGATGATCACCCATGACCTTGCCGTGGTGGCGGGCATGGCCGATCGCATCGCGGTGATGAACGCGGGCCGGATCGTCGAGCAGGGGCCGACGGCGCAGGTCCTCTCGGAACAGCGCCACCTCTACACCCGCCAGCTCTTCGAGGCCTCGCGCCACCAGGCGGCGCTGGCCCCGATCACCCCCGGCGAGCCCCTGCTCAGCGTGCGGGAGGCGGTTCGTGACTATCCCCTGCCGCGCAAGAGCCTCCTTGCCCCGCGCGGCCAGTTCCGCGCGGTGAAGGGCGTCAGCTTCGACATCCGCCGGGGCGAGCGGGTCGGGCTGGTGGGCGAGTCGGGCTGCGGCAAGTCGACGCTCGCCCGCGCGATCCTCGGGCTCGAGCCGCTGCAGGCGGGGACGATCACCCTCGGTGGCAAGCCAATCCTTTCGCATGGCAAGCCGGACCCTGAGCTCCGGCGCCGGGTGCAGGTGGTGTTCCAGGACCCCTACGGCTCGTTCAACCCGCGCCACAGCGTCGGCCGGATCATCGCCGAACCCTTCCATCTTCTGCCCGATCCGCCGAAGGGCGCGGCGCGGCAGGCCGCGATCGCCGGGACGCTGGCTGCCGTAGGGCTGAAGCCCGAGCACGCCGAGGCCCCGATCCATGCCTTCTCGGGCGGCCAGCGCCAGCGCATTGCCATCGCCCGCGCGCTGATCATCGAGCCCGAACTTGTGATCTTCGACGAGGCGGTCTCGGCGCTTGATGTGCGGGTGCGCGCGCAGATCCTCGACCTTGTGGCCGAGCTGTCGCGCACAAGGGGCCTCGGCTATCTTTTCGTCAGCCACGATCTGTCGGTGGTGCGCGGGGTCACTGACCGGGTTCTGGTCATGCGCGAGGGCGAGATCGTCGAGCGTGGCGCGACGGCCGAGGTGTTTGACAATCCCCGGCACTGGTATACCAAATCTCTGATGGAGGCGGCGCCGAGACTACCGGCGCCGGAGACGGGAGGAGATGACGATGCCGGAGGGGAGCCCCTTTGACAGCGCCCGCGTGCTCATTGGCGGCACATGGCGCGAAACCGCGGACACGCTGCCGCTGAGCGATCCGTCCACGGGCGCGGAGATCGGGCGCATCGCCCGGGGTGGCAAGGCCGAGATCGACGCGGCCGTGACGGCGGCGCAGGCCGCACTGGACGGTGAATGGGGGGCGATGACGGCGCTGGAGCGCGGGCGCATCCTCACCCGCATCGGGGTGCTCGTGCTCGAGAATGTCGACCTGCTCGCCCGGATCGAGGCACAGGACGTGGGCAAGCCGCTGGGCCAGGCGCGCGCCGACGCGGTGGCGCTGGCGCGCTACTGCGAGTTTTATGGCGGTGCGGCGGACAAGATCCACGGCGAGACCATCCCCTACCTCGGTGGCTACACCGTCTACACGCTGCGCGAGCCGCATGGGGTGACCGGCCATATCGTGCCTTGGAACTACCCGATGCAGATCATCGGCCGCTCGGTCGGCGCGGCGCTGGCCATGGGCAATGCCTGCGTGCTGAAACCGGCCGAGGACGCCTGCCTGACCGCCCTGCATTTCGCCGATCTGGCGCAGCAGGCGGGGCTGCCGGCGGGGGCGCTCAACGTGGTGCCGGGGCTTGGGTCCGAGGCGGGCGCGGCGCTGTCATCCCACCCGGGCGTGCAGCACATGAGTTTCACCGGCTCGGTCGCCACCGGTGCCGCGGTGCAGCGCGCGGCTGCGGACAACGTGATCCCGGTGACGCTGGAGCTGGGGGGCAAGTCGCCGCAGCTGGTGTTTGCCGATGCCGATCTCGACGCGGCGCTGCCTTTCCTGGTGAATGCCGGGCTGCAGAACGCCGGGCAGACCTGCTCGGCCTCCTCGCGCATCCTCGTGCAGCGGGAGATCCTCGATGAGGTGATGGCCCGCATGGCGGCGGCCTACGAGGCCAAAATCGTCGGCCCCGCCATGGAGGATCGCGACATCGGCCCGCTGATCAATGCCGCCCAGAAGCGCCGCGTCGAGGGGTTTCTGGAGCAGGGCGCAGACCTGCCGGTTCTGGCGCGGGCGCGGCTGGCCGAGGGGTTGCCCGAGGGCGGGCATTACGTCGCCCCCTGTCTTTATGGCCCGGTCCCGGCGGAGCACGCGCTGGCGCAGGACGAGATCTTTGGCCCGGTGCAGGTGGTCATCCCCTTCGAGGACGAAGAGGAAGCGCTGCGCATCGCCAATGGCACCGCCTACGGGCTGGTCGCCAGCGTCTGGACCCGCGACGGCGCGCGGCAGATGCGCCTCGCGAGGAAGCTGAAGGCCGGGCAGGTGTTTCTCAACAACTACGGCGCGGGGGGCGGGGTCGAGCTGCCTTTCGGCGGGGTCGGCAAATCCGGCCACGGGCGGGAGAAGGGCTTTGAGGCGCTCTACGGCTTCTCGGTTCTGAAGACAGTCGCGGCGCATCACGGCTGAGCGTGGCACGTGAAGTGATGAGGGAGGAGACAGGCATGAGACTTTCGGGAAAAACCGCCATCGTGACCGGCGCGGGATCGGGCTTCGGTGCGGGCATCGCGCGGCGCTTCGCGGCAGAGGGCGCGCGGGTGATGGTCGCCGACATCAACATGGAGGGCGCCGAGGCGGTGGCTTCGGAATTCGGCGGCATCGCGCATCAAGTGAACGTGGCCGACGGGGCGTCGGTCGAGGAGATGACGCTGCGCGCCGGCGCCGAGCTCGGGCGGGTCGATATTCTTGTGAACAACGCCGGGGTGACCCACCTGCCGGGCTTCATGGAAGACATCGGCGAGGCGGATTTCGACAGGGTCATGGCGGTCAACTGCAAGTCGGTCTACCTGACGGCCCGCGCGCTGGTGGCTGGGATGAAGGCGCGCGGCGCGGGAGCGATCCTCAATGTCGCCTCGACGGCGGGGGTCTCGCCGCGACCGAAGCTCAACTGGTACAACGCCTCGAAGGGCTGGATGATCACCGCGACGCGGGCCATGGCGATCGAGCTCGCGCCCTTCGGCGTGCGGGTCAATGCACTGAACCCGGTGGCGGGCGACACCCCGCTGCTGAAGAGCTTCATGGGCGAGGACACGCCCGAGATGCGCGCCAAGTTCCTCTCGACCATCCCGATGGGGCGGTTCTCGACCCCCGAGGACCTTGCCAATGCCGCGCTCTACCTCTGCTCGGACGAGGCGTCTTTGGTGACCGGGGTCTGCATGGAGGTGGACGGGGGGCGCTGCATTTGAGGAGCACACCGTGGGGGCTCCAGCTCCGCCGCCGGCTGTGCCTCGTCTCCCCCGGGGTATGGGGAAGAGAGAAGAAGACGGGACTTCAGGCTGCTCTCGGCGACTTGGCGGACCAACGCCTTCATGGGGTCTGAATATGCGCAAAGGCGCCTGCACCAGTGGGCGCCCTTGTTTTTTGCCGCAGTGCAGCAAAATATAAAGATGTGGCTGCAAGGAGTGGACTCATGCGACCCGGCCCTCTCAACCTGATTACCGACGTTCCTGGCCTGCGGGTCGGCAATGCCGAGGATTCCTTTCTGAAATCCGGCGTCTCCGTGGTGACCGCCGCGGCGCCGATGGTCGCCTCGGTCTCGGTCATGGGCGGCGCGCCCGGCACCCGCGAGACCGACCTCTTGGCGCCTGACAAATCCGCACCGGGGGTCGATGCGCTGGTGCTTTCGGGTGGCAGCGCCTTCGGGCTGGCGGCGGCGCAGGGGGTGATGGATGCGCTGCACGAGGAGGGACGGGGCTTCGAGGTGTTCTCGGCGCGGGTCCCCATCGTGCCGGCGGCGATTCTCTTCGACCTGCTCAACGGGGGCGACAAGCGCTGGGGTGTAAACCCCTATCCCGGGCTCGGGCGGCAGGCGCTCGCCAATGTCGGCAGCAGCTTCAAGCTTGGCTCTCGCGGCGCAGGCTGCGGCGCGCAGACCGCGCAGCACAAGGGCGGGCTGGGCTCGGCGTCGCTGGTGCTCGAGGGCGGGATAACCGTCGGCGCGCTGGTGGCGGTGAACCCGATGGGCAGCGTGACCACGCCATCGGGGCGGCACTTCTGGTCGGCACCTTTCGAGATCGGGGCGGAATTCGGCGGGCTCGGGCCGGAGCCGGCAGCGGGCTTTCAGGACATGCCCGAGAGCCGTAAGTTGGGGGCGATGGCAGCGCTGGGGAACACCACGATCGCGGTGGTCGCCACGGACGCGCAGATCGACAAGGCGCAGGCGCACCGCATCGCCGTGGCCGCACAGGATGGCATCGGCCGGGCCATCCTGCCGGCGCATTCGCCGATGGACGGGGATCTGGTGTTTGCCTGCTCCACGGGCCGCGTGCCGCTTGCCGAGCCGGCGCTGCAGCTGGCGCAGATCGGCCACGCGGCGAGCCTCTGCCTGGCCCGCGCGATCGCGCGCGGCGTCTGGGAGGCGACGCCGGCCCTGGGCGACACGCTGCCGACGCTGCGCGAGGACCTGGGACTCTAGCGGGTTCCGCTCAGCGCAGGATCGGCGGGCTGTCGGGGTCGGATCCGGGGGCGATGCGCTCGATGCGCGCGGGCTCTTCGATCTCGGGCAGATCAAACCGCAGGCCGACCCGGGTCAGGCTGGCCGCCAGCTCGTCGCTGTCGCGCAGGAAGAGAACGTCGAGCGCCCCGGCCTCGATGCCCGAGAAGACCAGCGCCTCGTTCACCGCGCGCGCCAACGCATCCTCTGCGCCGGGCACCGCGCCTGCGAAAGCGAGGATGTGTCCACGGCCGCCACCCTCGTAGCGCGCCCCGGCGAGCCAGGCGCAGCGGGCAAAGCCCGCCGCGGTGGCGAGCTTGGTGTCGAGCGCCGCAAGCAGCGCCTCGGGCAGGCCGCCGGGCTTGGTGACTTCCTCGATCCGGGCAGCCTCTTCGCGGGGCCCATGGCCGAGGGTTTCGGCCAGCCAATCCACGGCTTCGGCGGGCAGCAGGGTGGAGGCCTCGGAGACCTCAATGTTCACTGCCAAGCCGATGCCCTGGCCGGCCAGCATGTTGGTCACGGCGCGGCCCGAAAGGGCGGCATAGGGCGCGGCACGGCCGACGAATTGCGACAGCCGTTCCTCGCGGTCGAAGACCAGCACGAAGCGGGCGTCGCCGAGGTCGAAGAGCTCGGGCTCGATCTGGTCGCCATCGATCTCGCGGGTGAGCAGCAGAAAGAGCTCGCCGTCGGCCAGGCGCTCGTAGAAGCGCAGGCGGGCGTTGTCATCCTCGGGGGCGGCCTCCATCGCGCTGAGCGCGGCATCAAGCGGTGTGATCGTCATGTCAGAACCTCGCGGACACGGGCGCGCAGGACGGGCAGGAGCTCGGCCTCGAACCACGGATTGCGTTTGAGCCAACCCGTATTGCGCCAGGACGGGTGGGGCAAGGGCAGAGCGTGGGGAAGGTGGGCGCGCCAATTGGCCACCGTCTCGGTGACGCCGGTCCTGCTGCCGAGATGGTAGCGTTGCGCAGCGCCGCCGATGTAGAGCCGCAGCGGCAGGGGGCCGAGCGCCTCGAAAAGCGCGTCGTGCCAGGTGGCGCGGCAAATCGGCGGGGGCGGCAGGTCGGAGCCCTTGGCGTCATAGCCCGGAAAGCAGAAGGCCATGGGCACGATGGCGACGCGGCTCTGGTCCCAGAATTCCTCTTTCGACAGGCCCAGCCAATCACGCAGCCGGTCGCCGGAGGGGTCGTCGAAGGGCCTGCCGGATTTGTGCACCCGCATCCCGGGCGCCTGTCCGGCGATCAGCAGCCGCGCGCCGGGGCGGAACCAGGGCACCGGGCGCGGGCTGTGCCGGGTGGCGGTGGCAGCAAACCGCGCGGCGCAAAGGCGGCAGGCGGAGATGCTGTCTCGGAGGGGGCTCAGGCGCTCGGTCATGCGGAAGAGATAGGTCGAGAGGAATCGGCCTGCCAGTGGCGCGGCGGTCGCGCGATCACGCAGGTGGGCACGACTATCCGCGCATCGGAGATGGTGGGCTGCAGAGGAGGAGGATGTTTCAAAATTTGGCCATAATGTGACCTAATTCGCCAAATATCCGTCACGCATCCCGGGGGCCGGAGTATGTTGGCCCTGTGAAGGGGGTCGGGTGATGATTGAGTTCGATATGGTCAGCAAGTCCTTCTGGACCGGGGAGCGCCGCAAGGTGATCCTTGATCGCGTGTCCTTTCAGGTCACCGTCGGCGAGAGCATCGGCATTCTCGCCCCGAACGGCACCGGCAAGACCACCCTTATTCGCATGATGGCCGGACTCGAGAAACCCGACGAGGGCGAGATCCGCAGGACCTCGCGCGTGTCCTTCCCGCTTGGCTTCATGGGCGGCGTGGTGTCGAAGATCTCGGCCCGCGAGAACGCGCGTTTCATTGCGCGCATGTACGGGCTCGATCCCGAGTACGTCGAGGCCTTCTGCCGCTGGCTCTGCGGGCTCGGCGAGTATTTCGACCAGCCGATCGGCACCTATTCGTCGGGGATGAAGGCGCGGTTCACCTTCTCGCTGATGCTGGCGCTGGATTTCGACATCTACCTGATCGACGAGGGGATGCCGAGTTCGACCGATGTCGAGTTCAACCGCAAGGCCGGCGAGATCCTCGCCGAGCGTCTGCGCACCACCACCATCGTGATCGTCTCGCATCAGCCCGCGATCCTCGAAAAATTTGCCAGCAAGGCGGCGGTCCTGATGGACGGGAAGCTGCACCAGTTTGATACCTTGGAAGAAGCGAAACGGCTCTATGACTACGAAACCCAAGGCTAAGAAATTCCGCATCCGCCGCCCCGAACCGGGGCAGGTCGCCGCCGCGCCGCAGACGGAGCCGCGACCGGCGTCCACTTCACCCGGTCGGGCCGCTGCACCGGACAAGACATCCGGCACGGCCGCGGCGTCACCGAAACCTGCCGCCGGGGCCGCCGATCTTGATGCGATCCGGGCCGAGGGGCTGACCGGGCGCCAGCTGCGCCTCGCCCGGCGGGTGGCGCAGAAGAACGGCTTCGAGCCGGCCTCCGATCTCGACGCGGTGCGCATGCTGCGGGCGCGGGGGATCGATCCGTTCCAGCGCAGCTCGATGCTTGAGTTGGTGGTGCCCGAGACGGGCGGAAGCGGCGGCGCCAAGGGACCGGGCGCCGGGCTGCCGGCGCTGCCCACAGGCAGCGAGGGGTTGCCCGAGCCTGTGGCACCCAAGAGCCAGTTGCCGTCGACCGACACCGCCAGCCCCGCAGAGCGCCGCGCTGCCGAGATCATGAAGATCCAGCAGGAGCTGGCCAAGCGCCGCCGCAAGAAGCAGATGATGCTGCTCGGCCGGCTGGCCTTTTTCGTGACGCTGCCGACGGTGCTGGCGGGCTACTACTTCTACGTGGTGGCGACACCGATGTATGCCACCAAGTCCGAGTTCCTCATCCTCAAGGCCGAGAATTCCGCTTCGTCCATGGGCAGCCTCTTCTCGGGGACGCAGTTCGCCACGAACCAGGATGCCATCGCGGTGCAGAGCTACCTTATGTCCAAGGACGCCATGCTGCGGCTCGACCGCGACGAGGGGTTCAAGGCGCATTACCAGCAGGCGCGGATCGACCCGTTGCAGCGGCTGGACGAAGGGGCCTCGAACGAGGAGGCCTACGGCATCTACAAGCGCAACATCGAGATCGGCTACGACCCGACCGAGGGCGTGGTGAAGATGGAGGTGCAGGCCGCCGACCCCGAAACCGCCGCGCGCTTCAGCCGGGCGCTGATCGGCTACGCCGAGACCCGCGTCGACAACCTGTCGCTGCGCAAGCGCTCCAACGCGGTAACGGATGCCGAGGTCGGGCTCGAAGAGGCGCAGGCCGACCGGCAGGAGGCGCAGGAGAAACTCGTGCGCCTGCAGCAGCAGGGCTCGGTGATCGACCCGGAGGGGCGCATCGCCTCGCTGCGCACCCAGATCAGCAACGTCGAGGTGCAGCTGCAGGAGAAGCAGCTGACCCTGCAGGCACTGCTCGACAACGCGCGGCCCAACAGCAGCCGTGTCGAGGGGGCGCAGGGCGACGTGCGGCGGCTCGAGGCGCTGCTCGTCGATCTCAATGCGCAGATGACCAGCGCCACCACGGGGGAGGATTCGCTGGCCGAGAAGGCGGTGCAGATCCAGCTCGCGCAGGCCGATCTCGCCACGCGTGACCTGATGCTGCAGACCGCGCTCGAGCGGCTCGAACAGGCGCGGCGCGATGCCGAGAGCCAGGCGCGCTACCTGACCACTTCCGTCGAGCCGGTGGCCTCGGAGGACCCGAGCTACCCGCGCGCCTTCGAGAACACGATCCTCGCCTTCCTGATCTTCTCCGGCATCTACCTGATGATCTCGCTGACCGCCTCGATTCTGCGCGAGCAGGTGTCGACCTGAGTGCAAGTCGCGCGCCGACGAGCCAAAAGAAAACGCCCGGTCGATGACCGGGCGTTTTGCTGTCTGCTCAAGGTCGCCGGGCGGATCAGGCGGCCTGCGCGCGCGAGGGCTTCAGCGCCTCGCCCCAGACGGACAGCTCGTTGAACATGCCCTTGAGGCCGTCCACCACGGGCTGTTCGGGGCGCAGCACGCCGTCGTCGCCGATGAAGTTGAACACGAAGGGCACCGGCACCGACTGCGGCAGCGCCATGACGTTCATGTTGACCAGCAGCTGGCGCAGCTCCTGCGCGGCGCGCATGCCGCCGGAGACACCGCCGTAGCTGACCACGGCCGCGACCTTGCGCTCCCATTCCACCGCCAGCGCCTGGATGGCATTGACCAGCGCGGCCGAGGGGAAGCTGTTGTATTCCGGGGTCAGGAAGACGAAGGCATCGGCCTCGGCGATCTTGGCGGCCCATTTCTTCGTGTGCTCGTGCTCGTAGGCCTGGGCGCGCGGGTGGCCGGCCTCGTCGAGCAGCGGCAGGTCGATTTCCTTGAGGTCGACAACTTCGACGTCGAAGCCGTTCTGCTCGCGGGCGAGTTCTTCGACCCACTTGCCGACGATCGGGACGATGCGGCCGGGGCGGGTGGAGCCGAGGATGATTTTCACTTTAAGAGACATGGGAGCTGTCCTTCTGCGGTCATGTGGGAGTGGGCGGCCGGGGAGGGAGATGGCCGTTCCTTGCGCTCCTACCTACGCCTCATTGCCGCGAGGACAATTCGCCCGAATGCACAGCCCGGGTGCATCGGTGCACGAGCGACCGGTGAAATCCCGCTTTTACGGTGCGTGAACGCAAAAGGCCCGCCGGAGTGGCGGGCCCTTCTTGTCTCTCTCGCCTGGGATCAGACCTTGTCGGTCAGCTCCGGCACCGCGGTGAAGAGGTCGGCGACGAGGCCGAAGTCGGCGACCTGGAAGATCGGCGCCTCTTCGTCCTTGTTGATCGCCACGATCACCTTGGAGTCCTTCATGCCCGCGAGGTGCTGGATCGCGCCCGAGATGCCGACCGCGATGTAGAGATCGGGCGCGACGACCTTGCCGGTCTGGCCGACCTGCCAGTCGTTTGGGGCAAAGCCCGAGTCCACTGCGGCGCGCGAGGCCCCCACGGCAGCGCCGAGCTTGTCGGCGAGCTTCGCGATCATCGCGAAGTCCTCTTCCGAGCCGACGCCGCGGCCGCCCGAGACGACGATCTTCGCCGAAGTCAGCTCGGGGCGGTCGCTCTCGGCCATCTTGTCCTCGACCCATTCGGAGAGGGCCGGGTTGTCGCCCGCGCCGATGGTCTCGACTGCGGCCGAACCGCCGGTGCCTGCGGCTTCGAAGGTAGAGGTCCGGAAGGTGATGACCTTCTTTTCATCCTTCGATTTCACCGTCTGGATGGCGTTGCCAGCGTAGATCGGGCGCTCGAAGGTGTCGGCGTCGACCACGGCGGTGACATCGGTCAGGATCATCGCGTCGAGCAGCGCGGCGACGCGCGGCAGGATGTTCTTGGCGTCGGTCGTGGCCGGGGCAACGATGTGGCTGTAATCGCCCGCCAGCGACACGATCAGCGCCGCGACCGGCTCGGCCAGGCGGTGGCCGTAGAGCGCGTCCTCGGCGACCAGCACCTTGGCGATACCGTCGATCTTGGCGGCTTCCTCGGCGGCTGCGGCAGCCGAAGCACCGGCGGCCAGAACCGTGACCTCGCCCAGTTTCGCGGCCGCGTTCACGGCCTTGGCGGTGGCGTCCAGCGCCAGGGCACCGTCGTTGATTTCAGCAAGAAGGAGAACAGCCATCAGAGAGCCCCCGCGTCTTTCAGTTTCGCCACGAGCTCGTCGACCGAGCCCACCTTGATGCCAGCGGCGCGCTCTGCGGGCTCCGAGGTCTTGACGATCTCGAGGCGCGGCGAGACGTCGACGCCGAAATCGGCGGCGGTCTTCTCGTCGAGCGGCTTCTTCTTGGCCTTCATGATGTTCGGCAGCGAGGCATAGCGCGGCTCGTTGAGGCGCAGGTCGGCGGTGATGATGGCGGGCAGGGCGACCTTGATGGTCTGCAGACCGCCGTCCACTTCGCGCGCCACCGTGGCGGCATCGCCCTCGATGTCGAGCTTGTTGGCGTAGGTCGCCTGCGCCCAGCCCAGAAGGCCCGCCAGCATCTGCCCGGTGGCGTTCATGTCGTTGTCGATCGCCTGCTTGCCCATGATGACGAGCCCCGGCGCCTCTTCCTCGACGATCTTGGCGAGGATCTTTGCGACCGCGAGCGGCTCGATGTCGGTGTGCACATCCTCGGCGGCGGTCACCAGGATGGCGCGGTCGGCGCCCATGGCCAACGCGGTGCGCAGGGTTTCCTGGCTCTGCTTCACGCCGATGGAGACGACGACGACCTCCTCGGCCTTGCCGGCCTCCTTGAGACGGATCGCCTCTTCGACGGCGATCTCGTCGAAGGGGTTCATCGACATCTTGACGTTGGCAAGATCGACGCCCGTGCCATCCGCTTTCACGCGGACTTTCACGTTGTAGTCGATCACGCGCTTCACGGGCACAAGCACCTTCATGAGCGGATCTCTCCCTTGGTTTCGCCGCGCGGGACGCGGCACTTCGTATTCTCCCGTGGGGTGATAGCGAAGTGAACGCTGGGGAAACAGAGACAATTTGCGCAAGCGCAGCAAAAGGACGCTGCGTTTTCGCGAGGTCATGGCCTCTGATGCGGTGGCATGTCGCGGCGGAAATTCGAAGGGTCGGAAACGCATTCAGGGCGATTTCGCCGAGTGCCTGAAAATTAGGCGACCACGTTCCGGTTCCTCGCGCAGGTTCTGTTGGCCGGTGGAACCATGCTCTGCGCATGATTCGAGGGAGTGCCTGCGGGCGAGCTGACGAAGCAGAAGGGCCGCCCGGAGGCGGCCCTGTGCGGATCAGGTGAAGGTGTTGTTCCTGGGGAAGCCCCGCGGCGCCATGCGGCCCGCAGTGGCGCGCTTGGCGATCCACTCGCTGAGGTCCGTCTCGGTGCGGGTGCGCCCGGCCGGGTCCTTCCAGCTGAGACCGTCGGCCAGCGTAAAGGTGGTGATGTCCGACAGGCCGCCATCCTTGTATTTCTGCAGGCGCACGCCCTTGCCGCGGCCCATTTCGGGCAATTCGTCGAGCATGAAGACCAGCACCTTGCGGTTCTCGCCGACCACGGCGACGGCATCGCCCTGCACCGGTTTGCAGACCTTGGCGATCACGTCGTCGCGCACGTTGAGCACCTGGCGGCCGGTGCGGGTCTGGGCCAGCACGTCGGCCTCGGGCACCAGGAAGCCATCCCCGGCAGAGGAGGCGAGCAGCAGCTTGCGGTCCGGGACGTGGCTGAAGATGTCGATGATCTGCGCTTCGTTGGGGAGATCGACCATCAGGCGCAGCGGCTCGCCCATGCCGCGTCCCCCGGGCAAGTTGGCCGCCGAAAGCGTGTAGAACCGCCCGTTCGAGCCGAAGACCAGCAGCCGGTCCGTGGTCTCGGCGTGGAAGATGAAGCGCGGGCCGTCGCCGTCCTTGAATTTCAGCTCGGAGCCGAGGTCGATATGGCCCTTCATCGCGCGGATCCAGCCCATTTGCGAGCAGACCACGGTGATCGGCTCACGCTCGATCATCGCTTCCAGTGGCACGTCCTCGACCTCGCCCGCCTCGGCGAAGCCGGTCAGACGGGCGCCGCGGTCAAGCCCCTTGGTGAAGGCCTTCTTCACGTCGCGCAACTCGCTCGAGATGGTCTTCCACTGCAGATCTTCGCTGGCCAGCAAGTCCTCGAGCCCGGCGCGCTCCTCCATCAGCTTGTCGCGTTCGGCGACCAGCTCCATTTCTTCGAGCTTGCGCAAGCTGCGCAGGCGCATGTTGAGGATGGCCTCGGTCTGCACCTCGGTGAGGCCGAATTCCTCGCCCGACACCGGAGCAGGAGAGACGTAATCGGCCTCGGAGGTCGCCCGAGCGGTCTTCCGGCCCCAGTCCTCGCGCATCAGCGCAGCCTTGGGGTCCTCGTCGTAGCGGATGATGTCGATGACGCGGTCGAGGTTGAGGAAGGCGATGATCAGGCCCTCGAGCACCTCGAGGCGGTGGTCGATCTTCTCCATCCGGTGCCGCGAGCGGCGGCAGAGCACGTCGCGCCGGAAGTCGAGGAAGGCGCGCAGCACCTCCTTCAGCGAGCAGACCTTCGGCGTCACGCCGTCGATCAGCACATTCATGTTCAGCGAGAAGCGGATTTCCAGGTCCGAATTGCGGAACAGCATGTTCATCAGAACGTCGGGGTCGACGTTCTTGGTCTTCGGCTCGAGCACCATGCGGATGTCCTCGGCGCTCTCGTCGCGGATGTCGGCGAGGATCGGGACCTTCTTGGTCTGGATCAGCTCGGCCAGCCGCTCGACCAGCTTGGACTTCTGCACCTGATAGGGAATCTCGGTGACCACGGCCTGCCACATGCCGCGGCCAAGGTCCTCGACCTCCCACTTGGCGCGCAGGCGGATCGAGCCGCGGCCCGTCGCATAGGCCTGGGCGATGTTCTCGCGCGGCTCGACGATCACCCCGCCGGTGGGGAAGTCGGGGCCGGGCACGTAGTTCAGCAGCGTCTCGTCCGCCGCGTTCGGCGACTTGATGAGATGCAGGCAAGCGTCGATCAGCTCGCCGATGTTGTGCGGCGGGATGTTGGTCGCCATGCCCACCGCGATGCCGCTCGATCCATTGGCGAGCAGGTTGGGGTAGGAGGCGGGCAGCACGACAGGCTCTTCAAGGCGGCCGTCGTAGTTCGGGCGGTAATCGACCGCGTCCTCGTCGAGACCCTGCAGCAGCGCCTCGGCCATGATGGTCATCCGCGCCTCGGTGTAGCGCGAGGCCGCCGGGTTGTCGCCGTCGATGTTGCCGAAGTTGCCCTGACCGTCGACCAGCGGGTAGCGGATGGTGAAATCCTGCGCGAGGCGGGCCATGGCGTCGTAGATCGCCGCGTCGCCGTGCGGGTGGAAGTCCCCCATGGTGTCGCCGGAGATTTTTGCCGACTTCAGAAAGCCTCCGGTGGAACTAAGTCGCAGCCGGCGCATTGCATAAAGGATACGACGATGCACGGGTTTAAGCCCGTCGCGGGCGTCTGGCAGCGCCCGGTTCATGATCGTCGAAAGAGCATAAGTCAGATAGCGCTCGCCGATCGCCCGGCGCAGAGTTTCTGCCACGTTACGAGGGTTCATGTTGGGGTCATCGACGATATCATTCATGCATATTGTGATACCCGCGCTGAAAAGCGCGGGCAAGCGATCCCCATCGGGAAATCAGCCAGGGCGCCAAATTTCCCGAATTCCGCTTATCCGAGACGCTGAAATCAACTATGGTGTGTATGGCGCCGAGTATTTGAGCGGCGCGTTTGCGGCCCTTTTCACCCAGCCCTTTCCTGTACGGGAGATTTCAGCATGAAAAGTCTGATGGTCACGACCTTTGCCGCGCTCGGCTGGGCCTGGTACGCATTGTCCGGCGGCGCGAATTTCGAGCCCGGGGCGCACTCCGTCGAACTTCCCAACCTGCTTGCCTGGGGCTTCACCAGCCCGGCGGCGCCGCGTGCGGCCTCGGCTTCGATCGCCAGCGCGCAGACCGCCCCGGAGGTCACCCGCGCCAGCACCGCCTCGCTGGCCGATATTTCCGCCCCCGATTCGCCGCAGCCCGCGGTGACCAAGGTGTCGGCGGAGGCGATCGACGTGTCGCTCGCCGCGGTCCCTGCGCAGCCGATCTCGGCCAGCTTCGAGCCGGAAACCGCGGTTGCCACGCCTGCGGTCGCCTCCGCCGCTGCGACTAATGCGATCTCCGCGGACCTGCGCCGCGTCACCGGCACGCGGGTCAACCTGCGCCACGGACCCGGCACCGGTTACTCTGTCGTCGGGCAGCTCGCCGAAGGTGCCAAGGTCGAGGTGCTCTCGGACCCCGGAGACGGCTGGGTGAAGCTCCAGGCCCAAGGCGGCACCGCCGGCTGGATGTATGACGCCTATCTGAGCGCCGCCAACTGAGCGGCGCCAGGCCCGGCCGCAGAACCCGGCGGCCGATTGCAGCCCGCCGCTGGCTCGCCTATCCCTGCAACAAATAGGCAAGGCAGCACGGCGGGGCAGGCATGATGGCGCAGACAGAGGCGCAGGGTGGGGCAGGGACCCCGCGGAAAACCATTCTCATCACCGGCTGTTCCTCGGGCATCGGCGAAGCTGCCGCCCGAGGTCTTCGCGCGCGGGGCTGGCGGGTCTTCGCCAGCTGTCGGCGCGAGGAGGATTGCGCCCGCATGCGGCTCATGGGCTTCGAGAGCCCGCGGCTCGACTACACCGACGAGGCTTCGATGGCGCAGGCGCTGGCCGAGGTGCTGGCGGCGACAGGCGGCACGCTCGACGTGCTCTACAACAACGGCGCCCATGCCGCACCCGGGGCGCTGGAAGACCTGCCCACCGGCGCCCTGCGCGAGATCTTCGAGGTCAACCTTTTTGGCTGGCACACTCTCACCCGCATGGTGATCCCGGTGATGCGGGCGCAGGGCCACGGTCGCATCATCAACTGCTCCTCGGTGCTGGGACTCGTGCCGATGCCCTGGCGCGGCGCCTATGTCTCGACCAAGCACGCGCTGGAGGGGCTGACGGATGTGCTGCGCCTCGAGATGTCGGACACGCCGATCAAGGTGATCCTGCTTGAGCCCGGCCCGATCACCTCACGCATCCGCGCCAATTCTGTTCCGCATTTCGAACGCTGGGTGGACTGGCAGGCCAGCCCGCGCCGCACGCAATACGAGCGCTCTCTGCTGAAGCGGCTCTACGCACCATCGGGCGGCCAGCCGGATACCTTCGAGCTGCCGGGCTCGGCGGTCACCGAGAAGCTCATCCTCGCGCTCGAGAGCGACCACCCGGCGCCGCGCTACTACGTGACCACCGCGACGCACATCATGGGCACCCTGCGCCGCCTGTTGCCGACCCGGCTGCTCGACGCGCTGATCGCCCGCGCCCGGTGACGAAGGCGCCGCGACGGGTGGCGCGCTAAGGTCGCAGCCGCGCCGGCTTCGCTTTTGGGCCCGAAGCGGCTATGTGGGGGCAAAGAGGATAGGGAGGCTGCGCAATGCAGAAGGATCCGCTGTTTCTGGTCGTGGCCGTCGTGATGATGGCGGTCGTGGGCATCCTGCTCTTCGGCATCGGTTCCTTTGCCAAGGGCGGGGCCTTCAACAAGAAATACGCCAACAAGGCGATGCGCTGGCGCATCATCGCGCAATTCGTCGCGGTGCTTCTGATCCTGCTTTTCGTGTTTATCCGGAGAAGCTGACGATGATCGTGCTCAACAAGATCTACACCCGCACCGGCGACAAGGGCGACACCGCGCTGGTCGATGGCACCCGGGTGCCGAAATACTGCGCGCGGGTCGAATCCTATGGCACGGTGGACGAACTGAACTCGGTGGTTGGTCTCGCGCGGCTGCATGCGGAGGGGGAGCTCGACGCTGCGCTGGCGCGGATCCAGAACGACCTTTTCGACCTCGGCTCTGATCTCGGCCGCCCCGACATGGCGCGCGACGCCGAGGCCGGCTACCCGGTGCTGCGCGTGACGCAGGCGCAGGTCGAACGGCTCGAGGCGGAGATGGACGCGATGACCGCCCAGCTCGAACCGTTGCGCAGCTTCGTGCTGCCCGGGGGCTCGCCGGCCTCGGCTTTCCTGCACCAGTGTCGCACCGTCGCCCGCCGCGCCGAGCGCCGCGCGGTTGAGCTGGCGGCTTCGGAGGAGGTGAACACACATGCGGTGAAATACCTCAACCGGCTTAGCGACTGGTTCTTCTGCGCCGCGCGCATGGCCAATGAGGGCGGCACCGCGGATGTGCTCTGGGTGCCGGGCGCGCACAGGGAGTAGCGGACGGGGGCTCTGCCCCTCCTTAGGCCTGCGCCCAGGTCATCCCCGGGATATTCGGCCCCGGGCGAAGGCTCCGGCGAGCTCGGACTTGGCTTTTCGGGCGCGGACTCTGCCCTGGCGACATGCCGGTTGAGGGCCGGGCGCGCGAAAGCGTGACCGAATTAGCGCGGCTTTGAGGCTGCAGATATCAACAGACGCTTGATTTTCCGCTCCCGACCCAATAAACGGCCCGCGATGCGAAACCGGGTCGCAGTCGACCCCCTAGAGGTGAGACGTCTGGAAAGATGGCAAAGGAAAAGTTTGAGCGCGGCAAACCGCACTGCAACATCGGCACGATCGGTCACGTTGACCACGGCAAGACCACGCTGACCGCAGCGATCACAAAGTACTTCGGTGACTTCCGCGCGTACGACCAGATCGACGGCGCGCCGGAAGAAAAGGCACGCGGCATCACGATCTCGACCGCGCACGTGGAATACGAGACCGACGCGCGTCACTACGCGCACGTGGACTGCCCCGGCCACGCCGACTACGTGAAGAACATGATCACCGGCGCGGCGCAGATGGACGGCGCGATCCTGGTTGTGAACGCAGCTGACGGCCCCATGCCGCAGACCCGCGAGCACATCCTTCTGGGCCGCCAGGTGGGCATCCCCGCCATGGTCGTGTTCATGAACAAGGTTGACCAGGTCGACGACGAAGAGCTGCTCGAGCTCGTCGAGATGGAAATCCGCGAACTGCTGTCGGCTTACGACTTCCCGGGCGACGACATCCCCGTCATCGCCGGCTCGGCTCTGGCCGCGATGGAAGGCCGTGACCCGGAAATCGGCGAGAACAAGATCCGCGAACTGATGGCGGCCGTGGATGAGTACATCCCGCAGCCGGCACGCGCCGTGGACCAGCCGTTCCTGATGCCGATCGAAGACGTGTTCTCGATCTCGGGCCGCGGCACCGTGGTCACCGGCCGCGTGGAGCGTGGCGTTGTGAACGTCGGCGACGAACTGGAAATCGTCGGCATCCGCGACACCAAGAAGACCACCTGCACCGGTGTGGAAATGTTCCGCAAGCTGCTCGACCGCGGTGAAGCCGGCGACAACATCGGCGCCCTGCTGCGCGGCATCGACCGCGAAGGCGTTGAGCGTGGCCAGGTTCTCTGCAAGCCTGGTTCGGTCAAGCCGCACACCAAGTTCGAAGCCGAGGTCTACATCCTGACCAAGGAAGAAGGCGGCCGTCACACGCCGTTCTTCGCGAACTACCGTCCGCAGTTCTACTTCCGCACCACGGACGTGACCGGCACCGTGACCCTCCCCGAGGGCACCGAGATGGTCATGCCCGGCGACAACCTGAAGTTCGCCGTGGAACTGATCGCCCCGATCGCCATGGAAGATGGTCTGCGCTTCGCAATCCGCGAAGGCGGCCGCACCGTCGGCTCCGGCGTCGTGTCGAAAATCATCGAGTGATGCGCTTCGGCCCGGTCCCCGGACCGGGCGGGCATTGCGAAGGGGCCGCCCATCGGGCGGCCCCTTTTCGTTGGCCAGTTGTTGCACGCCGTGGCCGCCCCTGCGGCGCCCGGATCATGAACCGGCACATGAAAAGGCCGACCCGCGAACGGACCGGCCCTCGCGCCGCGATCGGCGCATCTGGGGCTGCGGAGGCCGCAGCCCGGAGTGGCTTATTGCTCTGCCTTGAACTGCAGCGACTTGATCAGCGCGCGGGTCACGCCGGCTTTCTTGGCGGCGCCGCCGTCGGTGTTCTGCAGGGTGCCCGCGACGGCCACCAGCTGCTCGGTGCTCAGCGCCGAAAGATCGGTGCCGGGCAGCGCGCTTTCGATGATGTTGGTCGCGTTCGCAGCGGTGGAGGCCGCAGATGCTGCACCGGTCAGGGCTGCGGTGGCGATCAGGGCGGAGGTGATGAGGGTTTTCATGGGAGGATCCTTCCGTAACATTTTGAGCGGCATTCTTCGATGCCATTTGGGGAGGCGCCGAGGCGCTGGGGACTGTTGCCCCGGGGAGGAGCGGGTCGTTCAGATCGGACGGCCCGCCGTATCCGTCACGCGAGGTGTCGCGTGAAGGGGGAAGCGAGGGCGCGTGGGAGGACGCGCCGCGCCGCTCACTGCAGCGATTTGATCAGGGCCTCGCCGGTGCCGATCTTCTGCGCGGCGCCGTCGACGCGGTCCATCGCCTGGGCAACCGAGACGATCTCGGCGGCGGTCAGACCCGACAGTTCTGCCTGCGGGATCAGGGACAGGATTTCCCTCTGTGCGGCAGCGGAGGTCGAGGTTGCTGCGGAGGCAGCGCCTGTCAAGGCAGCGGTGGCGATCAGTGCGGATGCGATGAGAGTTTTCATGACGACATTCCTATTTCTTGCGGTTGATTGCGGTGGCGTCAGGCGTCGCCGCATCCCTTCTTGCGTCGGGGATGAGGAGTAAATCGTTGTTCTGAGGACATTTATCAAATCACCGGATTGCTCACGGCTGATCGCGAAATCGTGGGCTTGAAAGTGAGCGACCGGCTTCCCACAGGGAGGGAACCTGCAAATTTTCTGAGGAAATGAACTGAGGGGTTTAGTTTCAGGCGCAGATTTTTTGTGAACTAAACTTAAAAAACCCTTGGGTTTCCAAAAAATCACCAGGCCCTGTGCGTTTTTGAACAGCCTGGATCGACGCCCGGGCCCACCCGGTGGAGTCCTTGAAATGGCGTCGAATTTCCGCGCAACCGGGGGCGCTTGTCCTTTGCCTGATCCGGTGTACTTTCTGGCCCATGCAAGAGCTTGTCCCACACCCCGAAAACCTGATCGAAACCGGATTCGTGCTCTCGGGGCCGGACCGTGGGCGGCGCCTGCTACCCCCAGAGGCCCCGGAGGTGTTGCGCAGCGACACGCTGGGCTGGGTGCACCTGCGCGCCGCGCATCCCGATGCGCCGGGGTGGATTGTGGATAACCTCTCGTACCTCGACCCGACGATCATCGACGCGCTGGTGGCCGAGGAAACCCGGCCGCGCATCACCCGCATCGGCGACGGGCTCATCGTCATCCTGCGCGGCATCAACACGATCGAGGGGGAAGACCCCGAGGACATGGTCTCGATCCGCCTGTGGATCGACGAGAACCGCATCGTCAGCCTGTCGCGCCGAAAGGTGCGGGCGGTGGAGGACATTGCGCAGGCGCTCGAACTGGGCAGCGGTCCCGAGGATTGCGCCGCGTTCCTGTCGCTGCTGGTCGAGCGGCTGACCTACCGGATCGAGGCCTTCTGGAGCGGCATCGAGGACGAGGCCGACCAGCTCGAGGAGGACGTGCTCGAGGAGGGGCACGAGGCGATGCGCCAGCAGCTGGTCGAGTTGCGCCGCCGCGCCATCATCCTTCGGCGCTACCTGCTGCCGCAGCGCGACGCCCTGCGGGCCTTGCAGGGCAGCCATCCGGACTGGCTTGAGATCGACGATCTGCGTCAGCTCGAGGAGGAGCTGGATGCGCTGGAGCGGGTGGTGGAAGATGCCGACGCGATGCGCGAGCGCATGGCGCTGGTGCGCGACGAGCTGGCAGGGCAGCTCTCGGACCGGCTGAACCGCAACATGTACATGCTGTCGGTGCTCTCGGCGCTCTTCCTGCCGCTCGGCTTCCTGACCGGGCTCTTCGGGATCAACGTCGCGGGGATGCCGGGCGCAAGCGAGCCGGTGGCGTTCTGGTTGTTCTGCGGCGGACTGCTGATCGTCGTCGCGCTGCAAATGCTGATCCTGCGCAAGCTGCGCTGGATCTGAGGTCCTCCACGCCCGCGCCGATCTCGGGCGTGGTCAGGCCAGGTTGAGTTCCTTGGCGATCATGGCCGCGTGGGTGCGGTTGCGCGCCTCGAGCTTGCGGCTGAGGGTCTTCACGTGCAGCTTTATCGTCACTTCCTGCAGGTCGAGATCGCGGGCGATCTCCTTGTTGGACTTGCCGGCGCAGAGGCCACGGAGCACCTCGCGCTCGCGCGGGGTCAGCTCGGCGGCCTTGCCGTCGGGAACCTGGGTCATGAAGCTATAGGGGGCAAAAACCTCGCCCGCGGCCATCACCTGCGCGGCGCTGACAATCGTCTTGGAGGGCAGGGTCTTGGGAATGAACCCCGCCGCGCCGGAGCGAATCGCCGCCTGGGCGATGTCGGCCGTCGCGGTGCCCGAAAGCAGCGCCACGGGCACACCCGCGCAGGCCTCGCGCATGCGGTCGAGCCCCGTGAGGCCGGACATGCCGGGCATATTGTAATCTAGCAGGATCAGGTCGAAGGAAATGCCTCGGTCGACAAGCGCGATCGCCTCGTCCAGCGTTGCCGCAGTGTCCACGTCATCGATACCCTCCGAGCGCAGGAAGGCGGCAATCGTTTCTCGGACGAGGTCGTGGTCATCGGCGACCAGAATACGCATATGTCCTCCGGGTGCGGCCTATGCCACAAGCGATTTCTGGCGCAAAATTATTACCGGTTGGTTTCGCTAACTGGTTCGGTCACTCGCAATATGGTAGCTCTTTGCGCTTGGGTAACTGGCTCGTATGATATTGAGCGGCAATAAGGTTCGCAAGGAGGTTGAGCGTCATGTTCCGTTGGGTAGCTTGCTGTGCGTTTTTCCTTCTCAAGACCGTTCCGGCGTTTGCCATTTCGCTCGAAGCGCCCCAGGGGCCGGTGCTGCTGACGGTGACCGGCGCGGTGCCCGTGACAAACGCTCCCGAGGGCGCCCAATTTGATTTGCACATGCTGGAATCCATCGGGACCACGACCTTCACCACTGCCACCATCTGGACCGAGGGAGCGCAGCGCTTCACCGGCGTGTCCCTGCACGATCTGGTTCAGGCGCTGCAGGTGACCGAGGGGTCGCTGCGGGCGGTGGCGATCAACGAGTATTCCGCCGAAATTCCGCTCGAGGACGCGGTGCCGGAGGGGCCGATCATCGCCTGGGCCCGCAACGGCTCGCTGATGAGCGTGCGCGACAAGGGGCCGCTCTGGATCGTCTACCCCTTTGACGACTATCCCGAGTACCGCAGCGAGATCATCTTTGCGCGCAGCATCTGGCAGCTCAGCCGGATCGTTATCGAGCCGTGAGCGCCGCAACCTCCTCCGACGAGGGCAGTAGCCTTCCAACCCGCAAACGCTGGGCCGCGCTGAGCGCGCCCTTTATCGTTTTGTGTCTCGCGGCCTTGGTGTTGCTGACGGTCGATGCCGCCCGGCAGATCCAGGGGCTCGCCACCGCCAATTCGGACAATGGTCAATGGTCGCTGGCGCAAATGGAGGTGGAATTCAGCCGCCTGCAAAGCGAGCTGGACCGGCCCGTCGAATATCTGCGGATCGAAGAGTTGCGGTTGGCCTTTGATATTTTCTTCAGCCGATACAAGACCGTTTCGCGGGGCGCGCTTTACGCCGGCATCGTGAATACGCCGAGCGCGCAGCAGCCGATGGAGACGGTGAGATCCTTTCTCGACCGGGCCGTGCCATATCTCGATGGCCCCGACAGTGGGCTCCTGGCTGCGCTGCCGAAGCTGCGCACCGAGGCCGAGCAGGTGCGGCTCGCCGTGCGGGAAGTCTCGCTCTCGGGGGTGCGGGCCTTCTCGGCGGCTTCGGACATGCAGCGGCGCAAGGTGATGAATTCGCTCGTGCGCCTCTCGGGCATGGCGCTGATCCTCGTGCTGGCGCTGGCGCTCGGCGTCGTGGCGCTCTGGCAGCTGATGCATGTGGCGCGCGACCAGGCGCAACGGCGGGCGAAGGCAAACCACCGGCTCGAGGCGGTGGTCTCCACCGCGCTCGACGGGATCGTGGTCACAGATCGTGACGGGGTCATCCTGCAGTTCAACGGTGCGGCGGGCTGTATCTCGGGCCATGACCGTCGGCAGGTGCTGGGCCAGCGCGTCTCGACGCTGCTGTTTCCGAAAGACAGCGAAGAGGCCAAAGGTCAGGGCCTTGGACGCCACGCAGGGCGCGGGCGGGTGCGGTGCGAGGGCGTGCGGGCCGATGGCAGCCGCTACCCGATGGAACTCTCGGTGACCGAGACCGAGCACGAGGGCGATCTGCTGCGGGCGATCTACTTCCGCGATATCACCCGCGACATCAGCGCCGAGGAGGAGCTGGTCGAGGCGCGGGACCGCGCCGTCGAGGGGGAGCAGGCCAAGGCCCGCTTCATCGCGATCATGAGCCACGAGATGCGCACCCCGCTGAACGGGATGATCGGCGCGCTCGAGTTGCTGAGCGAGACCGAACTGGGCCGCGATCAGCGCGAATACCTGCAGATCCTGCGCCGCGCCGGCGACGTGCTGCTGCAGCACGTGAACGACGTTCTCGACCATTCGCGGCTCGAGAACGGGCGGTTCAGCTTCGCCCGCACGCCCTATTGCCCGGTGGACCTGGCGCGCGAGGTTGTCGACGTGCTGCGCCCCACCGCCGCTGCGCGGGGCAACATGCTGCAGGTCCGGCTGCCCGATGAGGCCGTCCCGCTGCTGATGGGTGACCGGGCGCGGCTTCGGCAGGTGTTGGTGAACCTCGTCGGCAATGCGATCAAGTTCACCGAGAACGGCGAGATCCAGCTCTCGCTCTTCGCCCTGTCGGAGGACGGGAGGTTGACCTTCGAGGTCGACGATAACGGCATCGGAATTCCGCAGGACCAGCTCGAACGCATCTTCGAGGATTTCGTCACGCTCGACTCCTCCTACATGCGGGCCGCCGAGGGCACCGGGCTCGGCCTTGGCATCGTACGGAGGCTGGTGCGGGCCATGGGGGGCGAGGTTTCGGTCGAGAGCGATCCGGGCGAGGGCACGCGGTTCCATGTCTCTCTGCCCGCCGAGCGCGCGCCGAAGAAGACGGTGTTGACGCAGCCGGTCGAGTCCATCCCCGAGATGGCCCCTTCGCGGGTCCTCGTGGTCGAGGACAACCCGGTGAACCGCCTCGTCGCGACGGCCATGCTGCGCAAGATGGGCCATTCGGTGTCCGAGGCGCATGACGGCGCCGAGGGGCTGCGCATCGCCGCGACAGAGCGCTTCGACATCGTGCTGATGGACATTTCCATGCCTGGTCTCGACGGGGTCGAGACGACGCGGCGCATCCGCGTCGGCGGCGGCGCCAACGTCGAGACACCGATCGTCGCACTCACGGCCCACGCGTTGCCGGCCGACGTGGCGCGCTTCCGCGATGCTGGCATGAGCGCCACGCTGACAAAGCCGATCACCTGGCGCGCGTTGGCCGAGGTGATCTCCGGCCTCGCGCCGAGGGCGGACAGCAGCACCGACCGCTCCGGCACCGGCGCGGATGGCCCACCAGGGACGGCCGAGGATGTGCTCGACGACGTCGCGCTCGGCGCGGCGGCAGAGTCGCTCGGGCCCGAGCTTTTCGCCACCCTGCGCGACCGTTTCCTGCAGGAAACCGAGACCGGCCTCGCCGGTCTGGCCGAGGAGCTGGGCGCGGGGATCGAGCCCGAGCGCTACGCCGAAAAGGTTCACCGCATCGCCGGCTCCGCGGCGGTCTTCGGCGCCAGTGCGCTGCACCGGGTGCTGCGCCTTCAGGAGGACAGGGCGCGCGCGGGTGCGCCGCTGCCTCCGGACAGCCTGGACGTGGTCCTGCCGGTCTGGCGCGCCACGCGCACGGCGCTGCTCGGGCTGGAGCTTCAGGACTGAAGTTCAGCCCTGGCTGCGGGCAAGGTCCGTGAGGATCGGGCAATCCGGGCGGTCGTCGCCGTGGCAGGCCTGGACCAGATGCGCAAGCGTGTCGCGCATCTGCTGAAGCTGGGAAAGCTTCTCGTCGATCTGCGCCAGATGCTCCTCGGCGATGTGCTTCACCTCGGCGCTGGCGCGGCTTTCGTCCTCGTAGAGGGCGAGCAGAGCGCGGCAGTCCTCGATGGTGAACCCGAGCGCGCGGGCCCGTGCCAGGAAGGCCAGCTTGTGCACGTCCCGTTCGGTGAAGGCGCGGTACCCGTTGCTGCCGCGGTGTGGGGTCACGAGGCCGATGTCCTCGTAATAGCGGATGGTCTTGGGCGGCAGCCCGGCGCGGATCGCGACGTCTCCGATGTTCATACGTGCGCCTCCTCGTGGCTGTGGCCTTGTGCCCGGTGCGGGCGGGTCTCTGGCGGCATGGCGGGGACCAGCCGTCGCAACCGCAGCGCGTTGCTCAGTACGAAGACCGACGAAAGCGCCATCGCCCCCGCCGCCAGCATCGGCGAGAGCAGCGTGCCGAACGCCGGGTAGAAGACACCCGCCGCCACCGGGATCAGCGCGACGTTGTACCCGAAGGCCCAGAAGAGGTTCTGCCGGATATTGCGCAGCACCGCGCGGCTGAGATGCACCGCCTCGACCACGCCTTTCGTGTCACCCGAGACCAGAACCACGTCGGCGCTTTCGATGGCGACATCCGTGCCGGTGCCCATGGCGAGACCCACCTCGGCCTCGGCCAGCGCCGGGGCGTCGTTGATGCCGTCCCCGACGAAAGCCACGGCGCCATGCTCATCGCGCAGCGCCCGCACCGCGTCGCGCTTGCCTTCGGGCAGCACCTCGGCCTCGACGTGGTCGATGCCGAGCTCGGCGGCGATGGACCGCGCCGTGGCGCGCGTGTCGCCGGTGATCATCGCGGTCTTGAGCCCCATCTCGTGCAGTTTCGCAACCGCCGCCCTGGCCCCCGGCTTGACCTTGTCGGCGACGGCCAACGCCCCGGCGATCTGCCCATCGACCGCAACCAGCACGGGCGTCTGCCCGGCACCGGCGATCTCGTCATGCGCGGCGCTGAGCGGGCCGAGATCTATGCCCTCGCGCGCCATCAGTCGGGCGGCGCCAACCAGGATGCGGCGGCCGTCCACGGTGGCGCTGAGACCATGCCCCGCGATCGCCTCGACGTCCTCGGCCTTTGGAAGGGGGCCCTCGGCGGCGCGCTCCAGCGCCCGCGCGATGGGATGCTCCGAGCTTTGCTCGGCGCTGGCGGCAAGGCGCAGCACCTCGGCCTCGGCGAAGCCCGGCGCGGCGGTTTTGCGCACGAGCTCGGGGCGGCCCTCTGTTAGCGTGCCGGTCTTGTCGAAGGCGACGATGCCGACGCTTTCAAGCCGCTGCAGCGCGTCCCCCTTGCGGAAGAGCACACCCAGTTCGGCCGCCCGCCCGGTGCCCACCATGATCGAGGTCGGCGTGGCGAGCCCCATGGCGCAGGGGCAGGCGACGATCAGCACCGAGACCCCGGCGACCAGCGCGTAGGTGAGGGCGGGGGAGGGGCCGAAGATGAGCCAGGCCAGGAAGGTCAGCGCAGCCACGGCCATGACCGCCGGCACGAACCAGATCACCACCTTGTCGGCGAGCGCCTGGATCGGCAGCTTGGCCCCCTGCGCCTCTTCGACCATGGCGATGATCCGCGCCAGCATGGTGTCTGCGCCGACAGCCGTCGCCCGGAAACTGAGTGCGCCCGCGCCGTTGACCGTGCCGCCAACGACCGTGGCGCCCTCGGATTTCTCGATGGGCACGGGTTCGCCGGTGATCATGCTTTCATCGACGTAGGAGCGCCCGGTGAGCACCTCGCCATCGACTGCGATGCGCTCGCCGGGGCGGACATGCAGCACATCGCCCAGCGTTACGTCGGCAATCGGCAGCTCGGTGATCTCGCCGCCGCGCTCGACCCGCGCGGTTGAGGGTTTCAGCCCGACCAGCCGCTTGATCGCCGCCCCGGTGCGGCCCTTCGCCCGCGCCTCGAGGAATCGACCGAGCAGGATCAGCGTGACAATGACCGCCGCGGCCTCGAAATAGACCGCCCGCGTGCCCTCGGGCAGCAGCCCGGGCAGGAAGAGCGCGACGGTGGAATAGAGCCAGGCCGCCAGCGTGCCGAGCGCGACCAGCGAGTTCATGTCCGGAGCGCCCTTGAGCAGCAATGGCAGGCCGATCTGGTAGAAGCGCCGGCCCGGCCACACGAGCACGGCGGTGACCAGCACGAACTGGATGAACCAGGCGCTGGTGGTGCCGATGGTCGCGGCGATCAAATGATGCATGCCGGGGATGAAATGCCCGCCCATCTCCATCAGGAAGACTGGCGCTGTCAGCGCGGCGGCAATGATCAGGTCACGCTTCAGCGCCGCCTGCTCGGCGGTCTTGCGCGCCGCCTGTTCGGCGCTGTCGTCGCTGGTGAGGCTGGCCTTGTAACCCGCCCCCTCGACCGCGCGGATCAGCGCGGCAGCCTCGGCGGAGCCCGCGAGCAATTTCACCTCGGCGGTCTCGCTGGCGAGGTTCACATTGGCCGAGAGCACACCCGGTACACCCGCCAGCGCCCGCTCCACACGCCCCGCACAGGAGGCGCAGCTCATCCCCGCGATGCCGAGGCGCAGGGCAGCCTCGCGCGCCGGGTAGCCCGCCTTGTCGAGCGCGGCGCGCAGGGCAGGGACGCCGGCGCTGCCCTCCACATGCGCCATCTTCGTCGCGAGGTTCACCGAGGCGTCGGTGACCCCCTCGACCCCCGCGAGCGCCCTTTGCGCGCGTCCGGCGCAGCCGCCGCAGGTCATCTTCGTCACTTCGAAGCGCAGGCTGTCTTGGGCCATGGCGCGACTCCTTCCAATACTGGTCGGCTCCCTACATAGGGGTTCCAGTCACTGGAAGGTCAAGGGGCCCAGTGTCGCATTGTGCGATGGAGGCAGCGGTCAGTTGAGCGAACACTCCAGCCGCCTGCGGCATTCCTCGCAGAGCAGCGGCAGGCCGACCCGCTCGGCGGCATTGGCGAGCGGCAGGATATGCGCCGGCAGCACCAGCATGGCGGCCTCGGCCAGCGCGAGGTCGCGGTCCTGCTCGGTGGCGGTCATGACGAAACGCGCGATCGCGCGCTCGTCGTCCGAGACGCCCAAGGCGTCGGTGGGCAGAATCAGCGGCCCGTGCCAGCCGTGGCGGGTCAGGATCTCGGCGAAGTCCCCGAAGGCGCGCAGGCAGGAACGCGCGCGGCTGAACCCGAGCGCATCGCGCAGCTCGAGCTGCGCAGTGGCCTCGTCCGCCTCGCGCCAGAGCCGCAGCAGCTGTACCACCCGCGTTTCCGCGGGGCGCAGAGCCACCCGGTCGAACCGTTCATGTCGCATGGAACCTCTCCCAGCCAGTCGCCCCTGAAGGGCCGTCGATCCGGGCTGTCCCGAAGACGGGACTGGCTGGGTGAGGTAATCCTGATTGTTTAAATCAGGTAAGTCAAGCCGCGCCGCCGAGGCCAGTCTCGGCCTCGATTTGCTTGCGCGATTTGCGGGCGCGTTCGGTGGCCGATTTCAGCTGGCCGCAGGCGGCCATGATGTCCTCGCCGCGCGGGGTACGGATCGGCGAGGCGTAACCTGCCTTGTAGATGATGTCGGCGAACTGCTTGATCCGCGGCCAATCCGAGCGCTGGTAGGGGGCGCCGGGCCATTCGTTGAACGGGATGAGGTTGATCTTGGCGGGAATGCCCTGGATCAGCTTCACCAGGCGGCGCGCATCGGCATCGGTGTCGTTCACGTCCTTGAGCATCACATACTCAAAAGTGATGCGCTCGGAATTCGACAAGCGCGGATACTCGCGAAGGGTGTTCAGCAGCTCTTCGATGTTCCAGCGCTTGTTGATCGGCACAAGCTTGTTGCGCACCTCGTCGGTGGTGGCGTGGAAGCTTACGGCCAGCAGGCAGCCGATCTCTTCGGCGCATTTGGCGATCTCCGGCACCACGCCCGAGGTCGAGAGGGTGATGCGGCGGCGCGACAGGGCGATCCCCTCGCCGTCCATGGCGATCTTCATCGCGTCGCGCACGTTGTCGAAGTTGTAGAGCGGCTCGCCCATGCCCATGAGCACGATGTTCGACAAGAGGCGCGGCCCGCTCTCGCCGGTGCCTGTACCGGGTTCGGGCCACTCGCCGAGGTCGTCACGTGCTAGCATGACCTGGCCGATGATCTCGCCCGCGGTGAGGTTGCGTACCAGTTTCTGCGTGCCGGTGTGGCAGAACGAGCAGGTCAACGTGCAGCCCACCTGGCTCGAGATGCAGAGCGTGCCACGGTCTTCCTCGGGGATGTAGACCACCTCGACCTCGTGTCCGCCGGCGATCCGCACGAGATACTTGCGGGTGCCGTCTTCCGAAACCTGTTTCGAGACGATCTCGGGCAGGTCGATGGTGAACTTGTCATCGAGCAGCGTCCGGTAGTCCTTGGCGAGGTTGGTCATCTCGGCGAAGTCGCGCACGCCCCAGTGATAGACCCACTGCCAGATCTGACCCACACGCATCTTCGCCTGCTTCTCTGGCGTTCCGGCCTCGATCAACGCGGCGCGCAGGGCGTCGCGGGTCAGCCCGACGAGGTTCAGCTTGCCGTCTTCCGGCAGCTTGCGGGGGATCGTCACCACGTCCTGGGTGATCGGCGCGCTGGCAGTCATCACGTCATCCTCGGAAAAAGAAGGCCTCTCCATACAGGATTCGGCTGCAATAAGTCAAAGGGAACGCGCAGGCGCGTTCCCTTGAAGAAGCTCATCTGCGGATGGCCCCGGAAAAATTCAACAGACCTGCGGCCTTTCGGCCCCGAGGGCGACGTGCCTGCGGCTCAGCCGCTGCAGCGCTTCTGGGCGTCTTCCACCGCGGCCGTGAAGCCGAGCAGCGAGAAGGTGTCCTTGGTCTTGGTGCCGCGGCTCGAACCGGCGCTGAGCACCGCGTCGGAGCCGCGCTTCATCGCCGCGATGATCTTGGCATCGTCCTGCGGGGTCGCCGGCCAGGCCCATTCCCCCTCGGTGTAGAGGTCGAACTTCTCGCCCGAGATGTCCACGGCCACGGTCGAGCCGCCCGCAAAGGGATAACCGCCGGTGAACGCCACCTGACCCATCACATTGGCCTCGGGACGGTAGAAGACCATAAGCAGGATGTCGCCGCGCTTCACCGATACGACGCGGCCGTCCTTGGTGTTGACGCTTTCCTTGTAGGTGGTCACCGCCCAGCATTCGCGGGGGCTCTGCCCCTCGAAGACCGACCAGTCGGTGATCGCGTTCACCCGGTTGGTGCTTTCCTCCTGCGCAACCGCAGCCGTCGCGCCAAGCGCGAGCGCCGCGCCCAGAACCCCACCGAGAATTGACTTCATACCTGCAGCCTCCAGCCGTGCTTGCCTCTTGTTGCCCGTTCGCGCCCCGACCTGTGACAGCTCTGTTCCAGACATCTGTCGGTCTCTTGACCGGCGCGACCATTCGTGCTCGACGGCGGGACAATAGACCGAAACACGCGGGGCGAGAAAGCCCCGATGGCAGAATATCGCTCGTTTGTGAGGACCCACATGCCCCAAGACACCGTCACCGCTGCCGTGCCCCTCGTCGAGGTTCGCCGCGGACCGCTGACCGAGAGCCTGCACCTTGGCCATGCGGTCATTTGTGACACATCCGGCGGCATCGTCGAGGCCTGGGGTGACCCGCAGGCGGTGGTCTACCCGCGCTCCTCGTCGAAGATGATTCAGGCCCTGCCGCTGGTCGCCTCGGGCGCCGCCGAGGCCTGGCACCTGACGCCGCCGCAGCTGGCGCTCGCCTGCGCCTCGCATCAGGGCGCGCCGATGCACGTGGGGGCGGTCGAGGCCTGGCTCGCCGACCTCGAACTCTCCGACGACGACCTGCGCTGCGGCCCCCAGCCGAGCCGGGACAAGGCGCTGAAACTGCAGATGATCCGCGAGGGCAAAAGCCCCTGCCGGGTGCACAACAAC
>NZ_CP022189.1:200000-447500 GCF_003111685.1 Alloyangia pacifica | reverse complement strand
GTTGATATGCCAGGCTTGATCCATCGAAATGAACCAGTGCCGCCCGCATATCTCTTCAGATATCTGCGATGTCAAAGAGCGTGAGAGACAAAACCAGACCAGTGCGCCCTAACTTTCGGCGCGCCCGCCTGCCCGTCTCTCGAATTTCTTGTCCGCCTCGTCTGCGCCGGCCCCGCGTTTCCGCCCGCCGCCGCCCCGTCTGGCGTCCCGTCGTGCGCCTCAGCGCCGCCGGTGAGGGGCCTTTTACGGATACCCCCCGGCGCCTGCAAGCGGATTTTTCCGAAGAGACCGAAGTTTTTGCGAGCTTCCTGAATAACTGCGCAATAACAACAAGATAAGATTATATTTTTCTTCTTGGACCCACCCCAATGCCGCGTTTACCTTAGGTCCGCCCGAGGCCGGACACTCTCACATGGATCCAGATGTTGCGCGGCCCACAGGGTTATCCACATGCCTGTGCAAAAACCGCTGCGAGTCGCCTCAGAGGAGAGGCATGAAGATGCGCGCCCGACGCACAGGGCCACCCTACCCTCTCGCCCCTCCGACCGTACCGAGTCGGCCCAAGCTCCGTTTCTTCAGCCGCAGCGCCAGAAGCAGCACCGTCGCGCCGAGATAGAGGAGCGGCTCCATCTGGAATCCCTTGGTCAGCAGCACGAAGTGCAGGGACCCAAGCAGGACCGCCGGGTAGGTCAGCCAGTGGAGCTTGCGCCAGCGCTTGCCCAGGCGCCGGACCGAGAGATTGTTCGAGGTCAGTGCCAGCGGGATCATCAGGACAAAGGCCAGCATCCCGATGGTGATATAGGGGCGCTTGACGATGTCGGCCCAGATCTGCGCCGGGATCTGAACGTCGAGCACCAGCCAGACCAGAAGATGCAGGGTGATATAGAAGAAGGCGACCAGCCCCAGCGCCCGGCGGAAGCGCAGCAGGTTCAGACCGGCGTAGCGGCGCAGGGGGGTGATCGCCAAGACCAGCAGAAGAATCTGCAGCCCGAGCTCGCCCAGCTTGTGCTCGAGCGCGCGGATCGGCTCGACCCCAAGCCCTCCGGTGAAGCCGAGGTAGAGGAACCAGGCCACCGGCAGCGGTGCGACCATGTAGAGGAGCCAAGGCGGCAGGCGCCGACTTACGCTGTTGATCCAATTCACCATGGCTCAGAAACTCTTTGAGAGGTCCATGCCATCATAAAGGGCAGCGACCTCCTGCTCGTAGCCGTTGAACATGAGCGTCGGCTGGCGCTTGGCGAAGAAGCCGCCACCGATCGGGCGCTCGGTTGCCTGCGACCAGCGCGGATGGTCAACCTGCGGGTTCACATTGGAATAGAAACCGTACTCGCGCGGGTTGGCCTTGTTCCACGAGGTTGGCGGCTCGCTGTCGGTCAGCGTTACCCGGACGATCGACTTGATCGATTTGAAGCCATATTTCCACGGCACCACCAGCCGGAGCGGCGCGCCGTTCTGGTTGGGGATGTCCTTGCCGTAGATGCCAGTGGCCAGCAAGGTCAGCGGGTTCACCGCCTCGTCGAGCCGCAGACCCTCGACATAGGGCCAGTCGAGCACGGGGTAGGCAGTGCCGCGCATTTCCTCGGGACGGTAGAGGGTTTCAAAGGCGACATACTTCGCCCCTGACTGCACGCCCGCAAGCTCCAGCAGATCGGCAAGCTCGAAACCGTTCCACGGCACGACCATCGACCAGGCTTCGACGCAGCGGAAGCGATAGATGCGCTCCTCGACGGTCATCTTCGACAGGATGTCCTCGAGCGCGTAGTCACCGGGACTGTCAACCAAGCCGTCGATGGTCACCGTCCAGGGCTTGGTGGTGAGGGCACCGGCATAGGCCTTGGGGTCTTCCTTGCCGGTGCCGAACTCGTAGTAGTTGTTGTAGCTGGTGATCTCTTCCCAACTATTGGGCTCAAGCGTTCCCGCCGCCTGGCTGCGCCCGGCGAGACCGGCGAGCGCGATCCCGGCCGCGCCGCCGATGATCTGCCGGCGGTTCAGCCAATGCGCCTCGTCGGTGACGTGATGATCCTTGAGATCGCCTTTCCAGCGGAACGCCATCGGATGTCCTCCTGCACATCTGCCCCGTAACGGGTTTCGAGCAAGCTAGCGGAGAACCGCCGATCCGCCAAACAAAGCGATCTCACGTTGCGGTGTCCCCTCTGTAACTTGGGCGCAGCTTGGAGAAGGGGATCGAGCTGCCGTCGGCCTGCACGATGCGCACGTGGCGGCGGCGCATCTGGCGCGGCTCGGAGACGCCGACGGAATGCGCGATGGTCTCGACCTCCTTGATCACCGCCTTGGCGTAATTGGCGACCTTCTTGTACTTGTCCTCGACCACGAGCCCCTTCTGCAGGCGCGGGTCGTGGGTGGTGATGCCCGTGGGGCAGGTGTTGCGGTTGCACTTCAGCGCCTGGATGCAGCCCATCGAGAACATGAACCCGCGCGCCGAGGTGACGAAGTCGGCACCGAGGCAGATCGCCCAAGCGACGTCGGCGGGGTTCACCAGCTTGCCGGCGGCAACAATGCGGATGCGTTCCTTCAGCCCGTAGCGGTCGCGCAGGTCGACGATGCGCGGCAGCGCCTCGCGGATCGGCATGCCGACGAGGTCGATCAGCGGCATGGGCGCGGCACCGGTGCCGCCCTCGCCGCCGTCGATGGTGATGAAGTCGGGCGCGCTTTCTGGGCCGCGCTCGACGATCAGCTGGAACATTCGCTCCCATTCGTCTGACGAGCCGATCACCGTCTTGAAGCCCACCGGCCGGCCCGAGACCTCGCGAATGTGCACGATCATGTCGAGCAGATCCTCGAAGGTGTCGATCTCGCGGTGGCGGTTCGGAGAGATGCCGGGCTGACCGACCTTGAGCCCGCGGATCGCCGCGATCTCGGCGTTGACCTTCTCGCCGGGCAGGATGCCGCCCTTGCCGGGCTTGGCCCCCTGCGCCAGTTTCAGCTCGAACATCTTCACCTGCGGGCGGGCGCCCACCGCCGCCAGCTTGGCATCGTCGATATTGCCGTGTTCGTCGCGAATGCCGAACTTTGCGGTGCCGATCTGGTAAACCAGATCGCAGGCACCAAGCTCGTGGAAAGGCGCGAGCCCGCCCTCGCCCGTGTTCAGCCAGATCCCCGCCTCGGCAGCCCCGCGGCTCAGGGCCTCGACCGCCGGGCGCGAAATGGCGCCGTAGCTCATGCCGGAGATGTTGAAGATCGAGCGCGCCACGTAGGGAAGCTTGGCGGTCGGCCCGATCACCATGGGTTCCGTCACCGAGAACTGGTCGTCGAGCGGCGGGAAGACCGCATTCACGAAGATCGGCGTGCCGGGAATGTTGAGGTTGCGGGTCGAACCGAAGGCGACGGTGTTATCCTTGCCCTTGGTGGCATGGTAGACCCAGTCGCGCTGCGCTCGGTTGAACGGCATTTCCTCGCGGTCCATAGCGAAGAAATACTGGCGGAAGAATTCGCCGAGCTTGGTGAACCAGCCGCGGAAGCGGCCGATGACGGGGTAGTTGCGGCGGATCGCGTCGCCGGTCTGGGTGGTGTCGATCAGGTACAGGAGTACCACTGCCAGCACTGCAAGCCCGATGGCCACTGTGAAGACCAGTGCCAGGATTTGCAGGAAGTACATTGCCGCGCCCATTATTCCCTCGGATGTCTGTAGAACGTGTCGGTTGTCGAAGCGGGTTCGGCGGCATCGTTACAACGCTCGGCAGAGGGGGCAAAGCGAGAAGGGCGCCGCGGGACGCCTGCGCGGCATGTTAGCGACGAAGCTGCGCCGCCCCGGTGCCGTCCAAGCGCGGCCGGGCCGCGCCTGGCGCCCTCTGGCATGCCCTTCACGCCGGGCTGACGCCACCTCACAAGCGCGAGACAACCACGCTCCACGCCCTGATCTCGGCAAATGGGGGTGATCCGCCCCGACCTTCGCCGCGTAACCTTGGGTACATTCAATGCCGAACAGGAGGAGATCATAATGATCCGCATCACATCCGTTGCCCTCACCGCAGCCATGCTGACCGCCGCGCCCGCGCTGGCGGATTCGCACATGGGCAAGACCATCGTCGAGACCGCGCAGGACGCCGGGAGCTTCTCCACCTTGCTCGCCGCCGCCGAAGCCGCCGGGCTGGTCGAGACTCTGAACGGCGACGGGCCGTTCACCGTCTTCGCCCCCACCGACGAGGCCTTCGCCGCCCTGCCCGAGGGCACGGTCGACACGTTGCTGATGCCAGAGAACAAGGACAAGCTGACCGCGATCCTCACCTACCACGTGGTGCCGGGCAAGGTGATGTCCTCCGACCTGACCAACGGCATGATGGCCGAGACGGTACAGGGAGAAAGTCTCGAGATCATGACCGAAGGCGGTGTCACCGTCGGCGGAGTCAACGTGACCCAGCCGGACATCGAAGCTTCGAACGGAGTCATCCACGTGATCGACGGAGTGCTGATGCCGCAGTAATCCCCCCACGCGGTGCCGGCACCTCTTCAACCCCGGTCGGCGCCCGCGGCGTCAGCGAGGGGGCGCGGCAGCCAGCGCCGCGCCCCCTCTCATTTAGGGGCGCATCCCGCCCGCCAATGCGAAAGGCCCGCCGAAACGGCGGGCCTTTACTACGTGCGAGGCATGTCGCTCAGTGCACCACGGCGTCGTCCGGGCGGGGCCGGTTGCTGGCGCCGATGCGATCGCCGATGATCAGCCCGTCAGCCCCGGCACTCACCGGCACCGTGTCGCCGTCGTGGATGTCGCCGCCGAGGATCATCTCGGCCAGCGGATCCTGCAGCGCGCGCTGGATCACCCGCTTGAGCGGACGCGCGCCGAAGACCGGATCGTAGCCTTCCTCGGCCAGCCACTTCTTGGCCCCCTCGTCGAGCGTCAGTGTGACCTTGCGGTTCGCCAGACGCTTGAGCAGGCGCGCCAGCTGGATCTCGACGATGCCATCCATGTCCTCGCGCTTGAGCCGATCGAAGATGATCGTCTCGTCGAGACGGTTGAGGAACTCGGGGCGGAAATGCGCCCGCACCGCATCCATCACGTCGCGCTTGGCAGCGGCGCTATCCGCCCCATCGGGCAACTGGCTGAGCGCCTGCGAGCCGAGGTTCGAGGTCAGCACGATCAGCGTCTGCTTGAAGTCCACGGTCCGGCCCTGGCCATCGGTCAACACGCCGTCGTCGAGCACCTGCAAAAGCACGTTGAACACGTCCGGGTGCGCCTTCTCGACCTCGTCGAACAGCACCACCTGATAGGGGCGCCGCCGCACGGCCTCGGTCAGCACGCCGCCCTCGTCATAACCGACGTAACCCGGAGGCGCGCCAATCAGACGGGCGACCGCGTGTTTCTCCATGAACTCCGACATGTCGATACGGACCATCGCGCTGTCGTCGTCGAAGAGGAACTCGGCCACGGCCTTGGTCAGCTCGGTCTTGCCCACACCGGTCGGCCCGAGGAACAGGAACGAGCCAAGCGGACGGTTCTCGTCGTTCAGCCCCGCCCGAGCCCGACGCACCGCGTTGGCGACGGCGCGCACAGCCTGGTTCTGGCCGATGACCCGCTTGTGCAGACCATCTTCCATGCGCAGCAGCTTCTCGCGCTCGCCCTCGAGCATCTTGCTGGTCGGAATACCGGTCCAGCGCTCGACGACTTCGGCGATCTGCTCGGGACGCACGGCCTCTTCGACCATGACGTCGCTCTCGGCGTTCTCGGCCTGCTCCAGCTGCTGCTCGAGCTCGGGGATCTTGCCGTACTGAAGCTCACCGGCCTTGGCAAAGTTGCCTTCGCGCTTGGCGATCTCGAGATCGGCGCGCAGCCGGTCGAGCTGTTCCTTGATGTCCCGCGCCGAGGCCAGCTTGTCACGCTCGGCCTGCCACTTGGCGGTCATCTCGGCAGAACGCTCTTCCTGCTCGGCCAGTTCGCGCTCGAGCTTTTCGAGGCGGTCCTTGGACGCCTGGTCATCCTCGAGCTTCAGCGCCTCGACCTCGATCTGCATCTGCAGGATGTTGCGGTCGATCTGGTCCAGTTCCTCGGGCTTGCTGTCCACTTCCATGCGCAGGCGGGAGGCGGCCTCGTCCATGAGGTCGATCGCCTTGTCCGGCAGGAAGCGGTCGGTGATGTAGCGGTGCGAGAGCGTCGCCGCGGCCACGAGGGCCGAGTCCGAGATCCGCACGCCGTGGTGCAGCTCGTACTTCTCCTTTATGCCGCGCAGGATCGAGATCGTGTCCTCGACCGTCGGCTCCTGCACCATCACCGGCTGGAAGCGCCGCGCGAGCGCCGGGTCCTTCTCGACGTGCTTGCGGTACTCGTCGAGCGTGGTGGCACCGACGCAGTGCAGCTCGCCGCGGGCCAGCGCCGGCTTCAGCAGGTTCGAGGCGTCCATCGCCCCGTCCGCCTTCCCCGCGCCCACAAGCGTGTGCATCTCGTCGATAAAGAGGATGATCTCGCCGGCAGCGGTCTCGATCTCCTTCAGAATGGCCTTCAGCCGCTCCTCGAACTCGCCGCGGTACTTGGCCCCGGCGATCAGCGCGCCCATGTCGAGCGCCATCAGCCGCTTGTTGCGCAGGCTTTCGGGCACGTCGCCATTGACGATGCGCAGCGCGAGGCCCTCGGCGATTGCGGTTTTACCCACGCCGGGTTCACCGATCAGAACAGGGTTGTTCTTGGTGCGGCGCGAGAGCACCTGCATCGAGCGGCGGATCTCGTCGTCGCGGCCAATGATCGGATCGATCTTGCCCTGCTCCGCGGCCTCGGTCAGATCGCGCGCGTACTTCTTGAGGGCATCGTACCCCTCTTCAGCATTGGCGCTGTCGGCCGTGCGGCCCTTGCGAATATCGTTGATAGCCTCGTTCAGCTTCTGAGGCGTCACCGCACCGGCCTCCAGCGCCTCCTTGGCGCCGCTGCGCTCGATGGCGAGGGCCATGAGGACGCGCTCGACGGGAACGAAACTGTCGCCCGCCTTCTTCGCGATCTTCTCGGCCTCGTCAAGCACGCGCCCGGTGGCCGAGTCGAGATACACCTGGCCGGCGTCGCCCGAGACCTTCGGCTGTTTCGCGAGTTTCTGATCGAGGGTTCCCACCACCCGCTGCGGCGCGCCGCCGGCACGGGTGATCAGGTTGCTGGCCAGCCCCTGGTCATCGTCCATCAGGGCCTTCAGCAGGTGTTCGGGAACCAGCCTCTGGTGGCCTTCCCGCATTGCGATCGTCTGCGCGGCCTGAATGAACCCGCGCGCACGTTCAGTGAACTTCTCCAAGTTCATGCTGTCTCTCCTTCACAAGCGCCCGTCTGGATTTGCCCCGCCTGACAAGCAGCACGGAAAGGTCACGGGCCTCGGGGTAAAGATGGGCGCAGACCCTGAACGGTTCAAGAACATCGCGGGTGAAAAAATGCCGCATCAGGGGGTTGGGGCGATCTTGATGCCGCGGTGCACATCGCTGCCGATCTCTTTGCCACATCCTCCCCCAAGACCTGTCCGCCCCAGTTGGCGCCGCACAGCAAAGGGATGCAAGCCGCCGCCGCCGAGCGCGCACAATTCGACGATTTCCAGCCGATCGGCGCTGCGGGTGCCCGGACGGTACAGGCGGCGCCCCGCAAAGCGCGCGCGCCGATCCTGACCGCTAGAGACGCGGTCAGCCCGCCTGCCGGAGGTCGGCTATCATCGCGTCGATATCGCCACGGCGCCGGTCGAGCATGGCGCCGATCTCGGTCCGCTCGGTGAGCAGCATGTTCACGCCCTCGACATACATGTTGTAAAAGCGCCCCGATTTCTCACCGACGAAGAAGCTCACCTCGAAGGGCGATTGCCCGCGCAGCTTGGCAACGGTGGCGACCTGGTAGGCGTTCTTCACTTTCTGCGTGCCGGAGACGGTGATCGCGCTGCCGATGAACTTGCGGAACTGCTTGCCGTACTTGCGCGCGGCGTACCCCTGGAAGGCGCCGGTGAAGGCCTTCTTCTGTGCCGGCGTGGCGCGGCGGCCATCAGCGCCCATGACGTAGGCAGCGATATAGGGCATGTCGCCGTAGCGCACGAAGATGCGCTCGAACTCGGCGATCATCGCGGCTTCGGATGCGCCCGAGGCGATCACCGCGTTGACGTCCCCGACCAGCCCCTGCACCAGCTTTTCCGCCTGGGCCGCGCTGGCCGCGAGCGCCACGCCCGGTAGCGCCGCCAACGCGGAGGCGCTCAGCGCCCCGGCAAGAAAGCCGCGCCTGCTCGTGAAATGCCCCATTAGAAACCCTCCGTGTCCATGGCCTCGGGATCGATGAACCCCGATCCCTCGATACTCTCATCGCCAAGCTCGTGCCGCCGCTTCTCGAGCCAGATCACCCGCGCCTGCGCATAGCTGTCGGCGCTGCCCTCCATCACCGCATCGATCACGTCGCCATAGTCGCTGCGCTTGATCATCAGTTCGCCGAGCCGCGCGCCGTAGCGGACATAGCGCTGCGGCGAGGGGAGCACATAGGCGAAGGGATCGGTGAAGAAATCGACGAAGAGACCCACCGTCTCGCGCTCGGTCGAGGGGCCGAGAACCGGCAGCTCCATATAGCCGCCCTCGGGGAAGCCCCAGACGTAGAGAGTCTCACCGAAGTTGCTGCGATCCTCAAGCAGACCCATGGGGCTGGCCACGTCCATCAGCCCGGCGATCCCCAGCGTCGCGTTGACCGAAAACCGCAGCGTGTTGCGCGAGGCGCGCAGCAGCCGCCCCTGCAGCAACTGATTCACCACGGTCTGCGGCAAGGCGACCGTATCGGAGAAATTCACCACCCCATTTTTGACAGGATCTGGCAGGGATTCGATGAATCCGGGCTCTCCGTCACCCGATAGGCGGGAATAAACCCTCTTGTTAAAAGCATGTACGCGGCGATTGGCGGGTTCTTGCGGATCAAAGACACCGTCGCGTGTTTCGCCGGGTCCGGGAGTCGCGCATGCGGCGAGCCCCGTGATAAGTACCAAGGCCGCAAAAGCCCGAAAACCAGGAGCACGGCCGGTCAGCCCGGGAATTCTCATTAGGAAAAATCCGATCTTGATGTACAAGATCTTCCTACTTGCTATCGCGACGGACCCCAAGGGGCCTCGTATTTCCTGCTGGCCTCGTGTCGTGACAGTAACATGAAAATTCTTCAAGTCTGCACCGCAGACGGGATATTCACAATTGGAGAGCGAAATAGCGCTCATGAAAAATAGAGTGAAAGACGCAGGGGCAGACGAGCTCGCATCTGTCCGCAAGCAAAGCCGACCCTACTATTGGTTCGTCGGTATATTCAGTTTTTTTGTCAACCTCTTGATGCTCACAGGCCCGCTCTACATGCTGCAGGTCTACGACCGTGTGCTGGGGTCGCGTTCAGAAGCCACACTGCTCGCGCTGACCGCCCTGGTCGTTTTCCTCTATGGCATGATGGGTATCCTCGATTACGCCCGCGGTCGGGTCATGGCCCGCGTCGCCGCCCGCTTCCAGGCCGCGCTCGACATGCGCGTCTTCGATGCCGTGATCCGGCGCTCGGCGGTGAAGCAGGATGAGCTTGCGGCCACCGGCCTCAAGGACCTCGAAGCGGTGCAGCGGTTCATCGGCTCGCCGGTGCTCATGGCGCTCTTCGACCTGCCCTTCACCCCGCTGTTCATCGCCGGTATCTTCGTCTTCCACGCTTGGCTCGGATATCTCGCCATCTTCGGCGGCCTGATCCTTGTGGTCATCACCCTGCTCAACACCACGCTGAGCCGCAATCCGACCCTCAAGTCGAACCGCGCCGTCCTGCTGGCCGAGCAGACCTCCGAGCAGATCCGCCTCGACGCCGAGACCGTGCAGGCCATGGGCATGCGCGGCGCCGCCTTCAACCGCTGGGACAAGGCCCGCTCCGAGGCGCTGAGCGGGCAGATCTCGACCAACGACCTCGTCGGTACCTTCACCACGATGACCAAGAGCTTCCGCATGCTGCTGCAGTCGGCGATGCTCGGTCTCGGCGCCTATCTGGTGCTGCAGAACGAGCTGACCGCCGGTGCGATGATCGCCGGCTCGATCCTGATGGGCCGCGCGCTCGCCCCGATCGAGCTTGCCGTCGGTCAATGGCCGCTGGTGACCCGCGCACGCAAGGGCTGGGACAACCTGTCAGAGCTGCTCGGAGAGATGCCCCAGGAGCCGACCCGCACCGCTCTGCCAAAGCCGCGCGCGCTGCTCGAAGTGCAACAGCTCACGGTGGTGCCGCCGGGTGAACAGCAGGCCTCGCTGCGTCTCGTCTCCTTCGACCTGCGGCCCGGCCATGCGATCGGCGTGATCGGCTCCTCGGGTGCCGGCAAGTCGACGCTGGCCCGGGCGATCACCGGAGTCTGGCGTCCCGCCGGCGGGCGCATCCGCCTCGATGGCGCGACGCTCGACCAGTACGACGAGGATCTCGGCAAGCACATCGGCTACCTGCCGCAACGCGTCAGCCTGTTCGACGGCACCATCGCCGAGAACATCGCGCGGCTCGCCGAAACACCGGACCCGCAGAAGATCGTCGAGGCGGCCAAGAAGGCCGACGCCCACGAAATGATCCTCAAGCTGCCCAAGGGCTATGACACCCGCGTCACCGCCACCGGCGGGCGGCTCTCGGGCGGGCAGATGCAACGCATCGGCCTGGCCCGTGCGATGTACGGCGATCCCGTGATCCTCGTGCTCGACGAGCCCAACTCGAACCTCGACAACGAGGGCAGCGAGGCGGTGAACGCCGCGATCCGCCGCCTCAAGGAAGAGGGCAAATCGGTGCTCATCATGGCGCACCGTCCGGCCGCGATCCGCGAATGCGACCAGCTGCTTATGCTCGAGCATGGCGCCCGCGTCGCATTCGGTCCGAAGGACGAAGTGCTGCGCTCGCAGGTCAAGAACCACGAACAGATCACCCGGCACGCCGGGCCCGGAGGTGTCCGCTGATGTCGCAGACAACCGACAAGCGCTTCCCGCTCAAGAAACCGCTGATCCTTGGGCTCGGGGCCCTGCTGATCCTCGTTGGAGGCTTCGGGACCTGGGCGGCAACCACCAACATCTCGGGCGCCATCGTCGCCGGCGGCCAGATCCAGGTCGAGCGCAACCGTCAGGTCGTGCAACATCCCGATGGCGGCGTCGTGCAGGAAATCCTCGTCGACGAGGGCGACACCGTCGAGGAGGGCGAGGTTCTGGTCAAGCTCGACCCGACCCTGCTGCAGTCCGAGCTGAACATCGTCGAGGGCCAGTACTTCGAGCTCGTCGCCCGCCGCGCCCGCCTGCAGGCCGAGCGCGACAATGCCGACGAACTGGCCTTTGACGAGACGCTGCTCAAGGTGGCCGAATATGACGACGAGGTCGAGGACCTGATCGAAGGTCAGCGCAATCTGTTCTTCGCCCGGCTGGAGTCGCTGCAGCGCGAATCCGATCAGCTGGCCAAGCGCCGCGACCAGATCGTCAACCAGGTCGAGGGCATCGACGCCCAGCAGACCGCACTGAAAAGCCAGCTTGCGCTGATCGAGCGGGAACTTGGCGACCAGCAGTCGTTGCTCGACCGCGGCCTCGCCCAGGCCAGCCGCGTGCTTGCCCTGCAGCGTGAAGAAGCCCGGCTCGCTGGCGAGGTCGGCGATCTCACCGCCCAGAAGGCCGAGGCCGAAGGGCGGACCACGGAGATCGACATCGAGATCCTGAAGCTCTCGACCACCCGCCGCGAAGAGGCCATCACCCAGCTGCGCGACATGCAGTACCGCGAGCGCGAGCTCGCCGAGCAGCGCTCCGCCCTGCTCGAGAAACTCAAGCGGATGGAGATCCGCGCCCCGGTGAGCGGCGTGGTCTACGGGCTGACCGTCTTCGCGCCGCGCTCGGTGATCCGGGCTGCCGATCCGGTGCTCTACCTGATCCCGCAGGACCGGCCGCTGGTGATCACCGCCCAGGTGCCGCCGATCCACATCGACCAGGTTCACGTCGGCCAGCAAGTGACCTTGCGGTTCTCGGCGCTCGACCAGCGCCGCACGCCGGAGACCTTCGGCACGGTGACGCAGATCTCTGCGGATGCCTTCACCGACCAGAACACCTCGTCCAGCTTCTACCGCGCCGAGATCATGCTCGACGAGGGCCAGATCGAGAGGCTGCCCGAGGGCTCGACCCTGGTCCCTGGGATGCCGGTCGAGGCCTTCCTGCGCACCGCGGATCGTACGCCGCTCGCCTACCTGGTGAAACCCTTCACCGATTACTTCTCGAAGGCGTTCCGCGAGTAACCTCGGGAAGAACTTTTGATCAGGGGCCGCATCCATCTGGATCGCGGCCCCTTTTCTTTGCCACCGCTCGGGTCTAGCGTCCGCTCACATCCAAAGGAGGCCCCCATGACCGACATCACCGCCCGCCTTGAAGAGCTCGGCCTGACCCTGCCCGACGCCCCTGCCCCCGCGGCCAACTACGTGCCCTACGTACAGAGCGGCGCGATGCTCTACGTTTCGGGACAGATCAGCATGGACGAGAGCGGGCTGATCACCGGCAAGCTTGGCGAGACGCTGGATGTCGAGGCCGGCGCCAAGGCTGCGCAGCGCTGCGCCCTGGCGCTCATCGCCCAGGCCAAGGCGGCCTGCGGCGGCGACCTGTCGAAGCTCAAGCGCGTGGTGAAGCTGGTCGGCTTCGTCAACTCCACCCCCGAGTTCACCGACCAGCCAAAGGTGATCAACGGCGCCTCGGATCTGATGGTCGCGGTCTTCGGCGAGGCCGGCAAGCACGCCCGTTCCGCGGTCTCCGCGGCGGCGCTGCCCATGGGGGTGGCGGTCGAGATCGAAGCGGTCTTCGAGCTCGCCTGATGGCCGGACTGCCCGCCGCCTTCCTCGAGCGGCCCATCGCGCACCGTGCCCTGCACGACCTCGCGGCGGGCCGTCCCGAGAATTCCCGCCCTGCCATCTCCGCCGCCGTCGCGGCGGGCTACGGCGTCGAGATCGACCTGCAGCTCTCCTCCGACGGGGTGGCCATGGTGTTTCACGACGAGCGGCTCGAGCGGCTGACCGGCGCGCGCGGCCTGCTCGGCGCGCGCGATGCGGCCGAATTGTCTTCGCTGACGCTCAAGGGTGGCGAGGAGGGCATCCCGACGCTCGTCGAGGTCCTCGAGCTGGTCGCCGGCCGCGTGCCCCTGCTGATCGAGATCAAGGACCAGGATGGCGCGCTCGGCCCGGACGTCGGCACGCTGGAGAAGGCCGCGGCGGACGCGCTGCGCGGCTACGAGGGGTCCGTGGCTGTGATGTCCTTCAACCCCCACTCCATGGCCCGGATGGCCCGGCTCGCGCCGCAGGTGCCGCGCGGTTTGACCACCGACCGTTTCGACCCCGATAACTGGTCCGGCGTCCCCGGCTGGCGCCTCGAGGAGCTGCGCGGCATCCCCGATTACGCCCGTACCGGTGCCTGCTTCATCTCGCACAGCTGGAAGGACCTCGCCGCGCCGCGCGTCGCCGAGCTGAAGGCACAAGGCGCCGCGATCCTCTGCTGGACCATCCGCACGCCCGAGCAGGAGGCACAGGCCCGCGCGGTGGCCCAGAACGTGACATTCGAGCAGTATCTCGCGTGAGCGTGTCTTGATCCCGGCCCCGCCGGGGTCAGATACTCCCGCAGATGACCCGAGCCGAGATCACCATATGACCGATCAGAGCCCCAGCCCGACCTCCGATCCGACAGCGGGCGATACCATCGCCGTCAATGTGCTGACCTCGCTGGACCAAATCGCCGAGACCGACTGGGATGCCTGCGCCTGCCCCGAGGCGGCGGCGGGCGGGCGCCCCGACGATCCGTTCACCACCTGGCGCTTCCTGCGCGCACTTGAGCGGTCCGGCTCTGTCGGGCGCGGCACCGGCTGGGACCCGCGCTACCTGGTGGCGGAAAAGGCGGGGCGGGTCATCGCCGTCGCCCCGCTCTACGCCAAGGGCCACAGCCAGGGCGAGTATATCTTCGACCACAGCTTCGCCCATGCCTACGAGCAGGCGGGCGGGCGCTACTATCCCAAGCTGCAGATCGCCGTGCCCTTCACCCCGGCCACCGGGCGGCGCTTCCTCACCCGCCCCGGCCACGAGGCCGAGGGCATGATGGCGCTGGTGCAGGGTGCGGTGCAGCTCACCGCCGAAAACGACCTGTCGTCGCTGCACGTCACCTTCTGCACCGAGGGCGAGGCCATTGCCGGCGAGCGCATGGGCCTTTTGCGCCGTGTCACCCAGCAATTCCACTGGCTGAACCGGGGCTACACCGATTTCGACGGCTTCCTCGCCGATCTCAGCTCGCGCAAGCGCAAGGCGATCCGCAAGGAGCGAGCGCGGGCCCAGGCGTTCGGCGGCACCATCCACATGCTCACCGGCGATGAGATCGAGCCCGAACACTGGGACGCCTTCTGGACCTTCTATCAGGACACAGGCGGGCGCAAGTGGGGCACGCCCTACCTCACCCGCGCCTTCTTCGACGAGGTCCATGAGACGATGCGCGGCGACGTCGCGCTGGTGATCTGCGAGCGCGAGGGGCAGCCGGTGGCGGGGGCGCTCAACTTCATCGGGCGAGACGCGCTCTTCGGCCGCTACTGGGGCTGCACCGAGGATCACCCCTGCCTGCACTTCGAGGCGTGCTATTACCGGGCCATCGACTTCGCCATCGCCCATGACCTGTCCCGCGTCGAGGCTGGCGCGCAGGGGGAGCACAAGCTGGCACGCGGTTACCTGCCGAGCCAGACGCATTCGCTGCACTGGTTCCCCGACAAGGGGTTTGCCCGCGCCGTCGCGCACTATCTGGAGGCCGAGGCACGGGCCGTGGACGAGGACATCGAGGTGCTCACCGCCTACGGGCCGTTCCGGAAAGACCACGGGAAGGACACCCAATGACAGAGAAACTCTCCGACACCGGCCGTGCGACCATGCTCGCCCCCCTGCTCGAGAACGGATGGGAGATGAACGCAGCGGAGGACACCCTCTGCAAGACCTTCGAATTCGCGGATTTCACCGAGGCCTTCGGTTGGATGACCCGCGCCGCGCTCTGGGCCGAGAAGTGGAACCACCACCCCGACTGGCGCAACGTCTATAAGACCGTCGAGGTCTCGCTCACCACACATGACGTGGGCGGTCTCAGCACGCTCGACGCCAAGCTCGCGCGCAAGCTCGACTCGCTCTGAGCCAAGGAGGTGAGGTGCTGCCATGGCGCCTCTCCCGCCGGAAAGGTCGCGACATTCGCATTTGGAACGAGAAGAAGGCCGGTTGCGCTTCTTCTCTTCCCAGATACGCAAATCCGGCGGCGGCAGACCCGCCGCCGGATGCTCTATTGCTCAGATTGCCGCCAGCAGCGCTTCGCCGCCAGACACCTCGCAGGTGCCGCGCCCGGTCTCTTCGTGGAACACTTTCACGATGCCATCCTCGACATACATCGCGTAGCGCTTCGAGCGGCGGATCAGCCCGGCGGGCTCGGCGGTGAACTCCATGCCGATGGCCGAGGTGAAGGCCCCTTCCGCATCCGCGAGCATGGTCAGCCCGGCCTCGGTCGCACCGGTGGCCTCGCCCCAGGCCTTCATCACGAACGGATCGTTCACAGAGATGCAGATGATCTCGTGGACGCCCTTTTCGTCGAAGCCACTCTTGGTGCGGATGAAGCTCGGCACATGGGCCGACGAACAGGTCGGGGTGAAAGCGCCCGGCAGCGCGAAGATCACCACATTGCGGCCCGCTAGCTTCTCGCCAAGCGATACCTGTTCGGGGCCGGCCTCGCCCAGCGTCAGCAGCTCTGCCTCGGGCAGCCGGTCTCCAGCGGATAGCGCCATGCCGTTTTCTCCATCATTTGCGTTTCCGACAGGGCGAGATATAGGTTTCGCGCAAATCACGGGAAAGCGGAAAAGAGGCCAGCCATGGGGCATGTTGTTGTGATCGGTGCGGGACAGGCCGCGGCCTCGCTTGTGGCGCGTCTGCGCGGCAAGGGCTTCGAGGGCGAGATCACCGTGATCGGCGCCGAGGCCGAGCCCCCCTACCAGCGCCCGCCGCTCTCCAAGGCCTATCTGCTGGGAGAGATGGAGAAGGACCGGCTCTATCTCCGTCCGTGTACCTATTACGACGAGCAGAACATTACGCTGATGCTGGGCGAACCCGCCGTCTCGGTCGACACCCGGGCTCGGCATGTCATCGCCGGCGGCCGCGAGATCGCCTATGACGAGCTGGTGTTCTGCACCGGCTCCGCCCCCCGCCGCCTGCCGCCCGCCATCGGCGGTGACCTGGACGGCGTCTGCGTGGTGCGGGGCATCGCCGACGTGGACGCCATGCGCGCCCGTTTCACGGCAGGCGCCCGCGTGCTGATCGTCGGCGGCGGCTACATCGGCCTCGAGGCCGCGGCGGTGGCCTCCAAGCTCGGCCTGCAGGTGACGCTGGTGGAAATGGCCGACCGCATCCTGCAGCGCGTCGCCGCCCCCGAGACCTCGGACTGGTTCCGCGCCCTGCACAAGGGCCATGGCGTCGACCTGCGCGAGGGTGTCGGCCTCGGCAAGCTGGTCGGCGAGGACGGCAAGGTCACCGCGGCGGAGCTGACCGACGGCACCACCTTGCCGGTCGATTTCGTCATTGTCGGCGTCGGCATCCTGCCCGAGACCTCGGTCGCCGAGGCCGCGGGCATTGAGATCGAGAACGGCATCCGCACCGATGCCTTCGGCCGCTGCTCGGCGCCGCATGTCTGGGCCGCGGGCGATTGCGCCTCTTTCCCGATGGGCGATGCGCAGCTGCGGCTGGAAAGCGTCGGCAATGCCATCGACCAGGCCGAGGCGGTGGCGGACAACCTCATGGGGGCAGAGGCACCTTACAAGCCCAAGCCTTGGTTCTGGTCCGACCAGTACGACGTGAAGCTGCAGATCGCCGGGCTGAACGCAGGCTTCGACAATGTCGTGGTGCGCGATGGCGGCGCCGGGCCCGTCTCGCACTGGTATTACCGCGAGCGCCAGCTCATCGCCCTCGACGCGATGAACGATCCGCGCGCCTACATGGTCGGCAAGCGACTGATCGAGGCCGGCAAGAGCGCCGATCCCGAGGTGGTTGCCGATGCGGGCAGCGATTTAAAGGCTCTGTTGAAGGCATGAGGATCATCGCCGGAGACTGGCGCGGCCGCGCGCTCACCGCCGTCGGCAAGGGCGATCCGGGCGCGCATCTGCGCCCCACCACCGACCGGGTGCGCGAGAGCCTGTTCAACATGCTCGGTGGCGGGCGCTTCGGCGAGCCCTTCGAGGGGGCGGTGGTGCTCGACCTCTTTGCCGGCACCGGCGCGCTGGGGCTCGAGGCGCTATCGCGCGGTGCCACCTCGGCGACTTTCGTCGACGACGGGCGCGTTGCGCAGAAGCTCATCAAGCAGAACATCCGCCTTCTTGGCTGCGCGGACCGTGCCCGGACGCTCTCTTGCAACGCCACCCGGCTGCCCCCGACCGACGCGCCCGCGACGCTGGTCTTTCTCGACCCGCCCTACGGGTTGAACCTCGGCGCCAAGGCGCTGGAGGCCGCGCGTGCGCAGGGCTGGCTTGCCCCCGAGGCGCTGATCGTCTGGGAGGAAAGCGGCCCGCAAGAGGCGCCCGGAGGCTTCACCCTGCTCGACAGCCGCCGCTACGGCGACACCACGGTGACGCTGCTGGAAGCGCCCTGAAACCGCGCCTAAACTCTGCATCTGATCCGGGCATAGTGGCCCGGCGGCGGGCCTTTGCCGCGAATTCGCGACCACTTGTCGCGCGGCCCCTGCGTTTCTATAACCGCGGCAACTCAAGGGGAGCCGTTTCATGCGTTTCGACCAGCGCCACCTTCTGGGCATCGAGCCCCTTCGTCCGGATGAAATAACAACGCTGCTCGATCTGGCCGAGCGCTACGTCACCCTGTCGCGCGCCCGCGACAAGCACGCCAATGCGCTGGCCGGGCTCACCCAGATCAACATGTTCTTCGAGAACTCCACCCGCACGCAGTCCAGTTTCGAATTGGCGGGCAAGCGGCTCGGGGCGGACGTGATGAACATGTCGATGCAGGCCAGCTCAATCAAGAAGGGCGAGACCCTGATCGACACGGCGCTGACGCTGAACGCCATGCACCCCGATCTGCTGGTCGTCCGCCACCCGCATTCCGGCGCGGTGGACCTGCTGGCGCAGAAGGTGAACTGCGCGGTGATCAACGCCGGCGACGGCCGGCACGAACACCCGACGCAGGCGCTTTTGGATGCGCTGACCATTCGCCGCGCCAAGGGCCGGCTGCACCGGCTGAACATCGCCATCTGCGGCGACATCGCCCATTCGCGCGTCGCGCGCTCGAACCTGCTGCTGCTGCATAAGATGGAGAACCGCATTCGTCTGGTCGGTCCGTCGACGCTGATGCCCGCAGGCATCGCCGACTTCGGCGCCGAGGTCTACGACGACATGGCCGAAGGGCTGAAGGACGTCGACGTGGTGATGATGCTGCGCCTGCAGAAGGAGCGCATGGACGGCGGTTTCATCCCGTCGGAGCGCGAGTACTACCATCGCTGGGGACTGGATGCCGAGAAGCTGGCCCATGCCAAGCCCGACGCCATCGTCATGCACCCCGGTCCGATGAACCGCGGCGTCGAGATCGACGGCACCATCGCCGACGACATCAACCGCTCGGTGATCCAGGAACAGGTCGAGATGGGCGTCGCGGTGCGCATGGCCGCCATGGACCTTCTGGCCCGCAACCTGCGCGCCCGGCCCACCGAGCTGGCCGTCTGAGCGGGGCGCGAAATGACAAAGATGCACATCAACGGTTCGGTGGACGGCGAGGTTCGCCTCTTCCACCTCGATCTTCCGGCGGAAGCGGTCGAGCGCTTCACCACCCAGGCGGGCACCGGGGAGTTTCCGCTGCAATATGCGCTTGGCGCGCGCAAACTCCGGCCCTCGCGGATCGACGTCGTTTCGATCCGCGATCTGGGAGAGATGCCGCTCTCGACCTATCTCGCCGAGGCCTATCAGGTAGGCGGCGAGGACTTTCGCCAGATGAAGCCGCGCATCGATGCGCTGAAGGGCCACGTGGTGGTCCTGCCGAGCGCCGCCTTCGATCGCACCTCGCAGGACCTGACCATCTCGACCCCATTGCGCTGGATCGGCACCTTCAAGGAAGCCGAAGGCGCGAGCCCGCGCGCTGGCAAGCTGCGCAGCGCCGGAGCGCGCGGCAGCATGGATCGTCCCAGCCCCGCCGCCCCCGAGCCGCGCAGCCGCGCGCTGACTTTTGCTCTTCTGGGGCTCGGCGTGCTGGTGGTGCTGGTGCTTGCCGCCCTCTTCAGGGCCAGCTGATGCGCCCCTCCACCGCCCTGCAAATGACCCCGCTTCCCGGAGCCCCCGAATGAAAGACACGCTGCTCTACAACGCCCGGCTGATCGATCCCGAGGCCGGGACCGTCACGGAAGGCGCGCTTCTTCTCTCCGGCGGTCGCATCAAGGCCGTGATCACCTCGGCCGACGAGATCACCACGCTGATCGGGCAGACCGAGGCGCAGGACCTGAACGGGGCCCATATCGCGCCGGGCATCGTCGATCTTGGCGTCAAGGTCGGCGAGCCGGGCGAGCGCCACAAGGAGAGCTTCAAGACCGCGGGCATGGCCGCCGCCGCCGGCGGCGTGACCACCATGATCACCCGCCCCGACACCGCGCCGGCGATCGACACGCCCGAGGTGCTGGAGTTCATCCGCCGCCGCGCCAATGAGACCGCGCCGGTGAACGTGCTGCCGATGGCCGCGCTGACCAAGGGCCGCCAGGGGCGCGAGATGACCGAGCTCGGCTTCCTGCTCGACGCCGGAGCCGTGGCCTTCACAGATTGCGACCGCGTGGTGACCGACACCAAGGTGCTCTCGCGCGCCATGGGCTACGCCCGCTCGCTGGGCGCGCTGGTGATGGGCCACCCGCAGGAGCCGATCCTGTCGAAGGGCGCCGCCGCCTCCTCTGGGAAGTTCGCCTCGCTGCGCGGCCTGCCCGCCGTGTCGCCGATGGCCGAACGGATGGGCCTTGACCGCGACATCGCGCTCGTCGAGATGACCGGCGTGCGCTACCACGCGGATCAGATCACCACATCGCGCGCGCTTCCCGCGCTGGAACGCGCGAAAAACAACGGCTTTGACGTGACGGCGGGCATCTCGATGCACCACCTCACGCTCAACGAGATGGACGTCGCCGACTACCGCACCTTCTTCAAGGTCAAGCCGCCGCTGCGCTCCGAGGACGACCGGCAGGCGGTGCTCGAAGCGCTGCGCAGCGGGCTCATCGATGTGATCGGCTCGTTCCACACCCCGCAGGACGAGGAATCCAAGCGCCTGCCCTTCGAGGAGGCCGCCTCGGGCGCAGTGGGTCTCGAGACCATGCTGCCGGTGCTCCTGCGGCTCTACCACGCCGGCGAGATCGACCTGCCGACGCTCTTCCGCGGACTGTCGCTGAACCCGGCGAAACGGCTTGGCCTCGACTGCGGCCGCCTGAGCGCGGGTGCCCCGGCCGACCTTGTGGTCTTCGACGCCGACAAGCCCTTCATCCTCGACCGCTTCAAGCTGCAGTCGAAATCCAAGAACACCCCCTTTGACGGGGCGCGGCTGCAGGGCAAGGTGCTGCAGACCCTCGTCGCCGGAACCCCTGTCTGGAGCGCCTGACATGCTGCCCGAGATCACCTCTTCGGCCCCCACGCTGATCCTCTGGGCTGTGCTGGGCTATCTGCTCGGCTCGATCCCCTTCGGCCTGCTGCTCACACGGGCAATGAACCTCGGCGATCTGCGCGCGATCGGTTCGGGGAATATCGGGGCGACCAACGTGCTGCGCACCGGCAACAAGGCGGCGGCGGCGGGCACGCTGATCCTCGACGGCGGCAAGGGTGCGGTGGCGGTGCTGCTGGCGCGCTGGCTTGCGGGCGAGGACGCGGCCCAGCTCGCAGGGCTTGCCGCGTTCCTTGGCCATTGCTTCCCGGCATGGCTCAAGTTCAAGGGTGGCAAGGGGGTGGCGACCTTCATCGGCCTTATCCTCGCATTGCACTGGCCGGTCGGGCTGATCACCTGCGCCACCTGGCTTGCGGGCGCGGCGATGTCGCGAATCTCGTCGATGGGCGCGCTGATCGCGGCGCTGCTCTCGACACTCTGGATGGTGCTTTTCGGCCAGATCGAGATGACCGCGCTGACGCTGGTCCTGACCGTGCTGATCTTCTGGCGCCACCGCGAGAACATCGACCGCATCCGCAAGGGCACCGAGTCGAAGATCGGCCAGAAGGGCTGATCCTCGGCAAGGTCGGCGTGGCCCGGCTTCGCGCCGGGCCGGCTTGGTCAGAGCTTCCCGCTCAGGTGCAGGTCGAGGTCCTCGATCCGGTCCTGCCCCCAGAATTTCTCCCCCTCCCCGGTGATCCAGAAGGGCGAGCCGAAGACTCCGGCGCCCACGGCCTCTTCGAGGTTGGCCGCATAGGTCTCGGCCCCGACCAGAAGCCCGCTGTCGGCCAGAGACGGATCGAAGCCATTCTCTTCCAGCGCGGCCCTGATCACCACATCCTCGGCGATGTCCTTCTCCTCGGCCCAGCAGTTTCGCAGCAGCGTCTGGATCAGACCGCCGACATCCCCGCCCCCAGCCTTCGCCGCCGCGATGATCGCATAGGACGAGGGCGCCGCGTTGGTCGGCCAGAACATCGGCTTGAGGTTCAGCGGCAGCCCGGCCTTTTTCGCCTGCCGCGGCAGGTCGAGGTTGCGGTAGTCAATCCGGGATTGATGGCGCTGCGCCAGAGGCGCGCCACCGGTCCGCGGAAACAGCGCCGTGATGTCGAAGGGCTTGTAGACCACTTCGGCACCATGCTTCGCCACGACCTCTTCGAACCGCGGTCCGGCGAGGTAGGCAAAGGGCGACAACATCGAAAAATAGTACTGGATTTGTGCCATGGGGTCACATGCCCTTCCGTGTATCTTTGCCCCACGCTAACTGCGTGTTAAGGCGACCGCAACGTCACGAATCTGTCATTCCGTAGCGCCGGAGCCTCCCAAATGCCCACTGTCATCGAACCCAAGCTCATCGCGGGTAATGCCAACAAGCCGCTGGCAAACGCCATCGCCCGCCGCATGTCGCTCTATCGCGGAGGCGCAGTCGGGCTCGTCGATGCGCGCGTCGAGCGGTTCAACGACCAGGAGATCTTTGTCGAGGTCTACGAGAATGTCCGCGGCGAGGACATGTACATCCTCCAGACGACCTCGAACCCGGCAAACGACAACCTGATGGAGCTGCTGATCATGGCCGACGCGCTGCGCCGCTCCTCGGCCGCGCGGATCACCGCCGTGATTCCCTACTTCGGCTATGCCCGTCAGGACCGCCGCACCAAGGCGCGCACCCCGATCACCGCCAAGCTGGTCGCCAACATGATTCACGAGGCCGGCGTTGAGCGGGTGCTGACCATGGATCTCCACGCCGCACAGATCCAGGGCTTCTTCGACATCCCCGTCGACAACCTCTACGCCTCGCCGATCTTCGCGCTCGACATCGAGCATCAGTTCAAGGACTCGCTGCAGGACGTCATGGTGATCTCGCCGGACGTCGGCGGCGTGGCCCGCGCCCGCGAGCTGGCCAAGCGGATCAACGCGCCGCTCGCCATCGTCGACAAGCGCCGCGAGAAGCCGGGCGAGATCGCCGAGATGACCGTGATCGGTGACGTCACCGGCAAGAAGTGCATCATCGTCGACGACATCTGCGACACCGCCGGCACGCTGTGCAAGGCCGCCGAGGTGCTGATGGACCACGGCGCCACCGAGGTGCACGCCTATATCACCCACGGCGTGCTGTCCGGCCCCGCCGTCGAACGCGTCACCAAGTCGGTGATGAAGTCGCTGGTCATCACCGACTCGATCGCCGCCACCGACTCCGTCGCCGCAGCGCCGAACATCCGCATCCTGCCGACCGCGCCGATCTTCGCGCAGGCGATCCTGAACATCTGGAACGGCACCTCGGTGTCTTCGCTGTTCGAGACCGAAGTGCTCGGCCCGATCTACGAAGGCATCCTCTGATGACCTCGCGCCCGCCGCTACTCCGGCGGGCGCGCCCCTCCGACCTCGATCAGATCGTATTGATCGTCGAGGCGGCCTATTCCCACTATATCCCGCGCATGGGTCAAAAACCCGGCCCGATGCTCGACGACTACGCGGCGCTGATCGCCGCCGAACGCGTCCACGTGGCCGAGCTGGACGACGCAGTCGCCGGGGTGCTGGTGCTGCTGCCTCAGGCCGACGCGATGCTGCTCGACAATATTGCCGTCTCGCCGCAAGCACAGGGCAAGGGCCTCGGCCGCGCCCTGATGGACTTTGCCGAGGCCAAGGCGCGCGCGGCGGGGCTAAGCCGAATCCGGCTCTACACGAACCTGCTGATGACCGAAAATCTCGTGCTTTACCCGCGGCTCGGGTACCGCGAGACCGGTCGGGTCCACGAAAACGGCTTTGACCGGGTCTATTTCGAAAAACCTATCTAGGTGCCGCACCACGGTTTTTTCCCGACATGCAGAGCCTGCAAGGCGGGCTTCTCCTGATGTGGCTTGTGACTCGGGCCGGAAATCCCGATGTCAGCGCCACCACGAAATCAGGAGGCCATCATGGCAACGACCGACATTCACAGTCTTCCGACCGAGACCCACCGCGGTGCGCTTGCCCGCATGATCGAACGCTTCACACTCGCCCGCTCGCGCCGCGCCGAATACCATCGCGTCGTCCGCGAACTCGACGCCTTCAGCGACCGCGATCTGGCGGACATCGGGTTTCACCGCGCCAATATCCGCGACATCGCCTGGCAAGCCGCCTACGGCCGCTAAAGGCCGTAGCCCCTCTGCCGTGGGCTAGTCGATGAGCCAGTCATCCTCGCCCCGCACCTCTCCGATCGCCATCCAAGACAGACGCACGCGCGCCACGCGCGTGTCGGACCATGTGCGGAACACCATGTCGAACCCGGCTTCCGAGACGTTCTCGGCACCGAGGTCGGCACGGATGTTCCCGCCATTGTCGATATCCCACAGCGACAGCGCGACCTGAACGTTCGGCGGGATGGCGAAGCGCTCGGAAAAGGCAACCCACCGCCTCCGTTCGCGTTCGCCCGAACCGGTCCACATGTCGCCGCCGCTCTCGAATTCCGAGAACAGGTCTTCGCTGCCCTGCTCGATGCCGACCCAGGCGCCGCGCAATTTCCGCATCAGGTCTTTCCTCGTTCCACTGCTCTGCAGTCTTGTGCAACGGCGCTCGAAAGAAAACGGATATTCCTCCGCATCACGCTGTTTCCCCTGCACAAAAGCAAAAGGCCCCGCTCGCGCGGGGCCTTTGCTTGTCTCGAACGCCAGGCTCAGTAGTTGAGGTTGGCCGCTTTCGGGTCGAGCCCGATGTGCGTGCCCACCGCCACCATGTCCTGAAGCAGCTTGGCCGCCTCGTCCACGGGGCCCGGCTCGTTCTCGGGAGCAGCTTCCTTCGCGGCCTTGTAGGCCATGACAGCTTCTTCCACGAGCGCGTCGTAGGTCGCCTGGTCCATGTCGCCATGCGGCACGGCCTTTTCGGCCAGCACGCTGACCGACTGACCGATCTCGGCAAAGCCGCCGGTGACGACGAACTCTTCGGTGCCGGTCTCGGTCTCGACCTTGAGGATGCCCGGACGCAGCGTGGTGATCATCGGCGCATGGTTGGGCATGGCCGTCAGATCGCCCTCGGTGCCCGGAATCTGCACTGCCTTGACAGCAGCCGACATCAGGTTGCGCTCGGGGCTCACCAGGTCGAATTGCATCGTTTCAGCCATTTGGGCCTCCGGTTACTGGGGGGCGCGAGGCCCCCCTCTGGTCTCAGGCTGCGTCAGCCGCCATTTTCTCGGCCTTCGCGAGCACCTCGTCGATGCCGCCGACCATGTAGAAGGCGCCTTCCGGCAGGTGGTCGTACTCACCGTTCACCACGGCCTTGAAGGACGAGATGGTGTCCTCGAGCGGAACCTGCACACCGTCGGAGCCGGTGAACACCTTTGCCACGTCGAACGGCTGGCTGAGGAAACGCTGGATCTTCCGGGCGCGGGCCACGGTCAGCTTGTCCTCTTCCGACAGTTCGTCCATGCCGAGGATCGCGATGATGTCCTGCAGCGACTTGTAGCGCTGGAGGATACCCTGCACGGCAAAGGCCACGTCGTAGTGTTCCTGGCCGACAACGGCCGGGTCCATCAGACGCGACGAGCTGTCGAGCGGGTCCACGGCGGGGTAGATGCCGAGTTCTGAGATGGCACGGTTGAGAACCGTCGTCGCGTCGAGGTGCGCGAAGGTCGTGGCCGGTGCCGGGTCGGTGAGGTCGTCCGCGGGAACGTAGACGGCCTGGATCGAGGTGATCGAGCCGTTCTTCGTCGAGGTGATGCGTTCCTGCATCGCGCCCATGTCGGTTGCCAGCGTCGGCTGGTAGCCCACAGCGGAGGGGATACGGCCGAGAAGTGCGGACACCTCGGAGCCTGCCTGCGTGAAGCGGAAGATGTTGTCGACGAAGAACAGAACGTCGGTGCCGGACTGGTCACGGAACTGCTCGGCCAAGGTCAGGCCGGTCAGGGCGACGCGAGCACGGGCTCCCGGCGGCTCGTTCATCTGGCCGTAGACCAGCGCCACCTGCGATTCCGACAGGTTGTCGGGCTTGATGACGTTGGATTCGATCATCTCGTGGTAAAGGTCGTTGCCCTCACGGGTCCGCTCGCCAACACCGGCGAACACTGAGTAGCCCGAATGCACCTTTGCGATGTTGTTGATCAGTTCCATGATGAGAACGGTCTTGCCCACGCCGGCGCCGCCGAAGAGGCCGATCTTGCCGCCCTTCGAGTAGGGCGCCAGCAGGTCGATGACCTTGATGCCGGTGACCAGGATTTCCGACTCGGTCGACTGTTCGTCGAACAGCGGAGCGGGCTGGTGGATGGCACGGGTTTCTTCGGCGTTCACCGGGCCCTGCTCGTCGACCGGCTCGCCGACGACGTTCAGGATGCGGCCGAGGGTCGCGTTGCCGACCGGCACCGAGATCGGGCCGCCGGTGTCTGCCACGGCCTGGCCGCGGACGAGACCTTCGGTTGCGTCCATCGCGATGGTGCGAACAGTGTTCTCACCCAGGTGCTGGGCGACTTCAAGAACCAGTTTCTTGCCGTCGTTTTCGGTGGTCAGCGCGTTCAGAATCTCGGGCAGGTGGTCGTCGAACTTCACGTCGACCACGGCGCCGATGACCTGGGTCACTTTGCCTTTTGCGTTTGCCATTTATCGTCTCCGGTTCTTAGAGCGCCTCGGCGCCCGAGATGATTTCGATCAGTTCGTTGGTGATGACCGCCTGACGCGAGCGGTTGTACTCGATCGTCAGCTTGTCGATCATCTCGCCCGCGTTGCGCGTGGCGTTGTCCATGGCGCTCATCCGAGCCCCCTGTTCCGAAGCCGCGTTCTCCAGCAGAGCCGAGAAGATCTGGGTTGCGACACCACGGGGCAGAAGATCGGCAAGGATGGCTTCCTCACCGGGCTCGTATTCGTAGAGCGTGGACCCGCCAGCATCTCCCTCGGGCGCGTCGAACTGCGCCGGGATCACCTGCTGCGCCGTCGGGACCTGAGAGATCACCGACTGGAACTTCGAATAGAAGATGGTCGCCACGTCGAATTCCTCGTTGTCGAAACGAACGAGGATGTCCTTCGCGATGTTCTGAGCATCGGCGTAACCGATTTTCTTCACTTCGCTCAGGTCGACGTGACCGACGAACAGATCGCCGTAGTCACGCTTGAGCTGCTCGCGGCCCTTCTTTCCGACGGTGAGAATCTTCACCGTCTTGCCTTCGGCCTTGAGCGTTTCGATATGGGTCCGCGCCTTCTTCACGATGGAGCTGTTGAAGCCCCCGCAAAGCCCGCGCTCGGCGGTCATGACGACGAGCATCTGCACGTCGTCCTTCCCGGTGCCCGAGAGCAGTTTCGGCGCCGTTGCGCTACCGCCCACCGACGCGGCCAGGCTACCGAGCAGCGCGTTGAAGCGCTCGGTATAGGGCCGCGACATCTCGGCTGCATCCTGTGCCCGCCGCAGTTTTGCGGCGGCCACCATTTGCATGGCCTTGGTGATCTTCCGGGTCGATTTGACCGAGGAGATGCGGTTTTTGAGGTCCTTGAGGCTAGGCATAATCCTGTCCTTTCAGGGCGCTCAGGCGTAGGTCGCGGCGAATTCGTCGAGCACTGCCTTCAGCTTGTCCGCGGGTTCACCCTTGATCTTCGGATCGTCGTTTTCGATCCATTCGAGGATGTCCTTGCGCTGGCCGCGCAGGAACGCGAGCAGGGCAGCTTCGTACTTGCCGACTTCCTTGACCGGAACGCTGTCCAGATAGCCGTTGGTGCCTGCGAAGATGATGCAGACGATCTCGGCGTTGGTCAGCGGCGAGTACTGCGGCTGCTTCATCAGCTCGGTCAGACGTGCGCCGCGGTTCAGCAGCTTCTGGGTCGAGGCATCGAGGTCCGAGCCGAACTGGGCGAAGGCCGCCATCTCGCGATACTGCGCGAGCGACAGTTTCACCGGGCCAGCAACCGAGGACATCGCCTTGGTCTGAGCCGAGGAGCCGACGCGCGACACCGACAGACCGGTGTTCACGGCGGGGCGGATGCCTTGGAAGAACAGTTCGGTCTCGAGGAAGATCTGGCCGTCGGTGATCGAGATCACGTTGGTCGGGATGAAGGCCGACACGTCGCCGCCCTGGGTCTCGATGATCGGCAGCGCGGTCAGCGAGCCGGACCCGTGATCTTCGTTCAGCTTTGCCGAACGCTCGAGCAGGCGCGAGTGGAGATAGAACACGTCGCCCGGATACGCTTCACGGCCCGGCGGACGACGCAGCAGCAGCGACATCTGGCGGTAGGACACGGCCTGCTTGGACAGGTCATCGTAGATGATGAGCGCGTGCTTGCCGTTGTCGCGGAAGTACTCGGCCATCGCGGTCGCGGTGTAGGGCGCGAGGTACTGCATCGGAGCCGGGTCGGACGCGGTTGCGGCCACGACGATCGAGTAATCGATCGCGCCGGTGGCTTCCAGACGCTTCACCAGCTGCGCAACGGTCGAGCGCTTCTGGCCGATAGCCACGTAGACGCAGTACAGCTTCTTGCTGTCGTCATCGCCGGCAGCGTCGTTGTACGACTTCTGGTTCAGGATGGTGTCGAGCGCGATCGCGGTCTTGCCGGTCTGGCGGTCGCCGATGATCAGCTCGCGCTGACCGCGGCCGATCGGGATCATCGCGTCGACCGACTTGAGGCCGGTTGCCATCGGCTCGTGCACCGACTTACGCGGGATGATGCCCGGTGCCTTCACGTCTGCGACGCGGCGCTCGGAAGCGGCGATCGGGCCCTTGCCGTCAAGCGGGTTGCCAAGGCCATCGACCACGCGGCCAAGCAGGGCTTCGCCCGCCGGCACGTCCACGATCGAGTTGGTGCGCTTGACGATGTCGCCTTCCTTGATGTCCCGGTCGGAGCCGAAGATCACCACACCGACGTTGTCCGATTCCAGGTTCAGCGCCATGCCCATGATGCCGCCCGGGAATTCGACCATCTCGCCGGCTTTCACGCTGTCGAGACCGTGGACACGCGCGATGCCGTCACCGACGGAGAGCACGCGACCCACTTCTGCGACTTCGGCCTCCTGACCGAAGTTCTTGATCTGCTCCTTTAGGATCGCAGAAATCTCGGCTGCTTGGATACCCATTTATCCGACCTCTTTCATTGCATTCTGGAGGGAGTTGAGCTTCGCGCGGATCGACGTGTCGACCATCTTCGAGCCCACCTTAACAACGAGACCGCCGATGAGGCTCTCATCCACGGTCGATTTGATCTTCACATCCGAGCCGATCTGCGACTTCAGCGTCGCGGCAAGCTCGGAGGCCTGAGCCGGGGTCAGCTCGATGGCGGAGGTCACCTCGGCGGTCACCTCGCCCTTCTCTGCCGCGATCATCTCGCGCAGGTGAGCGATCAGCTGCGGCAGCGCGAAGAGACGACGCTTGGAGGCCATCAGGCCCAGCGTATTCGTCAGCACGGGCGCGAGGCCCATCTTCGCGGCGACAGCCATGATTGCCTTGCCCTGCGCTTCGCGGGTGTAGACCGGCGAAGAGATCAGATCCTTCAGCTCGGCGCTCTCGTCGAGTGCGGCGGACAGATCGTCGATACCGCTCTCGAGCTTGTCGAGCGCCTTTTCCTCTTTGGCGATCCCAAAGACCGCCGTGGCATAGCGCGCCGCGATGCCGCTGGAGATCGAAGCTGGTTCAGACACGTCCACCCTTCCGATATGAGGCCCCCGCGACGCACGGAAGTGATCCGGCGTCCGGAGGCGTTGTCCCTGCCCTGATGCCCTCAGGGCGTCGAAATCGCCGACGATCTATCAGAGCCATGGGGACCTCGCAACATGCTAACGGCCATTTAACCGTCTGCTGAGCGTGGGTTTTCCGGCTTCTGATCGGTCCCGCGCGGCACTGCGGCAGACAGAGCTATGGAATGTCTCGCTTTTTCGTGAGCAACGGAAATAATGCGGCACGAGGGCGCAGGTTTTGATCCCGCGTCACGCTAGCGCAAACGTATCAACCAAGTCACAATCTGAGGGAGATATGCACCATTGAGCGCTTCTGAGCGAATCTTTTTCGCCGCAAATCGCCTTCAGACCGGCTTCGGCTCCTTGCTTGGCACCGGGCTCAGGACCTCCAGCGGGTTCGGCACGCGGACCTTCTCGCCGATCCCCTTGCGCTGCGGCGGGTAGCGCTTCGAGGCGCGCACCATAAGGACGCCTCCGGCCATCACCGCCGGCACCGTGCGGCCGATCCGCTCCCAGACCGGGGCAGTCTTCATCCAGAAGCGGCGGGTCGAGGGCGGCTGGTAAAGCACCGAGGCGTTCGAGACCCGCAGGAAGTCATGCGCCCGGAGTTGCGTGTCGAGCTGGCTGAGCGAATAGGGGCGGCCCTGACCGAAGGGCGTGGTTTCGGAGCGCGCCCAGAGGCCCGAGCGGTTGGGGACGATGAACAGCACCTCTCCCCCCGGCCCCAGCGTGCGGTAACACTCGTCGAGCAGCGCGGCTACATTTGTGCAGGTCTCGAGACCATGCATGACCACCAGCCGGTCGAGATGCCCGGTTTCCACCGGCCAAAGCATCTCTTCGGCCAGCACCGAGACGTTCGGCATCCCCGCCGGCCAGCGCATCACCCCCTGCGGCGCGGGCATCAGCGCCATGACCCGGCGCGCCTGCGCGAGATAGGGGCGCAGCACCGGCACCGCAAATCCGTAGCCCGCCACGTTGAGCCCCTGCGCCTCGGGCCAGAATCGCAGCACCTGGTCGCGCAGCGCGCCGCGCGCCGCGCGGCCAAGCGCGCTGCGATAGTAGAAGTCGCGAAGCGCCTGCACGTCCGGATGCATTGCGGGCCGTCGTCCCTTGCGTCACTCTGGGTCACTCTCGCGAGTCACTCTGTCAAAGCCTTGAAGGAAAAGCCATGCCCCTCGAGATCGTCACCATCCCCTGCCTGAGCGACAACTACGCCTATCTGGTGAAGGGGCCCGAGGGCGCGATCCTGATCGATGCCCCCGAGGCGGCACCGATCGAGGCGGCCCTCGATGCGCGGGGCTGGACGCTGGACGCGATTCTCATCACCCATCACCACCATGACCACGTCGGGGGAATCGCGGCGCTGCGTGCGCGCTACGGCTGCACCGTGATCGGCCCGCGCGCCGAGGCGGCAAGGATCGACGGGCTCGACCAGCTGGTCGGCGGCGGCGACGAGTTCTCGATCGCGGGCGTCGGCGTGCATGTGATCGACGTGCCCGGCCACACGTTGGGCCACATCGCCTTCTATATGCCGCAGGCGCAGGCCGCCTTCACCGCCGACAGCCTCATGGCATTGGGCTGCGGACGACTGTTCGAAGGCGATGCCGCGATGATGTGGGCGTCGATGCAGCGGCTGATGGCGCTGCCGGCGGACACGATGATTTGCTCGGGCCACGAATACACTTCCGCCAACGCAAGATTTGCGCTTACTATTGAACCTCAGAACGCCGAGCTTAAATCTCGGAGTGACGCCATCGCCAAAGCCCGGACAGAGGGGCGAGCTACCGCCTCCTGCGCGCTGTCCGAGGAACTGGCCACCAACCCTTTCCTGCGACCGGACTCCCCCGAGATCCGCGAGCGGCTCGGCTTGACCGAGGCGACGGACGCCGTTGTCTTTGCCGAAATCCGCGCCAGGAAAGACCGCTTCTAGGCCGCCGCTTTTCACGCCACGTTGCACCCCCCATGGCAAATGTGAGCGCCGCAAGCCTAGAAAACACTTGAAGGATGGTCCTGATCGACCAAACTTTAACGGTAAGAGGCAATGTTGGGCCCAGTGCCCGACGCAGACAGGAAGGAGCACGCCGTGCCTTCATTCTCGAACTCTCTTGAGCAGGCAATTCACTCGGCCCTGGCGCTGGCGAACTCCCGCAGCCACGAATTTGCGACTCTTGAGCACCTTCTCCTGGCCCTCATCGACGAACCCGACGCCGCCCGCGTGATGAAAGCCTGCTCGGTCGACACCGAGGAGCTGCGCACCACGCTTGTTGAATTCATCGACGAAGACCTTTCCAACCTGGTCACCGACATCGAGGGATCGGAGGCCGTGCCGACGGCCGCGTTCCAGCGCGTGATTCAGCGCGCCGCGATCCACGTCCAGAGCTCTGGCCGCACCGAGGTGACCGGGGCCAACGTGCTCGTCGCGATCTTCGCCGAGCGCGAGAGCAACGCCGCCTACTTCCTGCAAGAGCAGGACATGACCCGTTACGACGCAGTCAACTTCATCGCTCACGGCGTGGCGAAAAACCCCGCCTACGGCGAGAGCCGCCCGGTCACCGGCGCGCAGGAGTCGGAGGAAGAAACGAAAACCGAGAGCGCACAGGCCTCCGACAACAAGGAGTCGGCACTGGCCAAGTACTGCGTGGATCTCAACGCCAAGTCCCGCAAGGGCGACGTGGACCCGCTGATCGGCCGCGAGCACGAAGTGGAGCGCTGCATCCAGGTGCTCTGCCGCCGCCGCAAGAACAATCCGCTGCTGGTGGGTGACCCCGGCGTCGGCAAGACCGCCATCGCCGAAGGCCTGGCGCGCAAGATCGTCAGCGGCGACACCCCCGAGGTGCTCTCGAACACCACCATCTACTCGCTCGACATGGGCGCGCTGCTCGCAGGCACCCGCTACCGCGGCGACTTCGAGGAGCGCCTCAAGGCCGTGGTGACCGAACTCGAGGAACACCCGGACGCGGTGCTCTTTATCGACGAGATCCACACGGTGATCGGCGCTGGCGCGACTTCCGGCGGTGCCATGGATGCCTCGAACCTCCTGAAGCCCGCGCTTCAGGGCGGCAAGCTGCGCACCATGGGTTCGACCACCTACAAGGAGTTCCGCCAGCACTTCGAGAAGGACCGCGCGCTCAGCCGCCGGTTCCAGAAGATCGACGTGAGCGAGCCCTCGGTCGAGGATGCGGTGAAAATCCTCAAGGGCCTCAAGCCCTATTTCGAGGAGCACCACTCGGTCAAATACACCCAGGACGCGATCAAGACCGCGGTCGAACTGTCGGCTCGCTACATCAACGACCGCAAGCTGCCCGACAAGGCCATCGACGTCATCGACGAGGCCGGCGCCGCGCAGCACCTGGTGGCCGAGAGCAAGCGCCGCAAGACCATCGGCACCAAGGAGATCGAGGATGTGGTCGCCAAGATCGCCCGCATCCCGCCGAAGAACGTGTCGAAGAACGACGCCGAGGTGCTCAAGGACCTCGAGGCGACGCTCAAGCGGGTGGTCTTCGGTCAGGACAATGCCATCGAGGCGCTGTCCTCGGCGATCAAGCTGGCACGCGCCGGCCTGCGCGAGCCCGAAAAGCCGATCGGCAACTATCTCTTCGCCGGTCCCACAGGCGTCGGCAAGACCGAGGTGGCCAAGCAGCTGGCAAGCTCGCTCGGGGTGGAACTGCTGCGCTTCGACATGTCCGAGTACATGGAGAAACACGCGGTCAGCCGCTTGATCGGCGCCCCGCCGGGCTATGTCGGCTTCGACCAGGGCGGCCAGCTCACCGACGGCGTGGACCAGCACCCGCACTGCGTGCTCCTGCTCGACGAGATCGAGAAGGCGCACCCGGATGTCTACAACATCCTGCTGCAGGTGATGGACCACGGCGCGCTGACCGACCACAACGGCCGGACCGTGGACTTCCGCAACGTGATCCTCATCATGACCTCCAACGCCGGTGCGGCGGAGCAGGCCAAGGCGGCCATCGGCTTCAACCGTGACCGCCGCGAGGGCGAGGACACCGCCGCCATCGAGCGGACCTTCACGCCGGAATTCCGCAACCGTCTGGACGCGGTCATCAGCTTCCAGCCGCTGCCGAAAGAGGTCATCCTCTCGGTGGTCGAGAAGTTCGTGTTGCAACTCGAGGCACAGCTCATGGATCGCAACGTGGCCATCGAGCTCACCAAGCCGGCAGCCGAATGGCTGGCTGAAAAGGGCTACGACGACAAGATGGGCGCCCGCCCGCTGGGCCGCGTGATCCAGGAGAACATCAAGAAGCCGCTGGCCGAGGAGCTGCTCTTCGGCAAGCTGGTCAAGGGCGGCGTGGTCAAGGTCACGGTCAAGGACGACAAGCTCGTGCTGAAGACCGAAGGCCCGGACAAGCTGCGGCTCTCCTCGCGCAAGCCGCCTCTGCTGACCGCCGACTGAAACGGCGGCCTGATCAAACGAAACCTCCCCGCCAGGGCCCTGGCGGGGAGGTTTTCTTTTCTGAGTGTCGCAGGTTCTGTGTGGATGCCGGCAGGCCTGCCCCGCGCCCCGGGCGCTCTCCGCTACTTCTCGGTCAGCTTCAGCTCGATCCGGCGGTTCTGCGCCTTCGCCTCGGCGGTGCCGTCGGTGTTGATCGGCTGGAACTGACCAAAGCCGTTGGCCGAGAGCCGCTGCGGCGGGATGCCCTCCTCCTCGACCATGTAGCGCACCACCGACAGCGCGCGCGCCTGGCTGAGCTCCCAGTTGTCGGCAAAGGGCGCGCCCGGCCGCAGCGGCGTGTCATCCGTGTGCCCGTCGACCCGCAAGATCCAATTGATGCCCGGCGGGATGTCCTGCGCGATGGTACGGATCAGGCCGGAGATCTTGTCGATCTCACGCTCGCCCGCAGAGGAAAGCGTCGCGCCGCCCGGCGGGAAGAGCACCTCGGAGGAGAAGACGAAGCGGTCGCCCTCGATCCGCACGCCTTCCTGCTGGCCCACAACCTCGCGCAGCCGACCGAAGAACTCAGAGCGATAGCGTTCGAGGTCCTGCGCCTGCGCCTCGAGCCGCTGACGCTCGGCTTCCTCGAGCTGCCGGCGCTTGCGCTCTTCGGCGGCGACCCGCGCCAGCGCGGCATTGAGGTCGGAGCCGAGGTTCTGGATCTGCACCTGCGCCTCGGCATCCTTCTCGCGGCTGTTGTCGAGCAGGCCCTGCAGCTGCGAGAGCTGCGTGCGCAAGGCAGCGACCTGCTGGTTCAGAAGCTCCGACTGTTTCTGCGCGGCGCTGGCCCGCTGATCGCTGGCCTCCAGCTCCTTGCGGGCCTGCGCCAGAAGCGCCTGCTGGCGCTCGTCATCGCTCAGCCCTTCGGCCAGTTGCGCTTCGGCCGCGGCCTTGGCTGCCAGCGCCGCAGCCAGACGGTCGCGCACCTGCTGTGCGTCAAGCTCGACGTCGCTCTGGGCGGCCAGCGCCTCGGCCAGCTTCACCTGCGCCGCGTCGCGCTCCGCGCGTGCCGCCGCAAGCTCGGCGCGCAGGTCGGTCAGCTGCCCCGACTGAGCCTCTCCGCTCTGCTGCGCCTCCGAGAGCTGGCTTTCCAGCTCGGCGATCTGTGCCTCAAGCTCGTTGCTGTTGTCGGCTGCCAGCGCCGCCGCAAGCCGGGCATTCAGCTCCGACTCGCCCTCGCGGGCAGCGGCGAGCAGCGTGAGCGTGTCCTCGGCCTTCTTGCGCTGCTGCTCGAGCGCGAGCGACATGGCGGTCAGCTCGGCCTGTGCGCCCTCGAGCCGCTTGCGCAGCGCCGCAGCGGCCTCGGACTCTGCAAGTCGGCGCTGTTCCTCGTCGGTGAGATCCTGCTGCAGGGCCTCGACCTGCGCCGAGAGCCCGCCCATCTGCACGTCCCGTTCGGCAGCCTTTGCCCGAAGGTCGGCGATCAGCGCGTCCATCGCCTCGCGCTGCGCCGCGGCGAGCCGGGCCGCCTCGGTTTGCGCATCCATCTCGGACCGGGCCGAGGTCAGCGCCGTCTGCAGCGCATCGCGATCCGAGGTCAGAGCGTCCTTCTCGGCAGTGAGCTCGGCAACGGTCTGCTGCGCTCCGTCCCGCTGCGCGATCAGCGAGGCGACCTGTTCCTCGAAAGACGCGATCCGGCCCTGTTGCTCGTCGCGCTGCGCGGTGAGCGCAGCAATGATCGACTGCTGCTCGGCAAGTTGCGTGGCATTGTCCGACAGCGTCGCCTCCAGCTCGCCAAGCTGGTTGGTCAGCGCGGTGTTCTTGCGCTCCTGAACGCCCAGTGCCTGCGCCAGCGCCGCCAGTTCGCCCGAGAGGCTGCTGAGTTCGGTTTCCTGACCGGTGATGGTCTCGCGCAGGACGAACTGGATCACCATGAAGATGGTGAGCACGAACATCAGCACCAGCAGAAGCCCGGTCATCGCATCGACGAACCCGGGCCAGATATTGGCCTGAAGGCGGGCTCCGGTGCGGCGCGAAAGAGCCATCGATCAGCCCTCGGAGCCGCCGGAGCGGGCGGGATTGGGGCGAACGGCGCGCACCTGCGGCGGCTGCGGGCGGGCGATCTGCCCAAGCACGCGGGTCAGCGTCGCAAGATCGGTGCGCAGCTCGGCCATGCTTTCTTGACGTCCGGCAGCGACCTCTTCGAGAAGTCGCAGCATCTGCACGTCGATCGAACGCAGCCGCATCCGGCTTTCGGCATCAAGGCCCTCGGCGGTCTCGCGGGTCTCCAGAACCTCTATCAGACGCTCCTGACCCTCGGCGATGCGCGCCAACGAGTTGTTCGAGGGCGCCGTGGCCTCAAGCCGCTCGGTCATCCGCTCGATGGAATCGGCGAGCTGCCCGAGCCGCCCCTCGATCTCCATCCGGCCCTGCTCACTCTCGGAATAGAGCGCGGTCATCCGCTCCATCTGTTCGTTCATCTGGTCGAGCACCATGCCGATCAGCGCCTCGTCCCCGCTGCCTTCACCCTCGCCCGAGCTGAAGCTGAGCTTGGTGATCGAGCTGAGCCATTCCTCGAGCTCACGGTAAAAGCGGTTCTGGCCATGCCCCGCGAAAAGCTCAAGCAGGCCGACGATCAGCGATCCGGCAAGCCCCAGCAGCGAGGAGGCAAAGGCCACGCCCATGCCGCCAAGTTGCCCCTCGAGCCCGCTCATCAGGCGCGAGAAGGTCTGCACCCCGCTCTCGCCCTCTGCGGGCACGAGGCTGCGGATGGTGTCGACCAGCGCCGGCACGGTGGTCGCGAGCCCGTAGAAGGTGCCCAGCAGACCCAGGAAGATCAGCAGTGAGGTAATATAGCGGGTGATCTCGCGCGCCTCGTCGATCCGCGTCGCGACGGAGTCGAGGATCGAGCGGGTCGAGGTCGTGGTGATCTGCAGCCGCTTGTCATGCCGCCGCAGCAGCGCCGCCAGTGGCGCCAGCAGACGTGGCGGCCGTGCTGCGGCCTCGCGGCCCGAGGCAAAGCCCTCGATCCAGCGCACCGAGGTGATCAGCTGCGCGACCTGCAAGAAGCAGGCGAGCACGCCGAGCACGAAGACGAAGAGGATGAAGCCGTTGAGGTAGGGGTTGGACTCGAAAACCGGCAGCACCCGCGGCAGCACCAGCACCGCGCCAGCACCGCACAGCCCGAGGACCGCCAGCATCAGGAGGATCTGGCGGACCGGCTGACTGAAATGGGCCTCTGCCTCGAGGTCGCGTCGGTCCATTCTAGGCACCTAAATTAGCACAATTCTGCGGGGCAGCGTATGCCCTCGCCCCAATCAAGCCAAGCTGTTATCCGTCAGACCGCGCACGCGGTCCGCCAACCAGTGCAGCTCGGCATCAGGAATGCCCAGATGTTCGAGATGCGAGGCGGTGTTGTAAAGATATTCGCTGTTCGGCCCGCGCCCGCCGATGGCCTGCGCGATGATCCGCGCCTGCTCTTCGAGGTCGAGCCCGCCGCAATATTGCACGTGGTCGGGGTCGATGATGTAGGTCACCGCCTCGACCTCGCGCCCGTCCTGCAGCGTGAGCGGCAGCCGGGCCTCGTAGTAGGCCGCCGAGACAAGTTCGCGCTCGCGCAGGTAGGCCAGGGTCGCCTCTTCGGTGCCGGGCTGCGCGCGCAGCGCCAGCCCGTCGCAGGCGGCCTCGTGCTCCTCGTCCAGCGCCAGCACCAGCCCCGGCGCCTCGGGCGTGCCGCGGTGGTGGATCGAGCGCATGCAGAAGGACCGCCGGTACCCGGGCAACGTCGCATGCACGCTCTCGGCCACGGGGAAGCCGGGATTCCAAAGAAGTGAGCCGTAGCCGAAGACCCAAAGCGCCATCATTCTGGTCCTTTCCGCATGGCGGCTGTAAACACCAATCCTGTCCATCAGAAAAGGGGCGCGTGGTGAAGAAACTGTTGTTCGCGGTGATCGTGGCCGCACTGGCCTGGTCCGGCTTCTGGTTCGTCTCAGTGCATTTCGAGCGCAAGGCCATCGATAGCTGGATGGAGGCGCGCCGGGCCGAGGGCTGGACCGCCACCTACGAGGACATCTCATTTCAGGGCTTTCCCAACCGCGTCGATGCGCGGCTGAGCGGACTGGTGCTGCAAAGTCCCGAGGGGCTGCGCTGGGAGACGCCCTTCGTCGACATCTACCGGCTCGTCTACAACTTCGGGCACGAGATCGTCGCCTTCCCGCCGCAGATGAGTCTGACCACCGAACTTGGCGAAACCGAGATCACCTCGGACGGAATGCGCGCCAGCTTCATCCACGAGGGTGACATCGTGGTGCGCGCCAATTTCGAGAGCAAGACGCTCAACCTCACCGGTGCCGCCACCGCGGCGCTGGCCGGGCTGACGGCCGCGCTCACCCGCGACGAGGGGGAAGAGACCAGCTACCGCATTGCCGTCGGCGCCGATGCAATCGCCGGCTCGGGCGGGCGCGTGGCCGATGCCATCCGCCTCGACGCGGGGTTCGACACGGACTTGCCGCTGCGCGTCGGCAAGCAGGCCGGCCCGCACCCGCAGCCGATGCGCGTGGACCTCAGGCTGGCCGAATATAAGGTCGACGACCTGCAGCTCAAGGTGGCAGGCGATGTCGACGTGGATGATAATGGCCGGCTCGACGGGCAGGTCACCGTCAAGGCGGTGAACTGGCGCGAGATGATCGACATGGCGCGGCAGAGCGGCCAGCTGCCCGAAGGGATGGCCGCGGCGCTGGAGGACGGGCTCGGCCTCGTCGCCGGCCTCTCCGGCAACCGCACCACGCTCGATCTGCCGCTGACCCTTGACCGGGGCGTCGCCCGGCTCGGACCGATCCCGCTCGGCGAGGCACCCCGGCTGCGCTTCCCCTGAACAGGCACCCCCGCCGCGCCGCCACGCTTGCGCGGCGCGGCAAAGCCGGGAAGAGTGCTGGCATGACCGACGCACTCGCCACCCGCCCAATGGATGCCCTCGCGCGCCGCATCGACGACAAGCGCGACGATCTGATCGCGCTGACGCAGGATCTCGTCCGCATCCCGACGCTGAACCCGCCCGGGCAATATTACCGCGATATCTGCGACTACCTTGAACGCCGACTCTCGGCGCGCGGCTTCGCCTGCACGCTGGTCCGCGCCGAGGGCGCCCCAGGTGACAGCGAAACCTACCCACGCTGGAACATCGTCGCCCGCCGCGAGGGCGCCCACCCCGGCGAGTGCGTGCATTTCAACTCGCATCACGACGTGGTCGAGGTCGGCGCCGGCTGGACCCGCGATCCCTTTGGCGGCGCGCTCGAGGGCGACCGCATCTACGGCCGCGGCACCTGCGACATGAAAGGTGGGCTCGCCGCCTCGATCATCGCCGCCGAGGCCTTTCTCGAGCAGCACCCCGATTTCGCCGGCGCGGTGGAGATCAGCGCCACGGCGGACGAGGAATCCGGCGGCTACGGCGGCGTGGCCCACCTCGCGAAAGAGGGCTGGTTCTCGCCCGAGCGGGTGCAGCATGTGATCATCCCCGAACCGCTCGACAAGCACCGCATCTGCCTTGGCCACCGCGGCGGCTGGTGGGCCGAGATCAAAACCAAGGGCGAGATCGCCCATGGCTCCATGCCCTTCCTCGGCGATTGCGCCATCCGGCACATGGGCGCCGTGCTCGACGCCTTCGAGGAAACACTTTTCCCGGCCATGGCCGCGCGCGTCACCGAGATGCCCGTGGTCCCCGAGGGCGCGCGAAACTCGACGATGAACATCAACTCGATCCACGGTGGCCAGGCCGAAGAGCATGACGGCCTGCCGGCCCATTGCGTGCCCGACAGCTGCCGCATCGTGATCGACCGGCGTTTCTTGATGGAAGAGACCGTCGAGGGCGTTCAGGAGGAGGTCGTGTGCCTGCTCGAAGACCTCAAATCCCGCCGCCCGAACTTCGAATACGAGATCCGCGAACTGAACCGCGTCATCCCCTCGATGACCGAGAAGAGCGCCCCTGTGGTCACCACCGTGGCCGAGGCGATCCGCGAGGTTCTGGGCCAGGACGCGACCTATGTCGCCTCGCCCGGCAGCTACGACCAAAAGCACATTGATCGCATCGGCAAGCTGAAGAACTGCATCGCCTACGGTCCGGGCGTGCTGGAGCTGGCGCATAAGCCCGACGAGTGGATTGGCGTCACCGACATGCTCGACAGCGCCCGGGTCATGGCCCGCAGCCTTGAGCGGCTTCTTCTGCGCTGAGCGCCGCGCGTCTGGTCAAGCGCAGGAATGCCTCCCGCGGAAATGTTTCTGCCTAGAAGAATGCAATGCCTGAAGGATCAGAGCGTCGCGCCATCCGTTCTTATGAGCTGGAGTATCCCGGGCGTGAGGGGGGCGGATCGCCCCACACTCTTCCCTGCTGATCACTTTTCCCAATAAACCCCGGTGAGATCGGTGGCCTGCGTCGGCTGGTTCTTCCACAATCCGTGCAGCTTGGCATCCGCCACTGTCGGGAAGGCGAGCTGGAAGAGGAAGGCGTTGACGTGATCCTCGGCGATGATCTGCTGCGCCTGCTTCAACATTTCCGAGCGGGCCGCCGGATCGGTGGTCGCGGTCAGCTTCGCCATGAGGTCCCGGAACTCCGGGTTGTCATACTGGAAGTAATAGTCGGGCCGCGCGTAAATATTGATGTCCATGGGCTCGGTATGGCTGACGATGGTCAGGCCGAAGTCCTTGCCGCGGAACACCTCCTCGAGCCATTGCGCCCATTCGAGGTTGGTGATCTCGGTCTGGATGCCAACCGCGCGGAGCTGCGCCGCGATGATCTCGCCGCCGCGGCGGGCGTAGGAGGGCGGCGGCAGTTTCAGCGTGGTGGTGAAGCCATCGGGATAGCCCGCGTCGGCGAGCAGGGTCTTGGATGCCTCGGGATCGTAATTCGACAGGTCGGTCAGGTCGACGTAGTCTGGGTTATGCGGCGCGAAATGCGTGCCGATCGGCGTGCCGAGCCCGAACATTGCCCCGTCGATGATCGCCTGCCGGTCGATGGCGTGGGCCACCGCCTCGCGCACCAGCGGATCGTCGAAGGGCTCGAGCCCGTTGTTCATCGCCAGGATCGTCTCGCCCTCGGTCGAGCCGACAAGGACTTGGAAGCGCGGATCGGCCTCGAACTGCGGCAGGTTCTCCGGCGCCGGGAAGCCGGCATAGGCGTCGATGTCCTGCGCCATCATCGCGGCAAAGGCGGCGGTTGGGTCCGAGATGAAACGGAAGGTGGCGCGGCTCAGCGCCGGCGCCTCGCCCCAGTAGCTCTCGTTCCGGGTAAGACTGATGCTGTCGCCCTGCGTCCAACTGGTGAAGGTGAAGGGGCCGGTGCCGACCGGGTTTGATTTGATCCCCTCGATGCTCTCGGGCGCGACGACCACCGCGTCTCCCCAGGCCATGTTGAACAGGAAGCCGCCGTCGGGTGCCTTGAGCGTGATCTGCACGGTCAGCGGGTCCAGCACGGTAACCTCGTCGATCCCGGCAAAGAGTGCCTTCTGGGCGTTCTGGCTGTCCTCGGCGCGGGCGCGGTCGAGGCTGAACTTCACATCCTCGGCGTCCATCGTGGTTCCGTCGTGGAAGGTGACGCCCTCATGCAGGTGGAAGGTGTAGCTGGTGCCGTCCTCGGAGATATCCCAGCTCTCCGCGAGGCCCGGGTGGATGGAGCCGTCCTCGGCGAATTTCGTCAGCCCTTCGAAGACGTTGCTGTAGAGCACGGAATCGATCGCCCCGGCGGCGGCGGAGGTCGGGTCGAGATGCGGCGGCTCGAGCTGCAGCGCGATGATCAGATCGTCCTGCTGGGCAAGGGCGGCAGCGGAGCCGAGCAGCAGCGCGGCGAGGGAGAGGCTGAAACGGGCGATCGGTCGGGTCATCGGCAAGGCAACTCCTGTGTCGGGGCCGGGCGGGCGGAACTCCGGCAAGACTGCGCGCAATTGCCCCGTTTGTGCAAGCGGCGACACGGTTTGCGGTCTGGATCGGAACCCCTCGGGCTGCTAAAGGGCCCCATCCCGCGCGAGGATCCGCAGACGAGAGGAGACGTCCATGAGCGCCACGGCCCGCAGGAGCGCCCCGCTGCCCGAGGACATCCGTGCCCGCAAGGGCGGCGTGCCGCTGGTCAGCCTTACCGCCTATACGACCCCGATGGCGCAGGCGATGGACGCCCATTGCGATTTCGTGCTGGTGGGGGATTCCGTCGGCATGGTGCTGCACGGGCTGCCCTCGACCCTTGGCGTCACCCTAGAGATGATGATCCTGCACGGGCAGGCGGTGAGGCGCGGGCTCGACAAGGCGATGATGGTCGTCGACATGCCCTTCGGCAGCTACGAGGAGAGCCCGCAGCAGGCCTTTCGCGCGGCTTCGCGGATCATGGCCGAGACCGGCGCAGCGGCGGTGAAACTCGAGGGCGGGGTGCATATGGCCGAGACCGTCCGCTTTCTGGTGCAGCGCGGCATCCCGGTGATGGGGCATGTCGGGCTGACGCCGCAGTCGATCCACACGCTGGGCGGCTACAAGGTGCAGGGACGCGGCGCGGCGGCAGAGGCGCTTGTGGCGGGGGCACACGCCGTGGCCGAGGCCGGCGCCTTTGCCGTGGTGCTGGAGAAGGTCCCCGCGGCGCTTGCCGACCGGCTCACCGCCGAGCTGCCGATTCCCACGATCGGCATCGGCGCCTCGGCGGGCTGCGACGGGCAGATCCTTGTCGTCGACGACATGCTGGGGGCCTTCACAGCCTTCAAGCCGAAATTCGTGAAACGCTACGCGGCGCTCGGCCACCAGGCCGAGGCGGCGATCGAGGAATACGCGGCCGAGGTGCGCGCCCGGGAGTTTCCCGGGGCCGAGCATGTCTTTGCCGAAGACGCACCGGAGAAGACGAGATGACCGCGCCCATCCTGCGAACAAAGGCCGCGCTGCGCGACGCCGTGCTGGGCTGGAAAGCCGCTGGCGAGAGCATCGGCGTGGTGCCCACCATGGGCGCGCTGCATGCCGGGCACCTGAGCCTCGTGGAGGCCGCGAAAACCGGCTGCGACCGGGTGATCGTGACGATCTTCGTCAATCCCAAGCAGTTCAACACGGCCTCTGACCTCGACAAGTACCCGCGCACGGAAGAGGCCGATGCCGAAAAGCTGGCGCCCCATGCGGTCGATGCGATCTATGTGCCGGGTCCGGAGGAGATCTACCCAGAGGGCTTTGCCACCTCGGTGCTCGTCTCTGGGCTGACCGACGGTCTCTGCGGCTCGCATCGACCCGGACACTTCGACGGGGTTACCACGGTCTGCGCGAAGCTCTTCCTGCAGACCCTCGCCGACCGTGCCTATTTCGGCGAGAAGGACTTCCAGCAGCTGCAGGTGGTCACCCGCATGGCGCGTGATCTCGACCTGCTGACCGAGGTCATCGGCTGCCCGACCGTGCGCGAAAAGGACGGGCTGGCGCTCTCCTCCCGCAACGTGCTTCTGCCCCTCGAGACCCGCGCGGCCGCTCCCGCGCTGCACCGGGTGCTGCGGCAGGTGGCCGAGCGGCTGGTCGAGGGCGAGAGCCTCGGCCCGGTGCGCTTCCAGGCCGAGGCAGCGCTGCGCGAGGCGGGGTTTTCAGAGGTCGAATACATCGAGCTGCGCAGCGCGGACGGGCTCGCTCCGCTGGAGCATCCCTCGCGGCCGGCCCGCCTGCTCGCCGCCGCCTGGCTGGGCGGGGTGCGGCTGATCGACAATATCGCGGTAGGCTGAGGCCGGACCGGGGACGCTGCTCGCGGACCCCCGGGATGTTTGACCTCGAAAGAGGCAGGGGCGCGCTTCGGCGTGCCGCAAACTCGAAATGGCCCCGCCGGAGGCACCCGGCGCGGCCAGCGCGCAGCCCGCCTCGTCAGGCGACCAGACGCTCGGCTTTTTTCAGGTCCACCGAAACGAGCTGGCTGACGCCCTGCTCCTGCATGGTCACGCCAAAGAGCCGGTCCATCCGGCTCATCGTCACCGCGTGGTGAGTGATAATCAAGAAGCGGGTTTCAGTACGGCGGCACATCTCGTCGAGCAGGTCGCAGAAGCGCGTGACGTTGGCGTCGTCGAGCGGCGCGTCGACCTCGTCGAGCACGCAGATCGGTGCCGGGTTCGCAAGGAACACCGCGAAGATCAGCGCCAGCGCGGTCAGCGTCTGCTCGCCACCCGAGAGCAGCGAGAGCGTCGAGAGCTTCTTGCCCGGTGGCTGGCACATGATCTCGAGCCCGGCCTCGAGCGGGTCGTCGCTCTCGACCATGACGAGGTTCGCCTCGCCGCCATTGAAGAGGTGGGTGAACAGCAGGCGGAAGTTGGCATTCACCTGCTCGAAGGCGGTCAGCAGCCGCTCGCGGCCCTCGCGATTCAGCGAGGAGATGCCCGCGCGCAGCGTGCGCACGGCTTCCTCGAGATCGGTCTTTTCCTGCGCCAGCGTGTCGTGCTCGCTGCGCACCTCTCGGGCGTCCTCCTCGGCACGCAGGTTCACCGCGCCGAGGGCGTCGCGCTGGCGCTTGAGGCGGTTCACGTCGGCCTCGACCGCCTCGGAACTCGGCATGTCGGAGGGCGCCACGTCGAGCCGAGCGAGCAGCTTCTCTGGGGTGGTCTCCTGCTCGTCCTCAATGCGCTCGGCGGCGGCGGCGACGGTCTCGCGCGCGGCCTCGACGCGCGCCTCGGCGCCAGCACGGGCCTCCCGCGCCTCGGAGGCTGCGCGTTCCGCGTCGCGCTCGGCGGCAATGGCGGCGCGCATGGCGCTCTCGGCGGCGGACAGCAGATCGGCGGCGGCGCTGCGACGCTCCTCGGCCTCCTCGATCGAGCGAGCGAGTTCGTCGCGCTTGCCGGCGAGCGCGTTCGGCACCGCGCGCGCCTCGGCCAGTTCGCGCTCGTGGGTGGCCTTGCGTTCCGAGAGCTCGGCGCTGCGTTTCTCGGCCGTCTCCAGCCGGTGGCGCCAGCCCGAAAGCTCCTTGGTCACGGTTTGCTGGCGGCCTTTGCGGGCCTCTCCCTCGCGGCGCAACTCGTCATGCGCCGAGCGGCGGGTCATCATGGTCATGCGGGCCGCCTCGACGGTCATCCGCACGTCCTCGGCCAGCGCCCGGGCGCTTTCCAGATCGCCCAGCTCCGACAGGGCGCGCTCGGCCTCGAGCACCTGCTTGCGCGCCGCCTCGGCCTCACCCTCGTGGCGGCTCACCGCCAGCCCGAGGCTCTCCAGCCTGCTTTCGGCCATGCTGCGGTCGCTTTCGGCCCGGTTGAAGGCACGCATGGCCTCGTTCACTTCGCGGTCGGCCTCGCGCCGGGTCTCGCGCGCCACCTTGTCGGCGCGGGTGAGATCCGCGAGCCGGGCGACCAGAGCATCATGCGCCACACGCATGGCCTCGACCTGTGCCTCGGCGCGGGCCATCTCGGTTTTCAGCACCTCGCGCCGGTTGAGCTGCTCGAGCCGCAGGGCGGCGGCAGAGGGCGCATCCTCGGCCCCGGCACGGAAGCCATCCCAGCGCCACAGGTCACCCTCGCGGCTGACGAGACGCTGGCCGGGCTTCAGACGCGGCTGCAGGCGGGTGCCCTCGGCGCGCTCAACGAGACCGATCTGGCTCATCCGGCGCATCAGCACGCCCGGCACGGTGACATGCTGCGACAGCGCGCTCACCCCCTCGGGCAGCAGCTGCTGACTTTCATAGCGCGGCAGTTCCACCCAGCCCGAGGCCGCGCCCGCACCCACTTCGGGCGCGCGCAGGTCGTCGGCGAGCGCGGCGCCAAGCGCCTTTTCGAAACCCTGCGCCACCAGCAACTGGTCGAGCACCTGTCCGCCCTCGGAGGTATCGCGGTCGAGCAGCCGGGTGAGCGCGCCAACCTCGGCGCGCAGAGCGCTCGCCTCGCCCTCGGCCTCGGAGCGCTCGGCCCGGGCCTCGGCCTCGCGCGACTGACAGTCGGTTCGCGCTTCGTCGGCCTGCGCCAGGAGTTCCTCGGCGCGGGCGGCCATGGTCTGCGCATCCTCGGAGCGCGCCTGCGCGTCTTCCATGGCGCCGGTCGCCTCGGCCAGCTTGCCGCGCGCCTCGGCCACGGCGTCTCGCGCCTTTCCGGCCTCGCCCTCGTGGCGAAGCAGCGCCTTGCGCAGGTCGGCAAGATAGCGGTGCGCCGACTGGTGGCGAGCGGCGAGCCGCGCCACGTCCTCGGTCTGCTGGGTCAGCGCCAACTCGCGGTCCTGCAGCACGGCAGATGCCTCGGAAGCCGCGTCGGCGGCCTCTGCCAGCCGCTCGTCGTGGCCCTCGGCGGCCTTGGCCAACTCGCGGGCTTCCCATTCAAGCTGCGCGATCGTCTCGCCGGCGTCGCGGTTGAGCGCGCCTTCCCGCTCGATGTCGAGGGCGATCTGCTCGATCCGGCGGGTCAGCGTCTCGATGGTGTCCTGCGCACGGGCCTCCTGTTCGGACAGCGCGTCGCGCTGCACCGCGAGGCGCTGCAGGATGGCGGCGGCAATGGCCTCTTCCTCGCGAAGGGGGGGCAGCGCCTCGTCGCGCTCGGCGCGCGCGCGTTCGGCCGCCCGGGCGGCGTTCTCGGCCTGAGCGGCGGCAGTGACGAGGCCCCGGAGAACGTTTTCCGCCGCCTGACGCGCCTCCTCGGCCTCCATCCAGCGGCGGTAGAGCAGCAGGCCCTCGGCCTGCCGAAGCTCCGCGCCGATGGCGCGGTAGCGCTGCGCCTGCTTGGCCTGCCGGTCGAGCGTTCCGAGCTGTGCCGCAAGCTGCTCGATCACGTCGTCGACGCGCAGCAGGTTCGCCTCGGTGTTGTTAAGCTTCAGCTCCGCCTCGTGGCGGCGCTGGTAAAGGCCCGAGATGCCCGCGGCTTCCTCGAGGATCCGGCGGCGGTTCTTCGGCTTGGCGTTGATCAGCTCGGAGATCTGCCCCTGCCGCACCAGCGCGGGCGAATGCGCCCCGGTCGAGGCGTCTGCGAAGAGCATCTGCACATCGCGCGCGCGCACGTCCTTGGCGTTCACCTTGTAAGCCGAGCCAACGTCGCGGGTGATCCGCCGGACGATCTCGAGCTGGTCCTGATCGTTGAAACCCGCCGGGGCGAGCCGGTCGCCGTTGTCGATGGTCAGCGCCACCTCGGCGAAGTTCCGGGCGGGGCGCGAGTGGGCGCCTGCGAAGATCACGTCTTCCATGCCCGCGCCGCGCATCGCCTTGGCGCGGTTCTCGCCCATCACCCAGCGCAGCGCCTCGAGCAGGTTGGACTTGCCGCAGCCGTTCGGGCCGACAACCCCCGTCAGGCCGTCGGCAATGACGAGATCCGTGGGATCAACGAAGCTCTTGAAGCCCGTCAGTCGAAGCCGTGTGAACTGCACTGCCGTGTCCTGATTCCGAAGTTAGCCCCGAATTTGCCGCCCTGCCGCGATCCAAGTCAAACGGTTTGCACCGGATGTGGCGGGCGCTTGCCAGTTGTCCACAAGATATTGCGGAACCTCCGCCATATTTGTGGGTTGACCGTGGCGCAGGCCCGGCCAATATCCCAAGCGATGCCCAGAGGAAAGCTTTGATGTCGGTGACCATTCGTCCAGTTTCGCCCCGCGATCCGCGCGCCGAGGCGCTGCTGATAGCCAGCCATGCGCTGATGGAGTCGCTGTTCCCGCCGGAAGAGAACTACTTTCTCGACATCGACGCGCTCTGCGCCCCCGAGATCACACTTTTCGGCGCCGAGGAGAACGGCGTGTTGCTGGGCTGCGCCGCCATCGCCCGCAAGGACGGCTACGCCGAGGTGAAATCGATGTTCGTCAGCCCCGAAGCGCGCGGCCTGGGCCTGGCGCGCAGGCTGCTCGATCACCTCGAGCGCATTGCCCGCGACGAGGCCATCCCGCTGCTGCGGCTGGAGACCGGGGACAAGCTCCCTGCGGCCGTCGCGCTCTACGAGCAGACCGGCTTCGTCCCGCGCGGACCTTTCGGCGGCTACGTCGAGAACAGCTCAAGCCTGTTCTACGAAAAGGCGCTCTGAGCGGCGCACCGCGGCAAATCACTCGCCCGGGCCCAAGCGTGGCGCCAACCGACCCCGCAGCCAGCAATGCGAGACAAAGGCAGGCCGGTGCGCCCGCGGAAAAGCGCTCCCTGCATGGCAAGTTCATGCGCAAAGTCTTGTGCAACTTTATGAAATTCTCGCTACCTTCGCCGCGGCGCGGTTGCCAGAAACCCGTCCTGCGCTCAGAATTGGCCCGGTTCGCGCAGCGCTCGTGCCCTGTGCCCTAATGGAGCCTCGCCATGTCCCATGGCCCCCTGCCCTCCGATCCACGCAAGAAATGGGGCTGGATGCTCGTTCTGGGGATCATCCTGATCCTCGGCGGCATTGGAGCCTTGGTGCATCCCTTTGCCGCCTCGCTCACCGTGCTGACGATTTCGGCGATCGCTTTTGTCGCGGCGGGGGCCTTGCAGCTCTGGATCGCCTTCAACGCGCAGGCCAGCACCGGCGCGCGGCTCGCCGAGGCCATTCTTGGGCTGCTCGTGCTGGCTTTCGGGGTCTTCCTGCTGGCCAACCCGGAGCGCGGGCTCGTCTCGCTGACCTGGCTGATCGCGCTATTCTTCCTCGCCCTCGGCGTCGTGCGCATCGCCATCGGCTTCACGCTTCGTCAGCGCTCGGGATGGATTTGGTTGGTCTTCGCCGGTCTAGTCTCGGTGGTCCTCGGGGTCCTGATCATGGCCACGCTCCCAGACTCGGCGATGGGTCTCCTGGGCTTCTTTCTCGGCATCGACCTGCTGAGCTCCGGCATCGGCGCAACGCTCATCGCGCTGCACATGCGCACCCATTAGCGGCCCGCGGCCTCAGAAATTCACCTCGACGCCGGGCAGGTCCAGCGCCGAGACCAGCTCGCGCAGCTCCTGGCGCGCGGCGACATTCGAGATGTTGAGGTTGCCGACCCCGATATCCTTGAGGTCGAGCAGCGTCAGCCCGCGCGGGAACAGCTCGCGGAAGATTACCCTCTCGTTGAAGCCGGGCGCGATGCGGAAGCCGATGCGCTTCGACAGCTTGGTCAGTGCCTTTTCCATCTTCATCTTGTTGACCATGTTCTGCGCCCCGAGACGGTTGCGCAGCACCACCCAGTCGATTGGCTGCAGCCCGGCCTGGGCCCGCAGCTGGCGGGCGTTCCAGACCATCTCGGAATAGACCGAAGGGCCAAGGATCTTGTCGCCATCACTATCGACATGGGCGAGCAGGTCGAAGTCGATGAAGCTGTCGTTGAGCGGGGTGATCAGCGTGTCGGCCAGCGAATGCGCAACCTGGCTCAGGCGAGTGTGCGAGCCGGGGCAGTCGATCAGCACGAAGTCGCAGTCGGTCTCCAGCTGCGCGACCGCCTTGGACAGCCGGTGATCAAAGGCGTTCTCGCCGGGCGCCAGCGCCTCGGGCGCGACCTCGGGCAGGTCAAGGTAGAGGGGGATCGGCAGTTCGAGCCCCTCGCGCTTGCAGAAGGCGCGGCGGTTCTCGATGTAGCGGCCCACCGAGCGCTGCCGCAGGTCGAGATCCAGCGCGCCGGTGCGGTGCCCCATGCGCGCCAGAGCGGTTGCCACGTGCATCGAGACGGTGGACTTCCCCGCCCCGCCCTTCTCGTTTCCTACGACGATGATATGTGCCACGCTGTCCCCTCGTGCTGCCGCCCACATGTTTGGCTGTGCTTGCGGTATGCACACACTATATGGGGTCAACTTCAAGGAAAAGACTTCTGAGGGTCCCGCGTCCCAACCTTTTGGGGCGTTGCGGCCCTGCCGCGCACCCCAAAAGCAAAAGCCCGGCCATAGGCCGGGCTCTGCAAGCATCTTGGGGTCGGAAAGATCAGTGCAGCTTGGCACCAATTTCCTTGATCGACGCGTCCACAAGGGCCGCCTTGTCCTTGGCGCCGAGCTGCGTCGCGATCACGTCGCGGGCAGCGTCCACGGCCACGGCAATCGCGCGGTCGCGCACTTCCCGGACAGCCGAGTTCTCGGCGGACTTGATCTGCTCCTCGGCAGCCGCGATGCGGCGGGCGATGGAGTCGTCGAGGTCCTTGCGGGCCTGCTCAGCAGCGCTTTCGGCGTCGACCTTGGCCTGAGCCACGATCTTCTCCGCCTGCTCTTGCACTTCCCGCTGCTTGCGCTCGTAGGAGGCCAGCAGGGTTTGTGCTTCTTCGCGCAGCGCGCGGGCTTCTTCAAGCTCGTTGCGAATGCCTTCGGCACGGCGATCGAGCTGGCTGCCCAGCATCTTCGGCACTTTGAAGTACACGAGGACGGCAAGGAACAGCAGGAAGCCGAGCAGCACCACGAAGTCGGTGTTGCGCAGCGAGAAGAACGGGCCGGAGGCGGCCAGCGCGGGGCTGGCCATCAAGGTGCCGAGCGCGCTCAGGGTCATGAGTTTGCGCATGGGATCAGCCTTTCATCCGGTTGGCCACGGCCGCGTCGATCGCGGCCTGGTCGGCAGAGGTTCCCAGGGCCGCCACGATGGCTTCCGCGGTTTCCTTTGCAACGGCCTCGACGCTTTCCACGGCAGAGGCGCGGATCCCGGCGAGGACCTTTTCGGACTCGGCCGACTTCTCGGCGATCTTGGCGTCTGCCTCGACCGTTGCGGCGTCGAGCTTTGCCTTGATCTCGTCGCGGGTCTTCTGCGCGATGGCCTGTGCCTCGGTACGGGCATCGGCAAGCGCCTTCTCGTAGGCCGCTTCCGCGTCCTTCGCCTGGCGCTTCAGTTCTTCCGCGGCGGAGATGTCGTTCGTGATGGTGCCCTGACGCTCGGCCAGGACGGATGCGATCCGCGGCAGAGCGATGCGCGACAGCACGAAGAAGATCACCACCAGAGTGATGATGAGCCAGAAGATCTGGTTCGGAATCCACTCGCCGCAAAGCTGCGGCATCCCGATGGCGGAGCCATGGGCGTCGACGCAGACACCGGCCATTTCTTCCTGAATGGGTTCGACCGCCATGTCGTCCTCCGTCGGAACGTTGTCTCTACTTGGGGCGGCCCGTCAATGACGGCGCCGCCCCCGCGTAAGGATAAGGTCCCGAAGGATTAGACGGCGAACATCAGCAGCAGAGCGACGAGGAACGAGAAGATCCCCAGTGCTTCTGCGAATGCGATGCCGATGAAGAGTGTGGCGGTCTGCGATGCAGCTGCCGACGGGTTGCGCAGGGCGCCGCCCAGGAAGTTTGCAGCAACGTTACCCACGCCGAGGGCTGCGAGGCCCGAACCCAGGCCTGCGAGGCCGGCGCCGATGAACTGACCGAGGTTTGCGATATCGCCTTCCATTTGAGTCTCTCCTTACGATGGAATTGGATGGATAGAGGTTGTCCGGACCGGCCTGCTCTTAGTGGGCAGGGTGCAGCGCGTCCTTGAGGTAGACGCAGGTCAGGATGGTGAACACATAGGCCTGGATGAAGGCCACCAGAACTTCGAGCCCGTAGATCGCGGTGATCGCGACGATCGACACCGGCGAGACGACGGCCAGCGCGGCGAAGCCTGCGAAGACCTTCATCACGGCGTGACCGGCCATCACGTTGCCAGCAAGACGGATCGAGTGGCTGACCGGGCGGACGAAGTAGGAAATGATCTCGATCACGGCGAGGATCGGGCGCAGCGCCAGCGGCGCCGAGGTCACCCAGAACAGGCCGAGGAAGTGCACGCCGTTCTTGACGAAGCCGAGGATGGTCACACCGAGGAACACGCAGAGCGCCAGCACCCAGGTCACCGCGATGTGCGAGGTGGTGGTGAAGCTCATCGGGATGAGACCGAGGAAGTTCGAGAAAACGATGAACATGAACAGTGTCATGATGTACGGGAAGTACTTCAGGCCATCCTTGCCGGTAACGTCCTCGACCATCTTGTAGATGAAGCCGTAGGCCAGTTCGGCGACCGACTGGCTGCGCGAGGGGATGATCGCGCGGCGCGAGGTGCCCAGCACCATGACGCCGATGATCGCGAGGATGCAAAGGAACATCCACAGCGTCGCGTTGGTGATGGTGAACATGCCCACGTCACCCGCTCCGAAGAGCGGTTTGATCATGAACTGGTCCATCGGGTGGAAGGACAGGCCGCCTTCTACCGCGTGTTCTGCCATATCAGCACCGTGAGCCGCTTCAGTCGCCATCGCCGCGATCCCTCTTCTCGTCATCTCCGGGCGTGCCGGAGGATTGTCCCTCTCCGGCGCTGCCGGAAGTTTGTTTTGCCTGGATCTCGGCGGCGGTCCGCAGCATCACGCGGATGCCCGCCACGAGGCCTAGCAATGTGAAGAGCACCATGAGCCACGGCATGGTCCCCAAGAGGATGTCCAAGCCGTAGCCGATGCCGAAGCCGATCCCGAGACCGGCCACCATTTCCGTCACCATCCGCCAGGCGACATTGGCCTGAGAATAGTGCTCCTCCTGGTGCGACTTCCGGGTCTCCCGGGCAGCCTTGGCCGCCGCGATCTTCGCCTCCAGCGCGTCGAGTTGCCGCTTCGGATCGGGATCGCCCACCATTTCGCTCCATTCGGACGTTCGAGGGAGTTGCTATGCGGAGGGGGGCTCTAAGTCAACCCGCCGTGAACGGCTGAAATATGGCCTCAAGTCATTGATTTCTATCAACCTGCTGGGGAAGCCCCAGCACAGCAACCGCGCGCTAGCGCCAACACCGACGCGAAACCATATTCAACCCCGGGGTTGAGTATGGTGAAACCACCGCCACGGCGCGGCTTGACGCCCTGCCCCGCTCCGGCGCTTATGAGCGCATGCAACCCGATCTCGACATCGTCTTCGCCGCCCTGGCCGATCCCACGCGGCGACGCATCCTCGCCATGCTGCTCGAGGACGACATGGCGGTGACCGATGTGGCCGAGCCCTTCGAGATGTCATTGGCGGCGATCTCCAAGCACCTGGCGATCCTCGCCACAGCCGGGCTGATCAGCCAGGAGAAACGCGGCCGGGTGAAATGGTGCAAACTCGAGCCAGATGCCCTGCGAGAGGCCTCGGTTTGGATGCAGGGGTTCGGGCAGTTCGAGGCGATCAATCTCGACGCCTTCGAACGCTTCCTGCGGGTCGAGCTGAGACCGGATGATCCCGCGCGTGACGACTTGACCCTAGACGACATTCCATAACGTCCGAGACCGTCGAACGGATTTGCCCCCTATCCGTCCCGCAGCAGCAACAGCAGCGCCACGACAGACAGGCCGACTCCGACGAGGATCAGCGCCGGCGGCGCGCCACGGCCCAGGCCGATCTCCCACAGGATCACCCAGCTCGGGATAAGGTAGGTATAGGCCATGACCTTGGCGCTCGGCAGGCGCATCGCGGCGAATTGCAGCAGCGCAGTGCTCAGCGCGGTCGCTGCGACCGTTGTGTAGAGGATCGTCACCCAGACGATGCGCGGCAGCGCGCTCCAGTCGGTGGCCAGGATGTCACGCCAGCCCCAGAGGATCAGCACAAGCGTGCCGGCCACCATCGTACCGAGCGCAAAGACCAGCCCCGGCTCGCCCCGGTTCAGGCGCGGCACCAGCGGTGCATAGACTGCATGGGCGGCGCAGCCGACGAAGAAGATCATCTCACCGCGTCCCGGCGCGAAACGCAGCAGCGCCTCAAGGTCAGCGCGGAAGATCACCCAGAGCGCGCCCGCCCCGCCGATGGCCAGCGCCAGCGCGATGCGCCGGCTCATCCGCTGGCGCAGCAGCAGCCAGCCAAAGCCTGCCGCCATGACCGGGGTCAGCGTGAAGACCGCCGACATGCTCACCGCCTCGGCGGTCTTCAGGCCTTCGAACATCAGCACGAAGTAGACGGCCATAAGCCCGCCAATCAGCAGGTATCGCCAAGGCGCCGTAAGCGCTGCGCGCCGCACGCCGCCGCGTGCCTGTACGACAAGGAAAAGCAGCGCGGTCGCCATGAGGAAGCGTGTCGCGTTCAACGCCGCCGGGGCGATATGCGGCGCCGCCATGGAGCCGAGCGAAAACGACCCGGCGACAAGCGCCGAGAAGGCCAGCATCGCGAGATGGCCACGTCCACTTTCAGTAAGGGTCACGCCGCGTCCTGCTCCGCGGCATAGGCCTTCAGGTGCTTGAGAAAGGCTTGGACCTTGGGCGTGCGGTGCAGATCGACGTGGGTCACCAGCCAAAGAGGCGACGACCAGTCCTCCTGCGGCGGCAGCACCTGCACCAGTTCGGGGTCCGTCTCGCCCTCGGTCACCGACATGAACCCCATGCCCGCCCCGGCGCGGATCGCCTGCAACTGCACCCGGTCGTCAGAGGTCCGGAAGACGATGCGCTCCTGCGGCACATGCCCCTTCATCCAGCGGTTGGAGGGCGCCCGGGAATCGAGATCATCGAATCCGACAAAGTCATGCGCGGCCAAGTCCGCCGCGCCCTCGGGCTTGCCCTTGCGCGCGATGTAGGATTTCGCGGCGTAGAGCGCGACCGACTGGCGGTCGAAAGGTTGGACGACGTTGTCCGGCTCTTGCGGCGCGGCCCCGGCGCGCAGCGCCACATGCGCTTCGCCGTACTCGAGCCGGAACAGGCGCGAGCCGGTCAGGTAGCGCACCGTGACATCCGGGTAGGCCTCGCGGAAGGAGGTCAGCGCACCGATCATCAGCGTCGAGAAGTTGACCAGCGAGGTGACCAGTAGCTCTCCCGAGACCGCCTCGCCCCGACCCTTGATTCGGCCGACAAGCTGCTGGAACTGGTCGTCAGTGCATTGCGCGACCCGCGATAGGTCGCTGCCCGCCTCGGTCGGCGTGTAGCCGCGGGCGTGCCGCTGAAACAACTTCACCCCAAGCCGCGCCTCGAGCGCATCGATATGCCGGATCACCGTGGCGTGGTGCACCCCAAGAACCTCGGCGGCGCCGCTGACGGTGCCCAGCCGCGCCACATGGTAGGCGGTGCGAATCTCGTCCCAGTTGTCCATCGGTCTCTCCTGTGCACCCGCTCACGCTGTGGCGCTAGAAAGCGCGAAGCGGTGCGGGAATGCAAGGCACCAGCGCGGCAAACGCCACGAACGCGCGGATCCGAAACGACAAACGCCCGGCCGAGGCCGGGCGTTCTCAAGCCACGCCGAAGCGCAACATCTGTCCGATTGGATCAGTCGGTACCCGAGGTGTCCGAGCTGTCGTCGCCGTCCGAGGCAGCAGCGATCAGTGCGATGGCTGCCAGGCCACCGGCCACGGCCAGAGCTGCACCGCTCGACGGAGCAGCAACCGGAACCACAGCATAGGGCTCGTCTTCCACGACGACCGGTGCCGGCGAGCCGGCCAGAGCTGCGGAAGCGCCGATCATGGAGATGACGGCTGCGGAAGCAAACAGTTCTTTGAGTTTCATATTCGCACCTATCAATTGAGCGTCTTCAGACTTTGACATAGCGTCATTCGGTGCACTGGGCCAGAAATAAATAGGAAAATATGCTTGATAGGCGGGCATCGGCACGAAGTGTGCCCATTTTGCAAACGCTCCGCCGCGTTGCACTGCCGCAAGGGCAACTCATCTTGCGGTTTTTGCCCGCTTCTCGCCCGCTCCCGCACGGCACCCCTGCTTTGCTTGACTCGCCGCGCCTGGAGGCGTACATCGCGCGCAATCCACCGGGAGTCCCATCGCTTCCGGTCCCTTGGGCCTATGCCCGGGATCGCCCTCCGTCAGCGCGTTGCGCCCACGGAGGCGTTTTCGCATTGGCGCACGGGCCCGACAAGACGGCGCTCCCGGCGTCACATTTGATTCTACGCCGCGCGGCCCCCATCTCGGGTCTGCACACCAGATACGGACCAGAGAAGAAGGAGCCAGACGGCCCATGTTCGAATCTCTTTCCGAACGCCTCGGCGGCGTCTTCGACCGCCTCACCAAGCAGGGCGCCCTCTCCGAGGATGACGTCCGCACCGCCCTGCGCGAAGTGCGCGTCGCCCTGCTCGAGGCCGACGTCTCGCTGCCCGTGGCGCGCCAGTTCATCAAGGCCGTCGAGAAAAAAGCCACCGGCGCCGCGGTCACCAAGTCGGTGACCCCCGGCCAGCAGGTGGTGAAGATCGTCCATGACGAGCTGATCGCCACACTCGCCGGTGAAGGCGAGCCCGGCGCGCTGCGCATCGACAACGCGCCCGCGCCGATTCTGATGGTCGGCCTACAGGGCTCGGGCAAGACCACCACCACCGCCAAGCTTGCCAAGCGCCTGAAAGAGCGCGACCGCAAGAAGGTGCTGATGGCCTCGCTCGACGTGAACCGCCCGGCGGCCATGGAGCAGCTGCAGATTCTCGGCCAGCAGATCGGCGTCGACACGCTGCCGATCGTCAAGGGCGAGGACCCGGTCGCCATCGCCAAGCGCGCCAAGACCCAGGCCAGCCTTGGCGGCTATGACGTCTACATGCTCGACACCGCGGGCCGCCTGCACATTGACGCCGAGCTGATCCAGCAGGCCGCCGACGTGCGCGACGTGGTGAGTCCGCGCGAGACGCTGCTGGTGGTCGACGGTCTCACCGGTCAGGACGCCGTCAACGTCGCCACCGAGTTCGACGACAAGATCGGCGTCTCGGGCGTGGTGCTGACCCGGATGGACGGCGACGGCCGCGGCGGCGCCGCGCTGTCGATGCGTGCGATCACCGGCAAGCCGATCAAGTTCGTCGGCCTCGGCGAGAAGATGGACGCGCTTGAGACCTTCGAACCCGAGCGCGTCGCCGGCCGCATCCTCGGCATGGGCGACATCGTCGCGCTGGTGGAAAGGGCGCAGCAAACGCTCGAGGCCGAGCAGGCCGAGCGCATGATGAAGCGCTTCCAGAAGGGTCAGTTCAACATGAACGACCTGAAGATGCAGCTCGAGCAGATGATGAAGATGGGCGGCCTCGGCGCGATGATGCAGATGATGCCCGGCGCCGCGAAGATGGCCAAGCAGATGGACGAGGCCGGTCTCGACGACAAGATCCTGCGCCAGCAGATCGCGCTCATCAACTCCATGACCAAGAAGGAGCGCGCCAACCCGCAGCTCCTGCAGGCCTCTCGCAAGAAGCGCATCGCGGCGGGCGCGGGCATGGAAGTGGCGGATCTCAACAAGCTGCTGAAAATGCAGCGCCAGATGTCCGACATGATGAAGAAGATGGGCAAGATGGGCAAAGGCGGCATGCTGAAGCAGGCCATGAAAGGCATGTTCGGCGCAAAAGGTCCCGGCGGCATGCCCGAGGGCATGGACCCCTCGCAGATGGACCCCAAGCAGATCGAGGCCGCGGCCAAGGCGATGGGCGGCAAGATGCCCGGCGGTCTCGGCGGCATGCCCGGCATGGGCGGCGGCGCGCTGCCGCCGGGCCTCGGCGGCTTCGGCAAGAAAAAATGAGCGAACTGCACCCCCTCCCCCTTCCCTCGCGAGAAGTGACGACCCCGACCGCCGCTCAGGCAGCCGGCACGGAGGGCGTGCGCGCCGCCAAGGCCCTCGCGGGCAATCCCTTCGCGCTCTATGGCGCGCCCGAAGACGATTCGGATGGCAGCGTGGAGGCCTACGCATGAGCCTTGTCACCGCCCCCCGCCTCGAAACCGAACGCCTGATCCTGCGCGGCCCCGAAGCCGGTGACGCGGAAGCGATGATCGCCTTCCTGCTCGACCGCGAGCGCTCGGAGGGATTCGGCGGCTACGACCATCGCGGCGATGCCTGGCGCTGGTTCGCGCTGAACGTCGGCCACTGGCACCTGCGCGGATACGGCTATTTCACGATCGAAGAAAAGGCGACCGGCAAGCCCGCCGGCATCTGCGGCATCTGGAACCCCGAGGGCTGGCCCGAACCCGAGATTGGCTGGGTCGTGTTCGAGGGCTACGAAGGTCGCGGCATTGCAAGCGAGGCGGCGCTGCGCGTGCGCCGCTATGCCTACGAGGACCTCGGCCTCAAGACGCTGACGTCGAATATCGTGCCGGGCAATACGCGCTCTGTCGCGCTGGCCGAACGTCTGGGCGCGATCTACGAGCGCACCTACAAGAACTACCACATGGGCGAGGACATGCTCTATCGCCACCCTCCCGCCGAGGAGGTGCTGGCATGAGCGTCGTGATCCCCACCATCGAAACCGAACGCCTGGTCCTGCGCGCTCCGCAGTTGGATGATCTCGAGGCGATGTGCGCCTTTTATGCCGAGCCGCGCTCGCATTTCGTTGGCGGCCCGGTCGACCGCGGCCACGTCTGGCGCACGCTGCTGCGCTCGGCTGGCCACTGGCAGATCCGCGGCTACGGCATCTGGCACGTCACCGACCGCGAGAGCGGCAGGATGGCCGGCTTTACCGGGCCGCTCAACCACATCGAATGGCCCGAACCCGAGCTCGCCTACTCGATCTTCTCGGAGTTCGAAGGCCGTGGCTACGCCTATGAGGCGGCCTCCGCCGCCCGCGCCGCCGCCGCGACGCACTTCGGACTGACCCGGCTGATCAGCCTCGTCGACCCCGGGAACGACCGCTCGCGCGCGTTGGCCCTGCGCCTTGGCGCCAGCTTCGAGCGCGAAGAAATGGTACTGGGCCACGTCGCCCACATCTATCGCCACCCGGAGATCGCCGGATGAGCCTCGCGATGCAGCCCCAGACCGCTCCGGCGGTGCCCGCAGCCGTGCTGCAGGGAATTCCCGAGCTGGAGACGGCCCGGCTGGTGCTGCGCGCGCCGAAGTCCGAGGATTACCCGGACTTCAAGGCCACCTTCGCCTCCTACCGCTCGCGCTTCATGGGCGGGCCGCTCAATGCCTACGAGACCTGGATGCTCTACGCCGCCGAGATCGGCCACTGGCAGATCCGCGGCTTCGGCATGTGGATGATCCACCTGCGTGAGACCGGCGAGACCGTGGGCATGGCCGGCGGCTGGTTCCCGGCCAAATGGCCCGAGCGCGAGATCGCCTGGATCATCTGGCCGGACCGTGGCGGCAAGGGCTACGCGCTCGAGGCCACGCAGCGCGTGCGACAGTATTTCTACGACGAGGCCGGATGGGACGGGGCGGTCAGCTACATCGACCCCAAGAACCTCGATTCCATCCGTCTTGCCGAACGGCTCGGGGCCCGCAAGGATCCCGCGGCCGCAACCGTCGATGGCAGCGACGCCGTCTACCGCCACCCGGCGCCCGCGGCGCTGCGCGGCAGCCAGCTCGCGCATGGCATCGACATGGAGATCGCCAACTACATCGATCCGCTCTTCAAGCCGAAGGGATGGGCCGTTGACTGACGCGTTTTCCCCCAAGTCCCGGCGCGCGGTTCCTGCCGCCTCCGATGCACGCGTCGTGCATGGGATGTGCACGGAGTGTGCCCCCTCTTTCTTGTTCAAAGGAGCCGAGCATGAGTGATCCCGCCGCCCGCGCCGCAGACCTTCTGAAAGAACACCGCGAAAGCATCGACCGACTGGACGCGATCCTCGTGTTCACGCTCGCCGAGCGGTTCAAGCACACGCAGTCCGTGGGGGTCCTCAAGGCCACCCACGAGCTGCCCCCCTCCGACCCCGCGCGTGAAGAGCAGCAGATCGCGCGGCTCAAGGACCTGGCGGAGAAAGCGGATCTCGATCCGGCCTTCGCCGAGAAATTCCTGAACTTCATCATTCAGGAAGTCATCAAGCACCACGAAAAACACCAATCCTGACAGGGCTTTGCCCGTCACGAAACGCCATACTCAAGGAGATACCCCCATGGCCATGAAAATCCGTCTTGCCCGCGGTGGCTCGAAAAAGCGCCCCCACTACGCAATCGTCGCCTCCGACTCGCGCATGCCGCGTGACGGCCGCTTCCTCGAGAAGCTGGGCACCTACAACCCGCTGCTCGGCAAGGACGATGAGCGCCGCGTGGTCATGAACGTCGAGCGCATCCAGTACTGGCTCGGCCAGGGCGCCCAGCCGACCGACCGTGTTGCACGCTTCCTCGAAGCGGCAGGCGTCGTCGAGAAGAAAGAGCGCAGCAACCCCAAGAAAGCCGTCCCGGGCAAGGCAGCCACCGAGCGCGCCGAAGCCAAGGCAGCAAAAGCGGAAGCAGCAGCCGAGGCCGCAGCAGCACCGGCAGAAGAGTCCGCAGAGTAATTCTCCGCGGCATCAATGCCACAATAAGGGGTGCGCAGGAGAAATCCTGCGCACCCTTTTTGGTTGACGCTTGGATAACTTGCATCAGCGGCCTACCATCAGTCCGGTACTGCCTTGCGAACACCGGGATATCTGCCATGCCGCTGCTCCGCCCCCTTGCTGCCAAGACCGCCGCGCTGACGCTCGTGACCCTGTTGCTCGCAGGCCCGGCGCTGGCGCAGGACTTCGTGACACCCGAGACGATCGGCGACGGCGCCCCGGTGACCCAGCCGGTCACCTCGACCCAGTCCCCGGGCAACAGCTTCACCTTCACCCTGCGCGCCGGCGTGGCCACCCAGCCGAAGTTCTTCGGCTCGGACGAATACGACGTCGGTCCCGACATCGGCTTCCGCTTCCGCCACCTGCGCCTGCGCGGCCTGCCCGAGGTCGGCGACACCGACCCCTGGGCCGAAGATTACGGCTGGGACTTTCACGGCTCGTTCCGCTACCTCGGCGAACGCGACGCAAGCAATGACCCGGACCTCGAGAGCCTGCACGACATCGATCCGAGCTATGAACTCGGCTTCGGCATCGGCTTTGCCGGACCGAACTACGAGGCATTTGCCGACATCCGCCGCGGATTCGGCGGTCACGAGGGCTACGTCGGCTCGGTCGGGCTCGACTATGTCGCCCGCCCCGACGACCGCTGGCGGCTGACTGTCGGCCCGCGCTTCATCTGGGCCAACGACGCGTTCATCGACACTTACTCAGGCGTCGACCCCGACGAGGCCACCGCCGATCTACCGGCCTACGATCCTGAGGGAGGGCTGATCAGCGCTGGCATCCAGGTCGGCGCGCGGTATAAGATCAACGACCTCTGGGGTGTCGAAAGCGCGCTGAACTGGGACAACCTGCAGGGCGACGCCGCCGACAGCCCGATCGTCGACACCGGCGACAATGACCAGTGGCGCTTCCGCATTGGGGTGACCCGGGTCTTCAACCTGCGGTTCTGAGCCTTTCGGAGATTGCACAAGCGGGCCAGGTCGCGCTATCCCCGCCCTCACCGGCCCCGGCGCCCCGCGCATCGGGCCGGACAAGCGCAATGACGGGAGGCGCATCGAAGTGGACGAGATGATCTGTGTCGGCGTTCTGGGCGGCGCCTTCGGCGTGCATGGCGAGGTGCGGCTAAAGAGCTACACCGCCGACCCCGAGGCGATTGCCGATTATGCCCCGCTCACCTCCGAGGACGGCAGCCGCAGCTTCGATCTGCAGATCACCCGCCCGCTGAAGGGCGGCTTTGCCGCGCGACTCTCGGACGTGCGTACCAAGGAAGAGGCTGACGCCCTGAAGGGGCTGCAGCTTTTTGCACCCCGCGACCGGCTGCCTGACCTCCCCGACGACGAATATTACTATACCGACCTGATTGGGCTGACCGTTCTCGACACCGGCGGCGCCGAGATCGGCAAGGTGAAGGCGGTGCTCAACCACGGCGCCTCGGACCTGCTCGAGCTGATCGTGCCCGGCGCTTCCTCCACGGTCCTGCTGCCCTTCACCCGCGCGGTGGTGCCGACCGTCGACCTTGCCTCTGGCCGGATCATCGCAGACCCACCCGAGGGGTTGCTGGAATAACCCTGCACCGGGCTGCGACCGGACACCGAGAAGTCCCGCGCCCCGGAAACGAGGAGGCCGAAACTCACCGATTGTTCCCCAAAAGGTGATGATTCCGGGTCTTTGGTGAATTCTGTCCAGAATCCCAAGGGGCTATGCTAGGCTTACGCCAGTGTTCTTAACCCAATGTTTCGTCCCGAGGTTTGGTGTTGTGTTTTCAGTGGTCCGTCTTGGCCTGCGGGCGCGGTATGCGCCGTTTCTCCTCCTTTGTCTTATCGCCAGCCTGAGTGTTGCAGCCGTTGCGCCGGCCCTGGGTCATGAGCGGCTTTTTCTTTTCGCCGCGCTTTGGCTGCTTGGCCTGTTGGCGGCGCTTGCGGGGCGCGCCTCGCTGCGCCGGTTCCGCGCTGCGCGGCCCGTCCTGCTGACCCGCCGCGCGCTGCGCCGCCCACCCCTGCCGCTCCCGCCCGTGCGGCAGATGCGCGCCGAGCTGGCCCGTCTGCTGAGCAGCCCGGCGCCCCTTGGCACGCAACCGGAAAGCCCCGAATACGCGCTCCGGCGCATTCTCGAACGCGGGCTCGCCTGCCACCGCGCCCGCAGCGCCGCCGAGCTCACCCCTCGCGGGGTTACCGAGTTGTGGCTGCTGGTCACGCTCCTGCGGGCGACGCCCGAGCGCGCCGGGGGCCTCGCCCGGTGCTTCCGGCTGCCGGACATGGTGCTCGACCTGCACGACCGGCTGCGCCGGATTGCGGTGCAGCATGCCGCGGCCACCACCGCGCACACGCCCCTCTCGGCCGGCGGCTGATTCCATCGGCCCGCCCCTGCTATCCGTCCCGGTCCGAACTCCATGGCTTGAGCCGCGGACGCTCCGCCGCTAGACGGGGGCGCGATCCAGAGGGGCGCGAAGGATACCCGACATGACCGACACACCGCAGCGCGCCTCGGGCCGCAAGACCATCCGACCCAGCCTGACGCCGCGCGAGCTGATGACCGAGGCCCCGGAGCTCGCCCGCGCCTTTCAGGCGCAGGTGATCACCCTGCTGCCCGATGCTTTCCCCGGCGTGCTGGGCCATTCGCTTACCGGCCGCGCCTTGCAGGATGGGCTGTGGCAGCTCAGCACCGTCGCGCTGCGCGAGTTCGGCGAGGGCAGGCACCGTAACGTCGACGACACCCCCGCCGGCGGTGGCGCTGGCATGGTGCTGCGCCCCGACGTGATGGGCCGGGCCATCGAACACGCCCGCGCCCGCATGCCCGCCCGCGCGCCGCTAATCTACCTCAGCCCGCGCGGCCGCCGCTTCGACCAGCAGATGGCGCAGCGCTTGGCGCAGGAGCCCGGCGTCACGCTGATCTGTGGCCGTTTCGAGGGTCTCGACCAGCGGGTGATCGACCATTACCAGATCATCGAGGTCTCGCTCGGCGACTTCGTCCTCACCGGCGGCGAGATCGCCGCGCAGATGCTGCTTGACGCGACCATCCGGCTGATCCCCGGCGTGCTCGGCAATGCCTCCTCGACCGAGGAAGAGAGTTTCTCCAACGGGCTGCTTGAGCATCCGCAATACACCCGACCGGCCGACTGGCAGGGTCACCGCATCCCCGACGTGCTGCTGTCGGGCAACCACGCCGCGATCGAGGCCTGGCGCCGCGCGCAATCCGAAGAGATCACCCGCGCCCGCCGCCCCGATCTCTGGCAGGCGCACGAGGCGCGCGCCGCACAGGACAAATCCTGACCGCGCGGCCCCTCTTCTAGACCCAAATATCCCGTGGATCGCGAGGGGCAGCGCGCCTCGCCCCTGCCCGCGCTCACGCGGGCCCAAACCCGCAGTTTTCCCTTGATCCAGCGCCCTTCCGCGCCTATATGGCGCCAATCCACGACGCCGCTCGGCGACTCGTGGACTCGTCCGTTCCCGCCTCTCGCGTTTCTTCGGCGCGGCCCGAGCGGTCCGGACGCGGCCTCTGGCCACCCAGAAGACAAAGATGTTGTTACCTCCCGCGGGCGCCAAGGCGGACCCGGTCGAAGACACGGAGCTCTGAGAACGCGACACCTTCACGGGAAAAACCGTGAGCAGATAGGAGAGCGTCAGATGGATCTGATCGCACAGCTCGAGGCGGAGCAAATTGCCGCCCTGGGGAAAACCATCCCTGACTTCAAGCCCGGCGACACCGTGCGCGTCGGCTACAAGGTGACCGAAGGTACGCGTACCCGCGTGCAGAACTACGAAGGCGTCTGCATCAGCCGTAAGAACGGCAAGGGCATCGCCGGCTCGTTCACCGTCCGCAAGATTTCCTTCGGTGAGGGCGTCGAGCGCGTCTTCCCGCTCTATGCCACCAACATCGACTCGATCGAGGTGGTGCGCCGCGGCAAGGTCCGTCGCGCCAAGCTGTACTACCTGCGTTCGCGTCGCGGCAAATCCGCCCGTATCGCAGAGCAGACCAACTACAAGCCGCTCGCCGGCGCCGACGCATAAGGAGAGCCGTTATGAAAAAGGGCATCCACCCCGACTATCACGTCATCGACGTCAAGATGACCGACGGCACCATCTACCAGACCCGTTCGACCTGGGGCAAGGAAGGCGACCAGATGTCTCTCGACATCGACCCGACCGTGCACCCGGCCTGGACCGGTGGCTCGTCGCGTCTGCTGGACGCCGGCGGCCGCGTGTCGAAGTTCAAGAAGAAATACGAAGGCCTGGGCTTCTGATCCCATCCCTTCCGGATTTCGGAAAACGCCGTCCCTCGGGGCGGCGTTTTTCTTTGCGGGTTCCGGACCCGAGGATCTCCCCTGATACACCGTGATCGGGCAGCCTGCGCCGAGCCACAACCACGGGTATCTTGGACGTCTGTGCTTCTTGCCGATCCGCTTGGAAAGACACCTCGCCGACATTCGCAAGACACCAACGACATTGCCGAATGACGGGCCCAAGTCGGCGCGCCCGGCTAAGCTGGTTAGGAGAAGCCTCTGCCGCTGGTGACCTGGACGGTCTCGCTGGGCGGGAGAACGTGGCTGGGCAGTTCCCAGATCGTGAGGGTCTAGGCAAGATATTCTTCTGGAAATTAAACCTTTACGCGGACAATGTTCTTCGCGATGGAATTGCCGCGGAACATGAGTTTCGCCCTTCACAAATTCCCTTTATTGAATATATAGGTATCACATCCCCGACTCCTCTTGGGGAACGCGCAATTCAGGACCTTGCCCATGCGACTTCCCCGCCTGACCCGCTACCTGCCGATCCTCGACTGGGCGCGAACCTACGATCGAGACACTGCGACCTCGGACCTCGTGGCCGCGGTCATCGTGACAATCATGCTGATCCCGCAGTCGCTGGCCTATGCCCTGCTTGCCGGGCTGCCCGCCGAGATGGGGCTTTATGCCTCGATCCTGCCGCTGGTGGCCTATGCGATCTTCGGCACCAGCCGGGCGCTGGCCGTGGGCCCCGTGGCCGTGGTGTCGCTGATGACCGCCGCGGCGATCGGGCAGCTCGGGCTCAGCGATCCCGCGCAGATCGCGCTCGCCGCGGTCACCCTGGCCTTCATCTCCGGCGTCTTTCTGGTGGCCATTGGTGTGCTGCGCCTCGGCTTTTTGGCCAACTTCCTCAGCCACCCGGTGATCGCCGGTTTCATCACCGCCTCGGGCGTGCTGATCGCCGCCTCGCAGCTCAAGCATATCTTCGGCATCAGCGCCGAGGGCCACACGCTGGTCGATCTTGTCGGCGCGCTGATTGCCCACCTGCCCGAGACCAACGGCATCACACTGGCAATCGGGGTCGCCGCCACGGCCTTCCTGTTCTGGGTCCGCAAAGGGCTGAAGCCGATGCTCCGGAAGATGGGGTTCGGTCCGCGGATGGCCGATATCCTCGCAAAGGCCGGACCCGTCGCCGCGGTTGCTGTGACCACGCTGCTCACCTGGGGTCTCGGCCTGAACGAGATGGGTGTGAAGGTCGTAGGAGATGTGCCGACGGGCCTGCCGCCCTTCTCGGTGCCCTCCTTTGACCTGGGCATGTGGAAGACGCTGCTGATGCCAGCGATCCTGATCTCGATCATCGGCTTCGTGGAGTCGGTCTCGGTCGCCCAGACCCTCGCCGCAAAGCGCCGCCAGCGGATCGATCCGGACCAGGAACTGGTTGGCCTCGGCGCCTCGAACATCGGCTCGGCGCTCTCGGGCGGCTTCCCGGTCACGGGGGGCTTCTCGCGCTCGGTGGTGAACTTCGACGCGGGCGCCGAGACCCCCGCCGCGGGCGCCTATACCGCCGTGGGGATCGGCCTTGCGACGCTGCTCCTGACGCCGCTGTTGTTCTTCCTGCCCAAGGCCACGCTGGCCGCTACGATCATCGTCGCGGTGCTGAGCCTCGTCGATTTCTCGATCCTCAAGAAGACCTGGACCTACTCCAAGGTCGACTTCACCGCCGTTTCAGCCACCATCGTGCTGACCCTGCTTGTCGGCGTCGAGGTCGGCGTCTCGGCGGGTGTGCTGCTGTCGATCCTGCTGCATCTCTACAAGACGTCCAAGCCGCATGTGGCCGAGGTCGGTCTGGTGCCGGGCACACATCACTTCCGCAACGTGCTGCGCCACGAGGTCGAGACCCTGCCGGGCGTGCTGACCCTGCGGGTGGACGAGAGCCTCTATTTCGTCAACGCGCGCTTTCTCGAGGAATACGTGCTGAGCCGCGTCGCCGAGTGCCAGAACCTGCGCCACGTGGTGCTGATGTTCCCGGCGGTGAACGAGGTCGACATGAGCGCGCTGGAGACGCTGGAAGAGATCAACCGGCGCCTGTCGGAACAGGGTATCACCCTGCACCTGACCGAGGTGAAGGGCCCGGTGATGGACCGACTCAAGCGCTCTCACTTCCTGCACGAACTCTCCGGGCAGGTGTTCCTGTCGCAATACGAGGCCTGGTGTGTCCTAAAGCCGGACGCGTCCTCCGGGGCCGAGCACAAAGGCCTCGGGGCCCAGTAGCAGACCCGGTCGGAGCGGACGCCCGTAGCCTGCTCCGCCATCCATGTTGAGACGGTTCGAATAGAGCTGCGGCGCGTCGAGCGCCGTGTGGCCATGCACCACCAGCCGCCCCCAATCGCCCTGCCAGTCGAGGAAGGGCGCGCGGATCCACACCAGATCATCCTCCTTCTGGTAGTTCAGCAGCACCCCCGGTCGCAGCCCGGCGTGGACGAAGATGTGCTCTTCGGTCTCATGCAGACGCGGCAGGTTCGCGATCCAGTCGCGGTGGGCCTGTGGGACCGCCTCCAGCGCATCGGCATGGATGTCGTTAAGGTCGCGCCCCTCGCTCACATCCACTCCGTAAGAGGCCAGCGTGCGCGCCCCGCCCAGCGGCGGATCGGTCCAGAGCAGCGGACGCGAAACGTTGGGGTCCATGTAGCGCGGATTGCCCAGGTAGCGGAGCAGGAAGCGGTCGTGGTTGCCCATCAGGCAGGTCCAGGGCCGGCCCTCGGCCTGCCCCTGCATCAGCAACTCGATCACCGCGCGGGAGTCGGGTCCGCGGTCGACGTAATCGCCCAGGAAGACGATGGGCGCGCCGGCGTGGGCGTCGTTTGCGATGTACTCGAGCGCTTCATGTAGCCGGTCGATATGGCCATGAATGTCACCGATGACGAATATGGGCATGATGAGAGGTCCTTTCCGTAGGGTCTACTTGGACCCCGGCGCCGGGGGAGGCAAGGGCGGGCGCACCGCTAAACCTGCGCAGGGGCGCGACCTCACGAAAAAGGGGCGCCCCGCGAGGCGCCCCTGTCTTCTCTGTCCCTGTCGTACCTTCGGCCTTTGGCCTTCTTATCAGGCGACTTCGAATTCCAACGGTTTCACCTGCTGGAAGAGGCCGGTATCGCGCAGCGCGGACACCACGCCCTCGTCGATCGCCTCGTCGAGGTAGGCAATGGCGATCGCCTCGCCCCCCGCCGCGGCGCGGCCGAGAGTGAAGTTCGCGAGGTTGACCTTGTGGTCGCCCAGCATCGAGCCCAGCTTGCCGATGATGCCCGGCACGTCCTTGTTGGTGGTGTAGAGCATGTGCTCTCCCACCTCGGCCTCGATGTTGATGCCCTTGATCTGGATGAAGCGCGGTTTGCCATCCGAGAACACGGTGCCCGCGACCGAACGCTCGCGCTTCTCGGTGACCACGGTCACCTTGATGTAGCCGTCGAAGGCGCCCGACTGTTCCTGGTTGGTGGTCGAGATCTGGATGCCGCGCTCCTTCGCGATCACCGGGGCCGAGACCATGTTCACCTCGGGCGAGATGGTCTTCATGATGCCTGCGATCAGCGAGCAGTTCAGCGCCGGCAGGTTCATCTCGGCAACAGAGCCATCATAGAGGATGTTGATCGCGGTAATCGCCTCGTCGGTCATCTGGCCGATGAAATTGCCGAGGTGGCCAGCAAGCTTGATCCACGGCCCCATGACCTTGGCTTCCTCGGCCGTCACCGAGGGCATGTTCAGCGCGTTGGTCACGGCACCCGTCAGCAGGTAGTCGGCCATCTGTTCGGCCACCTGCAGCGCGACGTTCTCCTGAGCTTCGGTGGTCGAGGCGCCAAGGTGCGGTGTGCAGACCACGTTGGGCAGATTGAACAGCGGGTTCTCGGTGGCGGGCTCCTGGGCGAAGACGTCGAAGGCGGCGCCGGCGACGTGGCCCGACTTCAGCAGCTCGGCCAGTGCCTCCTCGTCGACAAGGCCACCGCGGGCGCAGTTGATGATCCGCACGCCCTTCTTGGTCTTCGCGAGGTTCTCGCGGCCAAGGATGTTGCGGGTCTGGTCGGTCAGCGGCACGTGCAGCGTGATGAAGTCGGCGCGTGCCAGCAGTTCGTCGAGCTCGACCTTCTCCACACCCATCTTGTCGGCCTTCTCGTGGCCCAGGAAGGGATCATAGGCCACGACCTTCATCTTCAGGCCGCGGGCCCGGTCGCAGACGATGCCGCCGATGTTGCCGGCACCGATCACGCCGAGGGTCTTGCCGGTCAGCTCGACGCCCATGAACTTCGACTTTTCCCACTTGCCTGCGTGGGTCGAGGCGGAGGCCTCGGGCAGCTGGCGGGCGACGGCGAACATCATCGCGATGGCGTGCTCGGCAGTGGTGATCATGTTGCCAAAGGGGGTGTTCATCACGATGACACCCTTCTTCGACGCGGCTTCCTTGTCGATATTGTCGGTGCCGATGCCCGCGCGGCCGACGACCTTCAGTCGAGTGGCATTCTCGAGGATCGAGGGGGTGACCTTGGTGGCCGAGCGGATGGCGAGACCATCGTAGTCGCCAATCACGGCGGCGAGCGCCTCCTTGTCCTTGCCCAGCTCGGGGCGGAAATCGACCTCGATACCGCGATCGCGGAAGATCTGAACGGCAGCGTCGGAAAGCTTGTCGGAGATGAGAACCTTGGGAGCCATGACAGCGGTCCTTTCGGGGGAAAATCTGGATGCGAGGAGAGACGGGACCGCCCGCGCGGTCCCGCGATTTCGTCAAATCTTGGGGATCAGGCCGTCTCGGCCTGTGCCTCGATCTCGGTCTCGAAGGCCCATTCGAGCCACAGCGTCAGCGCCTCGATGTCGGCGCTTTCCACGGTGGCACCGCACCAGATGCGCAGGCCCGCCGGGGCGTCGCGATAGGCACCGATGTCGTAGGCGACGTGGTAGGTCTCGAGCTTCTTAGCCACCGCCTTGGCAAAGGCCGCGCCATCCTTGATCCGGTCGTCGGCGAACTTCAGGCACACCGAGGTATTGGACCGGGTGGCATCATCCTCGGCGAGGTTGGCGATCCAGTCGTGACGATCGCAGAAGTCCCAGAGAACCTTTGCGTTGGTGTCCGCCCGCTCCTGCAGCCCCTTGAGGCCACCGACCTTGCGCGCCCACTCGAGCGCGACGAGGTAATCCTCGACCGCCAGCATCGACGGGGTGTTGATCGTCTCGCCGACGAAGATGCCCTCGATCAGCTTGCCGCCCTTTGTGAGGCGGAAGATCTTCGGCAGCGGCCAGGCGGGGGTGTAGTTTTCCAGCCGCTCGACGGCGCGGGGGCTCAGCACGAGGATACCGTGCGCCGCTTCGCCGCCCATCACCTTCTGCCAGGAGAAGGTGGTGACGTCGAGCTTGTCCCAGGGCAAGTCCTGCGCGAAGGCGGCCGAGGTCGCGTCGCAGATGGTCAGGCCGGCGCGGTCTGCGGGGATCGCGTCGCCGCTGGGAACGCGCACGCCCGAGGTGGTGCCGTTCCAGGTGAAGACGACGTCATTGTCGAAGTTCACCGTCGCGAGGTCGACGATCTGGCCGTAGTCGGCGGTCTTCACCTCGGCGTCGATCTTCAGCTGTTTCACCACATCGGTGACCCAGCCCGCGCCGAAGGATTCCCAGGCCAGCATCTCGGCCTTGCGGGCGCCGAGCATCGACCACATCGCCATTTCAACCGCACCGGTGTCCGAGGCGGGGACGATGCCGATCTTGTAGTCGGCGGGAATGTTCAGGATCTCGCGGGTGCCTTCGATGGCAGCCTTCAGCTTGTCCTTGCCGACCTTGGCGCGGTGCGAACGACCGAGCGGAGCATCGGACAGCATGTCCAGCGAGAAATGGGGGATCTTGGCACAGGGGCCGGAAGAAAAGCGCGGGTTTGCCGGCCGCGCGGACGGTTGGGGTCTAGCCATTTATCTCTAACCTTACAGATAGTCGCCCTTCGTTGGGGAAGGGTGTCCCGCTGCTGCATCTATGGGAGCGCGCGGATTCGAGCAAGACGTGAAATGAACCCATTGCGTCGCTTTTTGGTGATTGCTTGCGCGGCGTGGAGCGGATCGGAAACTTTCGTGTCCGCGCAGCGATGAGTGCCCTCTGTTCTGGGGCTCGACTCCCACCAGCTGCGCAGCCTCCGCGCGCATATCTCTGACGAGAAGAACGCGCGTCTTTCCCCTCTGCGCCGGCTCGGCTAGGTGTGCAGCGGACCAAAGCGGGGAACAAGCGATGTTGTGGACCGAGCTTCTTTGCGCCGAACGGCTGCGCGATCCGAGCTACATCGAGGGGCGCAACCGGTCGATCTTCGTGCAGGACCATGACCGCATCGTCTTTTCGGCCCCCTTCCGCCGTCTGGCCAACAAGACCCAGGTTCACCCGCTCTACGAAAACGACCACATCCACCACCGGCTGATCCATTCGGTCGAGGTTGGCAGCGTTGGGCGCTCGCTTGCGATGCACATCGGGCAGTGGCTGATCGAACAGGGCGAGATCGCCCCGCATGAGGATCACAGCCTTGCAAACGTGGTGCACGCCGCCTGCGCGGCGCATGACATCGGGAATCCGCCCTTTGGCCATTCCGGCGAGGACTCGATCGGCACCTGGTTCGCCGAGCGCTTCGACGCGGGACGTGGGCTCTGCGGCGCGCTCGACCCCGCGCTCCGCCCGGAGTTCACCGCCTTCGAGGGCAACGCGCAGGGCTTTCGCATCGTCTCCCGGCTGGAGATGTACCGCAATGCCGGCGGCATGCGCCTGTCAAAGGCCGTGCTGGGCGCCTTCATGAAGTATCCGGCCACGGCCGCCACTCGCGCGGACCTGCCCGAGGCGGTGCGCAAGGGCTACGTGGGTCTGAAGAAATTCGGCGTCTTCGCTGGCGAGGAGCCGCTCTTTGCCGAGGTGGCTCAGGGCTGCGGCCTGCCAATGGAGCAAAGCGCCGCGGGCCGCTGGTGGCGCCGCCACCCGCTGGTCTTCGTCGTCGAGGCGGCGGATGACATCTGCTACAACATCGTCGATCTCGAAGACGCCTTCACCTCGGGCGACCTGCCCTTCGACGTGGTACGCGACGCGCTCACCGAACTGGCCGGACGGCCCAATCGCGACACCACCGGCTACACCCGGGGCGAGGAGATCGCGCTGCTGCGCGCGCTGGCCATCGGCCGAGCGATCGAGGCCTGCGTCGCCGCTTTCCGCGCAAACTACGCGGCGATCATGGACGGCAGCTTTTCCGGCGCTCTGGTGGAGGTCTCGGAGTGCGGCACGAGCTTCGCGCAGATCGGCACGCTCGCGCAGGAAAGGATCTTCACCTCCGGGCGCAAGACCGAACTGGAGATCTCGGGCCGCCAGGTGATCCGCAATGTGCTGGACGGGGTGCTGCCTGTCTTCGAAGCGCTGGCTGCGGCGGGATGGGATGAGACCGCGCTCAAGGGCCATCCGGCGCAGATCGCCCGAGCGCTCTCTCTCGATCTGCGCGCCATCGATGGACCCGAGGCGGCGTTGCACGGGCTGGCGGATTTCGTCTCCGGCATGACCGACCGCTACGCGCTGTCCATCTCGCGGATGCTCTCGGGAACCTGAAACGCGCCGCGACAGCCGGCGGGCTGACACAAGACAACTTGCGCCGCGCGGAATAATCGGGTCCAAAAGAAAGGCTTATGCGCACAAGAGACGCGCGGGGTCTTGATTTGTGACCACATCGGGCGCAGCTTTGAGAGATGAACAGCCTGACACCCTTTCCGGGACAGGGCAGCGATGTGGTTGCCTTTCACCGGACCGAGCTGAACGTGATCCTCTCGCTCTATGGCCGCATGGTGGCGGCCGGGGAATGGCGCGACTATGGCATCTCCTCGCTCAGGGACGTGGCGGTGTTTTCCGTCTTCCGACGTACCGCCGAACATCCGCTCTACCGCATCGAGAAACGCCCCAAGCTGCGCCAGCGGCAGGGCGAATACGCGGTGATCACCTTGGAGGGGCAGGTCCTCAAGCGCGGGCACGATCTGAAGACCGTGCTGCGGGTGCTCGAGCGCAAGCTAATCCGCGCGGTGGAATGATCCGCGCGGTGTGACCGCGCGGACCGGATGCCTCAGCTTCCCTTGCCGACCATGGCGCAGAGCAGCTCGAACATGATCGTCACCCCGAGGAAAGCGGTGCCGCCCGAGGCGTCGAAGGGCGGCGAGACCTCGACGAGGTCCGCACCCACGATGTTCAAGCCCATCAGCTCGCGCACGACCTGCAGTGCCTGATAGGAGTTCGGCCCGCCGATCTCGGGCGTGCCGGTGCCGGGGGCGAAGGTCGGATCGACGAAATCGATGTCGTAGCTGACATAGGTGGGCAGGGTGCCGACGATCTCGCGCGCCTCGGCCATCACGTCGGCCACGCCGCGGGCGTGGAACTCCTCGATCGGAATGATGCGGATGCCCTCCGCCTTGGCGAAGTCGCGGTCCTCGTGGTCGTACATCGGGCCGCGGATGCCGATCTGCACGATGCGCTTGGGGTCGAGCAGCCCCTCTTCCACCGCGCGGCGGAAAGGCGTGCCATGGGTGTACTTGAAGCCGCCGAAATAGCTGTCCCAGAGGTCGGTGTGGCTGTCGAAATGCACCATGCCGAGCGGCTTTGCCTTGCCGAGAGCGCGCAGGACAGGCAGCGAGCAGAGATGATCGCCGCCGCCTGTGAGCGGTCTGATGCCCGCGGCCACGATCTTATCGTAAAAGGCAGTGATGCGCGCCATGCTGTCCTGGACGTCGACAGGGTTCGGGCCGACGTCGCCGAGATCGGCGCAAGCCGCAACCTCGAAGGGGCGGATACCGAAATGCCCGTGCTCGGCGCGGATCATCGTCGAGGCGTCACGCAGCTGGCGCGGGCCGTGGCGCGGGCCGGGGCGGTTGGTGGTTCCGCTGTCCCAGGGCACGCCGACGAGGCCGATCTCGACCTCGTTGAAACGTGCGTGGTCCGGTTGCACCAGCGGCAGGCGCATGAAGGTGGGGATACCCGCGTAGCGCGGCAGGTCCATGCCCGAGACGGGGTGGAAGAAGGGATCGCTGGTCATGTCAGGCTCCGGTCGGGGTCAGGCGGGCGTGGCGGGTGACTTCGCCGTCGCCCTGCGTCACGATGCGCGTCAGCGCGCTGGCGATGGGCTCATGGGCGACGGCCATGTGATAGGCGTTTGCGTGCAGCAGGGTCTGCGGATCGGCAACCCAGGCAACGTGCCCTTTCCAGAACAGCAGATCGCCGCGCTTCGGGGCGGTGCCGGGCGCGAGGGTCTCGCCAAGCGCCCGCTCTTGCAGGTCGCTGTCGCCAGGGCAGTCGATACCGCAGGCGTGCAGGCCGGCCTGCACCAGCCCCGAGCAGTCGATGCCCATCGCCGAGTTGCCGCCCCAGAGGTACGGCGTGCCGAGCAGTCGTTCCGAGACGGCGACCGGGTCGGGCTCCGGGCGATCCAGCGGCAGCAGGTGGCCGGCGGGGACGAACCCTGCGTCGGTCTCGAGGAAGCTGCCCGATTGACCGGTGACGCAAAGCCGCGCGCCGAGGGTCAGGAAGGCACGGTCGGGCGTCTTTAGGTTGGCCTCGGCATAGGCGTGGGTGGCGCGGGTGGCGACGCGGTGCGTGGGCGCGGTGCGCGGGCCAAGCGCCTCCTCCGAGACGTAGCCCACGAAGCCATCGGCCTGCGCCTGCACGAAGGCCCAGCCCTCGTGGCGCTCGTAGACGGTAACGACAGCCCCATAGGTCAGCTGCCGGTCGCGCGCGCCGCCCGGGGATTTGAGCAGGTCGGCGACGGCGGCGCTGACCGACGCAGGCTCGCCTGCGCTGAAATACTGCGCCTCGACCTGCCCCTGCAGGTGTGCGGCGGCGACACGGCCGTTGGCGGGAGTCAGGCGGCGGTCCATCTGCATGCTGTCCTTCACAGGCCCAGCACCTGCGGCAGCGCACCGAGGATGGCGCGCGGCCCCTGCCCCAGCCCCCCCTTGGGCCGCGCCGGGGCGGGAGAGGGATTCCAGGCGTAGATGTCAAAATGCGCGTATGGCGTGTCGGTCACGAAGCGGCGCAGGAAGAGCGCCGCGGTGATCGAGCCCGCCATGCCGCCCGCCGGGGCGTTGTCGAGATCGGCGATGCCGGGCTCGATCTTGTCCTCGTAGGGCTCCCAGAAGGGCAGGCGCCAGACCGGGTCCGCAGCCGGGCCGCTGGCCTTGGTGAGCGCGGCCGCAAAGCCTTCGTCATCGGTGTAGAAGGGCGCGAGATCGGGGCCGACCGCAACCCGGGCGGCGCCGGTGAGCGTCGCCATCGACAGGATGAAGTCGGGCTTTTCCTCGTCCGCCAGCGCCAGCGCGTCGGCCAGCACGAGCCGGCCCTCGGCATCGGTGTTGTTGATCTCGACCGTCAGCCCCTTGCGCGAGGTGAGGATGTCCTGCGGACGGAAGGCATCCCCGCTGACCGAATTCTCCACCGCCGGGATCAGCACCCGCAGCTGCAACTGCAGCCCCAGAGCCATGATCATCCGGGCAAGACCCAGCACGTTGGCCGCGCCGCCCATGTCTTTCTTCATCAGCCCCATGGAGCTGCCGGGTTTGAGGTTGAGACCCCCGGTGTCGAAGCAGACGCCCTTGCCGACCAGCGTCAGCCTCGGGCCGGACGTGCCCCAGCGCATGTCGATCAGCCGCGGTGCACGCGGGCTGGCGCGGCCGACGGCGTGGATCATCGGGAAATTCTTCTCGAGCAGCGCCGCGCCGGTGGTCACCTCAATCTCGGCCTTGAACTCAGCGGCGAGGCTGCGCGCCGCAGCCTCGAGCTGCTCCGGCCCCATGTCGGAGGCGGGGGTGTTCACCAGGTCGCGGGTCAGCGCCTCGGCGGCTGCGAGAACCTCGAGTTTTGCCGCATCGACCCGCTCGGGGGCGACGAGGCGCGGCATCTCGGGCGCCTCTCCGGCGTAGCGCGTGAAGCGATAGCCCGCGAGCAGCCAACCGAGCGCCTCTTCCTCGGCGGCAGCGGCCGGCAGGCCCGAGGCGACACGATAAGTGCCGCAGGCAAGCCGGGTGACGCCTGCGGCCAGCACAAAGCGGGTACGGCGGCGGCGCGCGGCGGTTCCGTAGCCGAGCAGCGCTGCCTCGGGAGCGCCGCTTTCGCCGGGAATCATCAGTGCATTGCCGATCTCGCCCGCGAAGCCGCTGGCCTCCACCCAGGTGCGCACGCGCGCGGGCTGGTCTGCCAGCCAGCTCTCCAGCGCCTCGGCCTCGATCACATGCAACGGCAGGGCGCCGGCGTCGGCGGGTGCGAAAGTCAGGTTCATGAAGGTCCCCTTGGTCGGTTTGCGCCGAGCCTATCGGAGCCAGCGGCACCCGCAAGGGGGCGGGCCGCCGGGACGTTCGGCGGTGACGCTTGCGTGAGGAGACAGCGGCCGCTCCGGGGCTGGACGGCGCACGCCGGATGTCAGCCCCCCTGGTCCTCCATATCCCAGATGGCGTAGAGCGAGCGCTCCCCGACCCGGCCGAGCCGCGCCACGGTGGCTGCAAGCGCCACGGCGTCGCCATCGCCAAGACAGGTCAGCACGTCCTCGGAAATCCGCGCGACCGACTGCATCCCGAGACATCTCGCGATGCCGCCAAGCTCGCGCGCATGGCGGGAGGCATCGTGCCAGCGGCCCTGCGCATGCACCCGATCAAGCTCACCAAGACGGTAGGCCAGCTCCTCCATCGCGCGGCAGAGCGCATTTTCCGCCTCGGAGGGGCCGAGCCGGGCGAAGATCTCCTCGAGCGGCTGCGGGTCGAGTCCGGCCTTCTCGAAGGGTGCGAGCACAGCGATCTGGGACACCGCCCTGGCGCCTGTCGGGCCGGACGTCAGCGATTTGGTCACCGCCCTCTCCTCATCTCTGCGCCCCCACGGCAGCGCTGTCATAGCGGACCCCGGTTCCCAAAAGGTTAGATGATGGCGTTTCTTCTCTCGAATTCCGCGACAATCCCGCGTATCCCGTCAAAGGCTTCAAGTTGCTTGGAGGATCGAGATGCACAACGCCAAACCGCTACCCGCCTACCTGGTGCAGAGGTTCCAGGGCTGGAAGGCAACCAGCTATGCAGAAAATTCCTCGTGGTACCGACGCCTCGCCTCCGAGGGCCAGCACCCGCGCGCCATGATCATCTCGTGCTGCGACAGCCGGGTGCATGTCACCTCGATTTTCGGGGCGGATACCGGCGAGTTCTTCATTCACCGCAACATTGCCAACCTCGTGCCGCCCTACAAGCCCGACGGTCAACAGCACGGCACCTCGGCGGCGGTCGAATACGCGGTCACCGCGCTCAAGGTCGCCCATGTCATCGTCATGGGCCACTCGAGCTGCGGCGGCGTGAAGGGCTGCCTCGACATGTGCTCGGGCGATGCGCCCCAGCTCGAGGAGAAGTCGAGCTTCGTGGGCCGCTGGATGGACATCCTGCGCCCCGGCTACGAGCGGGTGGTCGAGCGCAAGCCTGAGGACATGGCCCGCGCGCTCGAAAAGGAATCGGTGCTGGTCTCGCTGGAGAACCTGATGACCTTCCCCTTCGTGCGAGAGGCGGTCGAATCGCAGCACCTGACGATCCATGGCCTTTGGCACGACATCGGCAGCGGATCGCTGGAATGTTACGACCCGAAAGCCGGCGACTACGTCGTCGTCTGAGTGGCCCCGCGGCTCAGCCCTGAAGCCTTGCGCTCAGCCCGTCGCGGCTGAGCCGAAGCGCCGGGCGCCCGAGCCGCGCCGCCAGACCCCGCAGGGGCGCGCCGAGGCTGCGCCCCGTGCAAATCTCCGCGCCGCTGTCGAGCCGGTTGAGAATCATCCGCCCGGCGCGAAAGCCGAGACCGAATCCCTTCTCCCGCAACCGCATCACCAGATCGCCCCAACTGGAGGCGGCTTCGATCTGCGGCAGCACAACCATGCGAAGAAGCGCCGCGGTCTCGGAATCGAGATCGCCCGGCAATGTGTCGGGCGCGCGCGGTTTCTCGGGGTCGGAGGGGGGCAGGACTGGCGAATAATCGCCGAAACGTGGCGCTGGCAAGGCGCCGGAACGATCAAAACTATCCATTGCTCAAATCTCGTCCATACTGAAAAGACGTCGAGTGTACCACGGATCATCCCCCGACCGGATCACGATTGGCGACGGCATGTGACGAGGGGACTGTGACGGGCATCGTTCGGCGAATGGATCGGCGGTCGTCAGCCGAGCGTCAAAGAACCAGCGGGGCCCGCGACCACCCGACCACGCGCCCCGCCATTACTGGTACAACACACACTCCGAAACACTCGGAGACCCCCGCGTCCATGCCGGCACTCAAAACAACGCCGCCGGCGAAACTCAACGCGACACGAGGGTCGATGGGGGCTCGAAACTCCCCACCCCCGGGGGATAACTCGCCTTGTTACGTGGCGACCTCAGGTCGCCGAGGCGGCACTCGTAAAAATCCCTTGGTCCCTTCAGGCCGGCAGGCGGAAGCCGCGCAGCAGGCGCGCCATCAGGGTGGGAATAGGACGGCTCCGCCGGCTCAGCAGCGACATGTCGCGGGCAGCAACGGCAACGATGCGGCGGCCACGGGCGACGTCTGCGAGATCGATGGTCATATCGGCACTCCTTTGACTGGCTGCGCCTTCTGGCGGGTGCGGCGGAAACCGTCGCTGTTGGTGCACCTTTTCTACCAGCGGCTGCATTGCCCGCCCATCCTGACGGCGGAGTAGGTGCTGCTCCCAGTGGGCGAGGCCCACCTATCCCAATGGATGGGGTGCGATCCGAATTTCTGCGAAATGCTTATAAACACGAAAAAAACCCGCCCCCTTTCGGGGACGGGCGTTAACGATTTGTTAGTGATTTGAGAGAGCCTCAGCCCTTCTTGAGCACTTTTTGCCCAAGCACCTCTGCAATCTGAACGGCATTGAGTGCCGCGCCCTTGCGCAGGTTGTCCGAAACGCACCAGAGGTTCAGGCCGTTCTCGATCGTGCTGTCCTGGCGGATCCGGCTGATGAAGGTGGCGAAATCTCCCACGCATTCCTTCGGCGTGATGTAGCCTCCGTCTTCGCGCTTATCGATCACCATGATGCCCGGCGCCTCGCGCAGGATGTCACGCGCCTCGTCCTCGTCGAGGAAGTCCTCGAACTCGATGTTGATCGCTTCCGAGTGACCGACGAAAACCGGCACGCGCACGCAGGTCGCGGTCAGCTTGATGGACGGGTCGATGATCTTCTTGGTCTCGGCGACCATCTTCCACTCTTCCTTGGTCGAGCCGTCTTCCATGAAGACGTCGATGTGCGGAATGACGTTGAAGGCGATTTCCTTGGGGTACTTCTTGGGCGGCACCTCGGAGACCGGGTTGTAGACCGACTTGGTCTGCTCCCAAAGCTCGTCCATGCCTTCCTTGCCCGAGCCCGAAACCGACTGGTAGGTCGACACGACGACGCGCTTGATCTTGGCGCGGTCGTGCAGCGGCTTCAGCGCCACGACCATCTGCGCGGTCGAGCAGTTGGGGTTCGCGATGATGTTCTTTTTCGAATAGCCATGCACCGCGTCGGCGTTCACTTCCGGCACGATCAGCGGAACGTCCGGGTCGTAGCGGTAAAGCGAGCTGTTGTCGATCACCACGCAGCCCGCGGCCGCCGCCTTGGGGGCGAACTCCTTGGTCGGACCCGAGCCCACGGCAAAGAGTGCAATGTCCCAGCCGGTGAAGTCGAAGGTGGCAAGATCCTGGGTCTTGAGTGTCTTGTCGCCGAAGCTCACCTCGGTTCCCAGAGATTTTCGCGATGCAAGCACGGCGATCTCATCGACCGGGAACTCGCGCTCGGCGAGGATGTTCAGCATTTCACGGCCCACGTTCCCCGTGGCGCCGGCAACAACGACCTTGTAGCCCATGGTTCTGGCTCTCCTTCCTGGTTGCTGCGCGCGAGTGGATCCCGCGATGCAGGCTGGCGCGCGTCATATCGCATGCCACCTATATCGGGAAGGGCTGTTTTCCACTGCGCCGCGGCGACCGGCGGGCCCATGCTGCGAAATAACCACGCTTCCGGCAAACTTTGCCACAAAACCCCGGAATGCCGGGGGTTTTCCTTCTCCGCCGCCGATTTTCGTGGCATTGAAATCGCATTCTAGGGAAGAAATCCGCTCTTCCGTGCGCAAGCTGCATCTCCGCCCTTGTCCAATGTTTAGGCAAGTGCGTAGATCACGAACGTATTTGAAGACTATTTGGGCAGAAGCAACAATGCGGCGAACGACTAAGAGGCAGCAGAACTCCAAAAGCCGCACCGGTGCCGCCAAGACGAGATCTCGCCCCAGCAAGACAAGGCTGCGCTTCTACCGTTCCGCCATCTCGCTGTCTCGCCCCCAGAAGCAGGTCATCTTCCTAAGCCTCGATATCTTCATGGTCGCCGCGGCGCTCGGTCTTGCGCTGATGCTCCACGCGATGGTGCGCGCCGGCCTGCCAAGCGCCGCGCAGCTGACCCCGCTGGTCATCCTGATCATGCTGGCGGGCGGCGCAATCTCCTGGCACCTGCAATTGCCGCGGATCAAGCTCAACGCCTTCGAGACCCGCGCGATCACCCGCACCGCGCTCTTCTCGGTGCTGACCGCGGTGGCGGCGCTGGTCATCGACGCGCTGCTCTCGCCTGGGCTTGCGATTCCGGTCTATTTCAACTTCGGCATCCTGCTCATGGTCCTCAGCGCCTTCTGGCGGATCGCGCTGCGCCACGTCACCATCGTCGCCTACCGCCGCACCAAGCCGCGGATGCGGGTTCTGATCTACGGCGCCGGCAAGACCGGCCAGCAGCTGGTCGCGGCGCTGCGCCAGGACGAAGCCATCGAGCCGGTTTGCTTCGTCGACGACAATCCGACGTTGCAATCGCTGGTGGTCTCGGGGCTGCGCGTGCATGCGCCCTCGACGGTCAAACACCTGATCGAGACCCGCAACATCGACCGCGTGGTGCTCGCCATGCCCTCGATCCGCCCGCCCGAGCTGGCGCGGATCGCCCACCGGCTTCGCGCCATCGGCTGCGAGGTCCACGCCCTGCCCTCCTTCGCCGAGTTGGTTGGCGATGGCGAACTGCGCAAACGCGTCTCGCCGGTGTCGCTCGATGACCTGCTTGGTCGCGGCCGGCTCGAGAGCGAGCTGCCGGGCGTCAGCCACGCCTACTCCGGGCGCCGCATTCTGATCACCGGCGCCGGCGGCTCCATCGGCTCCGAGCTCTGCCGTCAGCTGCTCGGCTGCAAGCCCGAGTGCATTGTCGCGCTCGATCACTCGGAACTGGCGCTCTACAACATCGACAAGGAGCTGCGCGACCTCTCTGGCCACGGGCTCAAGATCACCCCCGTGCTCGGCTCGGTGCTTGACGAGACGCTCGTCGCCCGCGTGCTCGAGCAATACCGCATCGACGTGGTGCTGCACGCCGCCGCCTACAAGCACCTGCCTCTGGTCGAGAACAACGTCATCGCCGGCATGCGCAACAACGTGCTGGGCACCAAGGTCATCGCGGAGGCCGCCCGCGAGGCCGGGGTCGAGCGCTTCATCCTCGTTTCCTCTGACAAGGCCGTGCGCCCGACCAACGTCATGGGCGCCTCGAAGCGCCTCGCCGAACTGCTGGTGCAGGATCTCGCCACCCGCAGCAGCGACACCCGCTTCTCGATGGTCCGCTTCGGCAACGTGCTGGGCTCTTCCGGCTCGGTGATCCCGCTCTTCGAGGAGCAGATCGCCCGCGGCGGCCCGGTCACTCTCACCGACACCCGGGTAACCCGCTACTTCATGACCATTTCGGAAGCCGCGCGCTTGGTGTTGCTGGCCGGCTCCTTCTCGCGCGGCGGCGACGTCTTCGTGCTCGACATGGGCGAGCCGGTGCCGATCCACAAGCTGGCCCGCCAGATGATCGAGGGCGCCGGCTACACGGTGCGCGACGACGAGACCCCCGACGGCGATATCGAGATCAAGGTAACCGGCCTGCGCCCGGGCGAGAAGCTGCATGAAGAACTGCTGATCTCGACCGACATGCTGACCACGCCGCACCACAAGATCCTGCGCGCGCAGGAGAGCTACCTGTCGGAATTCGAGATCGCGACTGCCATGAAGGACCTCCGCCAGGCCATCGGCGAGCGCGACGAGGCATTCGCCCGTGAAATCATCGCGCGCTGGGTCGAGCGCAGCGAGGAGGTGCCGGCCAAGGCGGAAGAGAAACAATCGCTCTGACCGCAGCCCCGGCAGCGTTTGCGACGGGACGCACGAAACGGCAGACATCAAAAAGGGGCGCGGATCACGCGCCCCTTCTTCGTGTCTTCTGGAGGCTCTCGCCTTACCGGCCGGGGATGTCGCTGCGCGCCGGGGCCGGATCCCATTCCTCGATGAGATGCGCCGCTTCTTCCGCGCTTTCGACGAAACGGAAGAGATCGAGATCCTCGGGGCTGATCGTTCCCGCCTCCTGCAGCGCCTCCCAGTTGATGATCGTCTCCCAGAACTCGCGGCCGAAGAGCAGGAAGGGCACCCGCTCCATGCGTCCGGTCTGGATCAGGGTCAGCGCTTCGAACATCTCGTCGAGCGTGCCGAAGCCGCCCGGGAAGACGCAGATGGCGCGCGCGCGCATCAGGAAATGCATCTTGCGGATCGCGAAATAGTGGAAGTTGAAACACAGGTTCGGCGTCACATATGCATTCGGCGCCTGTTCGTGCGGCAGCACAATGTTGAGCCCGATGGAAACGCCCCCCACCTCTTCGGCGCCGCGGTTCCCCGCCTCCATCACGCCCGGCCCGCCGCCGGTGGTGATGACGAATTCCCGGTTGCCGGTGGCCAGCGACTTGCGAGTCATCACCTGCGCGAAGAGCCGCGCTTCCTCGTAGAAGCGCGACAGGTCCGCCAAGGTCTGCGTCCGCGCGCCTTCCTTGTGTTCCGGCGCGGGAATCCGCGCCCCGCCGAACAGCACGATGGTGCTTTCGATCTGCCGCTCGTCGAGCTCGAGCTGCGGCTTCAGCAACTCGAGCTGCAGCCGGACCGGGCGCAGCTCCTCGCGGCACAGGAAGGCCTCGTCGGCAAAGGCGAGTCGGTAGGACGGGGCGCGCGTCTGCGGCGTATCCGGGATCTGCTCGGCAGTCCGGCGGTCACGTCCCGCGTCGCGGAAAATGGAATGGCGTTCGTCGTTCATGTCGGCCGTCCTTGTTCTGCTCAGACTCTGAATATAGCGTGCGCAGCGCCAAGAGCATCAGGGGAAAACGGAAAATGGACTGGAAAGCCGAGATCGCCGCCGCCGCAGACCGCAGCAGCGCCCATGTGCAGCGCACCCCGGTGATGCGCAGCGCGGTGCTGTGGGATCAGCCGATCGACCTTAAGCTCGAGCAGATGCAGCACACCGGCAGCTTCAAGGCGCGCGGCGCCTTCAACACGCTGCTCAGCCTGCCGGTGCCGGGCGCCGGGGTTGTGGCGGCCTCCGGTGGCAACCACGGGGCCGCAGTTGCCTACGCCGCCACGCAACTCGGCCACCGCGCCCAGATCTTCGTGCCCGAGATGGCAGGCCCTGCCAAGATTGCCCTGATCGAGCGCACCGGCGCGGCGCTCACCGTGGTGCCCGGTGAGTACGCCAATGCACTGGAGCAGGCCCGCGCCTATGAGGCCGAGACCGGCGCGATGCAGGTACACGCCTATGACGCCGTCCCCACCCTCGCCGGGCAGGGCACCGTCATGCGCGAGTGGGAACAGCAGGGGCTTGCGGCCGACACGGTGCTGATCGCCGTGGGTGGCGGTGGGTTGATCGGCGGCGCGCTGGCCTGGCTGCAGGGCGCGCGCCGGGTCATTGCCGTCGAGCCGGAACAGGCCCGCACGCTGGATGCCGCGCTGCAGGCCGGCGCGCCGGTCGATGTCGAGGTTTCCGGTGTCGCCGCCAATGCCCTCGGCGCCCGGCGCATCGGCAGCCTCTGCTTCGAGCTGGCGCGAAGGCACCTCACCCGTCGCGTCACCGTCACCGACGAGGCCATCACCGAGGCGCAGCGCGCGCTCTGGCAGGCTCACCGCCTGTTGGTCGAGCCGGCCGGGGCCACCGCCCTTGCCGCGCTCCGCTCGGGCGCCTACCGCCCCGAACCGGGCGAGCGCGTCGCCGTGCTGCTCTGCGGCGGCAATATAGCGCCCGACCCGCTCGGCTGAGCCCGCGCGCGTCTTCGGGACACAAGTCTCCGGGAGGGCCGGCGGCAGAGCAGAGGCAGAGCCCCCCTCTTCCTCCGCCCTGCCGCGCCGGTCAGCGGATCAAGAGAATCGCCCGCTGCGCTCCAGAACCTCGATCTGGTAGCCATCGGGATCGGCGATGAAGAAGAACCGGCCCACCACCTCGCCCGCCGGGGCAAATTCCACCAGCTTCCGCGGCGCAAGGCCCGCCGCCGTCAGCCGCGCATGCTCGGCCTCGAGGTCCGCGACCGAGACCGCGAGATGCCCATAGCCATCGCCGATCTCGTAGGGCTCCGTCCGCCCCTTGTTCACCGTCAACTCGAGCTCGAAATCGCTCTCGGGGGTGCGGAGGTAGATCAACGTGAAGTCCGGGAAATCCAGACGGTCCGCCACCTTCAACCCGAAAGCGGTGTCGTAGAAGGCCAGCGAGCGCGCCTCGTCGAGCACGCGGATCATGCTGTGGATAGGTTTTGCCATCGGTCTCTCCTGTCTTGGCCTGCCCTGCAGGCGCCGCACCTCGACGGCTCGCCCATTGGGAGCATAGGGGGCTGCCCACTGTTCGGATTGTCGCGGCGGCACCCTGCCGCTATAGGGCAGTAAACCCGCACGAGAGGAGACGCAAATGTCCAACGCCCAGCTCGAGACCGCCATCGAAGCCGCCTGGGAGGCGCGCGACACGATCACCCCCGCAACCACCGGCGAAACCCGCCACGCCATCGAGGACACGCTCAACGCCCTCGACAGCGGCACGCTGCGCGTGGCGGAGAAACAGGCGGACGGCAGCTGGCACGTCAACCAGTGGGCTAAGAAGGCGGTGCTGCTCGGCTTCCGCATCAAGGACATGGAGCAGCACGACGGCGGCCCGCAGGGCTCTGGCTGGTGGGACAAGGTCGACAGCAAGTTCAAAGGCTGGGGCGACAACCAGTGGAAGGCCGCGGGCTTCCGCGCGGTGCCCAACGCCGTTGTGCGCAAGTCGGCCTATATCGCGCCGGGCGTGGTGCTGATGCCGTCGTTCGTCAACCTCGGCGCCTATGTCGACAGCGGCACCATGGTGGACACCTGGGCAACCGTCGGTTCCTGCGCGCAGATCGGCAAGGGCGTGCACCTCTCGGGCGGCGTCGGCATCGGCGGCGTGCTCGAGCCCATGCAGGCCGGCCCGACCATCATCGAGGACAACTGCTTCATCGGCGCGCGTTCGGAAGTCGTCGAGGGCGTGATCGTCCGCGAGGGCTCGGTGCTCGGCATGGGCGTCTTCCTCGGCCAGTCGACCAAGATCGTCGACCGCGAGACCGGCGAAGTCATGTACGGCGAAGTGCCGCCCTACTCGGTGGTCGTCGCGGGCTCAATGCCCTCGAAGAACGGCGTCAGCCTCTACTGCGCGGTCATCGTCAAGCGTGTCGACGAAAAGACCCGCTCGAAGACCGGCATCAACGAGCTGCTGCGCGACTGAGCGTGCGGGCCCCGGCCCGGCAGACCATTCGGAACGGGGCGCCGCGCGGCGCCCCTTTTCTTTGCATCCCCCCACACATCGAACGCCGCCGGGCCCCGGCGCGCCCGATCTCGGAACCATTCTCCGCCCAAGGCGTTCTCCCTGCGTCACTTTTCCAAATGAGGGATACGCACCATGGGTCTCGGAATTCTTGCGTCCATTATCGTCGGCGGGCTTGCAGGCTGGATTGCCTCTATGATCATGAAGGCCGACACCGGCATTCTCACCAATGTCATCCTCGGCATCATCGGCGCGGTCGTGCTGAACCTGATCCTGTCGCTGGTCGGCATTTACGCCGCCAACACCTGGATCCCGCAGCTCTTCGTCGGCATCATCGGTGCCTGCCTGCTGATCTGGGGCTACCGCAAGCTGCGCTGACCTCTTGATCGCCTCCCTCTCCCTGCCCTGGCTGCTGGCCATCTTCGCGGTGGCCGGCGCCATCGTCGTGGCGGTGTCGGTGCGCGCGACCTCGCTTGCCGACCTCATCGCTGATCGCACACGCATGGGAGAGGCACTGGCGGGCGGTGTTCTGCTCGGCGGAGCCACCTCTCTTTCGGGGGTCGTCGTCTCTGTGACCGGCGCGGCGAGCGGGGACGCCAGCTTTGCCGTCTCCAATGCGGTGGGCGGCATTGCCGCGCAGACGTTGTTCCTCGCCATCGCCGACCTGCTGCACCGCCGTGCCAATCTGGAGCACGCCGCCGCCGAACCGGCGAACCTGTTCCAGGCAGTGATGCTCATGCTGCTGCTGTCGCTTCCCCTGGCCGCGATGGCCGGGCCGGAAATCACCCTGCTCGGCATCCACCCGATCTCACCCCTCATGCTCATTGCCTACATCGCGGGCGTGAAACTCTCGGCCTCGGTACGCGAGCAACCCATGTGGCAGCCGGTGGAGACTTCCGACACCCGCCACGACGAACCCGACGACGAGAACGACCCTCAGGCCCCGGTGATGAGGCCGGCGCTGATCTTCGCGGCGCTGGTGGCGATCATGGGGCTCTGCGGATGGGTGATCTCACAGGTCGGCAGCACGTTCATCACTCGCTTTGGCCTCGGCTCCAGCCTCGTCGGCGCGCTGATCACCGCCACTGTCACCTCGCTGCCAGAGTTGATCACCACGCTGGTCGCCGTGCGCCGCGGCGCATTGCAGCTTGCCGTGGGCGGGATCATCGGCGGCAATACCTTCGACACGCTGTTCCTTGTCTTCTCCGACGTGGCCTACCGCGAAGGCTCGCTGTTCCACCACATGACCCAGACAGATGTCTACTGGCTGGCGACGGGCCTCATCATGACCGCCATCCTGCTCGGCGGGCTTATCCTCCGCCAGCGCGAGGGTCCGGCCCGGATCGGCATCGAGAGCGTGTTGATGATGGCGGTCTACGCCTGTGCCGTGGCGGTCGCCGTGATCGCCCCCTGACGCGGCTTGCTTGACATGTCCCTGCCGCTTGCGCATTGCGGACGGCAACCATCGCGGAGCGAGAGAACATGGGCAAGAAACCGTCGAAACAGCAGGTCTACACGCTTCTGGTCGAGGTCGGCCGCAAGGATGGCGACGGTCTGCCCAAGGGCGCGACCGGCGCCGGGCTGCTCTGCTACGCCTCCGGCGTGGACGAGGCAGAGGCAGTGCGCGAGACCGTGGCGATCCTCAAGCAGGCGGACATGAACCCGCTCGACGTGACCGGCTACGGCACAGAGGAAGAGCGCGTCGCGCAGGGCATGGAGATCGACGACGCGGAACGCGAGCTGATGGGCCGCGCCCTCGAGGAGAACTCGGTGATCGTCGCCCAGGTCACCCCGTTCTACGACGATGACGAGGACGAAGAGTGATCCCGCTCAGCCGGAGATGATCTCGAATTTCGTGACATCCACCATGCCGCGGTCGGTGATCTTTAGCGCGGGGATCACCGGCAGCGCAAGGAAGGCGAGCTGCAGGAAGGGCTCCTCGAGCGTTACCCCCAGACCGCGCGCCGCGGCGCGCAGTTCCACAAGCCGGTCGCGCACCTCCTCGAAGGGCAAGAGGCTCATCAGCCCCGCCACCGGCAGCGCCAGCTCGGCGATGATTTTCCCCTCCGCCGCCACCACGAAGCCCCCCTCGATCTCCGCCAGACGGTTCGAGGCCAGCGCCATGTCGGCATAGTCCGCGCCGACACAGGCGATGTTGTGATGGTCGTGGCAGACGGTCGAGGCGATCGCCCCCTTCTGCAACCCGAAACCGCGCACGAAGCCCGTGGCGATATTGCCGTTCTTGCCGTGCCGCTCGACCACCGCGATGCGGATCAGATCCCGCGCCACGTCGGGCGCCTTGTCACCGTTCTCGATCGCGACGGTCTCGTGCAGGTGATCGGTGAGGATCTGCCCCTCGCGGATGCCGATCACATCGGTCTCCTCGCGATTGGCAGTTGCGCGGAAGCTCTGCGCACCAAGCTTAGGCGCATGCACCGACCCGCGCCCAACCTCGGGGATCGTCTCGCGCGCGGCAAAGGTCGCGTCATCCACCACAACGCCGCCCGCCAAGACCAGCTGCGCGTGGCACCCCTCGAGGCTGTCGATCGCCACGATGTCCGCCCGTTTGCCCGGCGCGATCATGCCGCGGTCCTTCAGGCCAAACGCCTCGGCCGCCGACAGCGACGCCGCGCGATAGGCGGCCAGCGGCGGCGTGCCCAACGCGATCAATGTGCGGATCATGTAATCGAGATGCCCATGCTCGCCGATGTCCAGCGGGTTCCGGTCGTCGGTGCAGAGGCACATGTAGGGCGAGGTGCGCTCGCTGAGCAGCGGCTGCAGCGCGTGCAGGTCCTTGCTGACGGACCCTTCGCGGATCAGCACACGCATTCCCTTGCGCAGCTTCTCCAGCGCCTCCTCTGCGCTGGTCGCCTCGTGCTCGGTACGGATGCCCGCCGCGACATATGCATTGAGATCGCGGCCCGACAGCAGCGGACAATGCCCGTCGATATGCGCGCCCTCGAAAAGCTTGAGCTTCTTCATCGCCTCGGGATCGCGAAAGATCACTCCGGGGTAGTTCATGAACTCCGCCAGTCCGATCCCCGAGGCATGGCCCATCAGCGCGGCGATGTCCTCGGCCAGCAACTCCGCGCCGGCGGTTTCCATGTGGGTCGACGGCACGCAGGAAGAAAGCTGCACCCGAATGTCCATGAGCGTATGCGCGGAGGCCTGCTGGAAATACCGGATGCCCTCGGCGCCGATCACATTGGCGATCTCATGCGGATCACAGATCGCCGTGGTCACCCCGCGCGGCGTCACGCAGCGGTCGAACTCGAAGGGGGTGACCAGAGAGCTCTCGATGTGCAAATGCGTATCGATGAACCCGGGCACGAGGATCGCGCCGCCGACGTCGATCTCCTCGCGCCCCGCATAACTTTCGTAAACTCCGACGATCGTGTCGCCGCAGATCGCCACATCGCCCGCGATCAGCTCGCCGGTGACCAGATCGAAAATCCGCCCGCCCTTGAGCACCAGATCCGCCGCCTCGTCCCCGCGCCCCTGCGCGATCTTCGTCTCGAGTTCCGCCATGCCCGTCTCCGTCCGCCGCTCTTCGTTGTGTCTTGCTGTCGTGTTTTGCGAAGCCTGCCACAGCCCGCGCCAGAAAGGCGAGAGGCCTTGCGCCCGGAGCCGTTGCAAAGCATTGGCGAAAGGCGCTTACTTGCGCGCACAAAAAACCAACAGGGGACAAGATCATGACCATCTCCCGCCTCGCGCTTCTCACCGCGCTCGCCACGGCCGGCGCCGCCCATGCGGATTGCGACAGCGTCACCTTCTCGGACGTCGGCTGGACCGACATCACCGCCACCACTGCCGCCACCACCGTGGTGCTGCAGGCGCTTGGCTATGACACCGACATCAAGGTGCTTTCGGTGCCGGTCACCTATACCTCGATGGACCGCGGCGACGTGGATGTCTTCCTCGGCAATTGGATGCCCACCATGGAAGGCGATATCGCCCCCTATCGCGAGAAGGGCTCGGTCGACACGGTTCGAGCCAACCTCGAAGGCGCAAAGTACACGCTGGCCACCAACGCCGCCGGGGCTGCGCTCGGCATCGCCGATTTCGCCGACATCGCCGCCCATGCCGATGAGCTCGACGAGACCATCTACGGCATCGAACCGGGCAACGACGGCAACCGGCTGATCCTCGACATGATCGAGGCCGATGCCTTCGGGCTCAAGGCATTCGACGTCAAGGAAAGCTCCGAGCAGGGCATGCTGGCGCAGGTCGACCGCGCCACCAAGCGCGATGAGCCGATCGTCTTCCTGGGCTGGGAGCCGCACCCGATGAACGCCAATTTCGACCTCACCTACCTGTCGGGCGGGGACGAGTGGTTCGGTCCGGATTTTGGCGGAGCCACGGTCTACACCAACACGCGCGCCGGCTACGTTGAAGAGTGCCCCAACGTCGGCAAGCTGCTGGAGAATCTCGAATTCTCGCTGCAGATGGAGAATGAGATCATGGGCGCAATCCTCAACGACGGCACCGATCCCGACAAGGCCGCCGCCGCCTGGCTCAAGGCCAACGCGGGCGTGCTCGACGGCTGGCTCGAGGGCGTCACCACGCTTGAGGGTGGCGATGCCAAGGCCGCCGTGACCGCGGCCCTGAACTGACGCCAACCTCCGGCGCCCCGCCGTGATCAGACGGGGCGCCGCGAAGCCAATCAATTTCGCGACATATTTCCGCTCGCGCCATGGCGCCGTTCAGCAAGTGTTCACCCCTCCGGGTCAACAAGGTCCAAGCTTGCACTTCTGGACGGACCCTTGCCGATGAGCCTGCGACTAATACTTCTGGGCGCGCTCAGCCCGCTTCTAGCGCTGGTGCTCTATTTCTCCGGGCAGGAACTGCTGCGCCTGAACCGCAATGCCGAAGCGCTCGAGCGGGTCGCCCGCATCGCGAACGAGGCCGAGGTGTTCGCGGATCTCGTACACGCGCTGCAGAAGGAACGCGGCTATTCGGCCGGCTTCACCTCGTCCCGCGGCAAGAATTTCGCCGCCGATCTCGCGGCGCAGCGCCAGGCTACCGACGCCCTGCTCGCCAAGTTCTTCGATGCGGTCCCCGCGGCCGAAACCGCCGCCCCCATGACCATGGCCACCCTCCGCGAGCAGACCGACGCCATGCCCGATCTTCGCGCGAAGATCGACCGCTTCACCCTTAGCGTGCCTGAACTGGCCGGGACCTACACCGGGCTGGTGGATCTGCTGCTCGCCGCGGGACGCCAGATGCGCGACTTCGCGCGCTCCCCGGCGACGCGCGCCCTCATGGAGGCGCGTGAGGAAATCGGCCTTGCCAAGGAAAGCGCCGGGCTGGCCCGCGCCATGGGCGCGACCGGGCTCGGAACCGATGTCTTCCCGCAGCAGGTGCATCGCCGCTTCATGGAACTCACCGCGCGCGAAAACGCATCCCTCGCCCGCGCGGCGCTTGTACTGCAGCGGCCAGCCCTGCTCGACGAGCTGCGCGCCACCCCTGCCGCGCAGGCCTTGGCGCCAATGGTCGAAACGATCTCGGCGCTGCCCTACGGGGGCGCGCGCGGCACGCTGACCGCCCCTGCCTGGTTCGCCGCCTCGACGGCCTGGATCGATGCGCTCCGCGAAGTCGAGACCGGCCTCAGCACACAAACCTCGGCGCTGGCGCTCGCCACCGCGCAAGAGGCGCGCAGGGCCCTGATGATCACAGGCGCGCTGACGCTCCTGGTCGCCCTCGCCACGGCCGGGACCGGGGTGCTGATCGCCGAGTTCGTCACGCGGCGGCTCGGGCGGCTCACCTCGGTGATGATGGATTTTGTCGAGGGCCGGTTCGAGGCCTGGGTGCCCTACATCGACAGCCGCGGCGAGATCGGGCGCATGGCGCAGTCGATCTACCGCTTCAAGCAACTCTCGCGCGCCGCGATCGAAAAGCGCGCCGAGGACGAGGCCCGGCTCAATGCCCGCCACCAGCAGGTCGTCGATCTCGTCACCGAGGGTCTGAACGCGCTGGCCCGCGCCGATCTGACCTTGCGCTTTGACGAGCCTCTGGCCGAGGAATACGACGCGATCCGCAACGACTTCAACACCGCCACCGCCCGTCTGCGCGAGGTGATGCGCGCCGTCTCCGGCACCGTCGGAGAGATCGAGGAACGCTCGCGCGGGTTGCGTGGCTCGGCCGCCGATCTCTCCGAACGCACCACCGCCCAGGTCGAGACCATCAGCAGCACCGCCGAGACGGTCTCGGGGCTGACCAGCACCCTGGCCGAGACCAATGGCGCGCTGAAGGACGTGAAGGACCTCGCCGATGAGGCCAAGGGCCGCGCCGACCGCTCGGGCGAGGTGGTGCGCAATGCGGTGGCCGCCATGGATCGTATCGCCGAGAGCTCCGGGCGTATCGCGCAGATCACCGCGGTGATCGAGGACATTTCCTTCCAGACAAATCTCCTGGCGCTCAACGCCGGGGTCGAGGCCGCACGCGCGGGCGAGTCGGGCCGGGGCTTCGCGGTGGTCGCCATGGAGGTGCAAGGGCTCGCCAGCCGCTCCGCCGACGCCGCGCTCGAGATCAAGGGCCTGATCGAGGAAAGCGCCCGGGAGGTCAGCGGCGGCGTCAACCTCGTGGGAGAGACCGGCGAGGCGCTGCAGGCCATTCTCGAACAGATCCTCCGGGTCGACGAGGTCCTCTCGAATATCAGCGCCGCCGCCGAGGCGCAGAACCGCGAGCTTCAGGGGGTGAACAACGCCATGACCCGGCTGCGCGACCTTACCTCCCAGAACATCGAGGTCGCCGATGCCAGCCGGGACGCCTCCACCGAGCTCGCTGAGGGGGCGCAGAGGCTTTCAGCACTGGTAAGCGAATTCGACCTGCGCGCCCCGCAGGACGCCCATCCACCGCAAAGCCGCGCGGCCTGACGGATCGGCGGTGCACGCGAAACCCCTCGCGCAGGCCATCCCTGCCGGGTGTAAGGGGCGCGCGCATCGTCGCCTGGCGGAGTTCGCCTTAGCCAATCAGCGCCTTGATGGCGGCCGCATGCGACGGGTCGGCCGCCAGCGTGTCCTCGGCCAGCGCGCGCGCCGTGACCAGCAGATCCTCTGGCACCACGATGCGGTCGATCAACCCCCAATCCCGCGCCTCTTCCACCGGCACCTTCTGCCCCGCCATCAGGATCATCTTGGTCCGCGCCGGGCCGACCAGCGATGCGAGCCGCGCCGGGTCCGACGGCTGCGGCAGGAAGCCCAGCGCCATAACCGGGTAGAAAACCTTGGCTCCCGGCACCGCGATACGCAGATCGCAGGCCAGCGCCATGCCCATCGCTCCGCCGGCCACCGTGCCGTTGAGCGCGCAGATGCTCAGCCCCGGCACTGCCGCGAGGGCGCCGGAAAGACGCTCCCAGAGCGGCGAGGTCGCGAGCCCCGCCCGCGCCGCGTCAAGGTCCGCACCGGCCGAGAACACGCGCCCGGTGCCGGTGATCACCAGCACCTTCGCTTCGCGCGCCGCCTCGGCGATCTCGCACAGGCGCTCGAGCATCTCCGGGGTGAGCGAATTGGCCTTCTCGGGACGGTCAATCACAGCCAGCCAGTAGCCGCCCTCCCGCGCGAGCGAGATCATGCGACGCCGATCGCGCGGCGCACCGCCTCATCGCGCAGCGAGATCTCGCTGCCGAGGTAGTCGTCGGTCTCGGACCCGCACATCCAAAGCAGCGCCTTTGCCACCCACTCGGGCGGAATGTGGTCTTCCCAGTCCAGCTCGCTGACCGGGTTCATCCCCGAGGCCTTGATCGTGCGCTGCATCTGCGTGGCCACCGTGCCGGGCGAGAGCGAGATCGCGCGGATGCCGCGATCTCGGTACTCGGCATCGGCCATGCGGGTCAGCATCAGCGCCCCCGCCTTCGAGGCGCAATAGGCCGACCAGCCTTCGAGCGGGTGATGCGCAGCGCCCGAGCCGATGGTCAGCACCGTGCCGCTCCCCGCCGCCAGCATCAGCGGCAACGCGGCGTGCATTCCGTGGTAGACGCCCTTGAGATTCACGTCGACGGCCTGCCCCCAAGCGCCGGGGTCGGCTCCGGCCAGCGGCGCGATCGGCTCGATTACCCCGGCGTTGTTCACCAGCACGTCGATCCGCCCGAAGGCCGAGACGCAGGCCTGCACCGCTTGGTCGACCTCCCAGTAGCGCGAGATGTCGCAGGGGATCGCAATCGCCTTCGGCCCGATCTCGCCGGCCAACTCGGCCACCGCCTCGCGGCCGCGCGCCACCAGCGCGACATTTGCCCCGGCTTCGGCAAAAAGACGCGCCGCCGCTGCGCCAATGCCCCGGCTCGCGCCGGTGATCAGCGCGGTTTTCCCCGTCAGGTCCATGGTTTGCCCCATCGCTAGCAGAATCCCCCTCTTGGTAAACACTGGCTTACCCACGGTCCAGCCTCTTGACCCCAACGCGGGGGAAGGCGAACTCTAGGCCATTGTTTACGGCCTACGTCTGAAAGGATTGGATATGCGGTTTCTCACTGGGGATCTCGGGGCAAGATTGGGGGTCGGCGCAACGGCACTGACCCTGGCGCTGCCCGCCCATGCCGATGTCACTCCCGCCGAGGTCTGGGACGACCTGTCGGAGCTGCTCGAAGGCGTCGGCTACGAGGTCTCGGTCACCGAAAGCGAGAGTGGCGGCAACCTGATGCTGGGCGATCTGACCTTGCGCATGGCGATCCCCGAGAGCGAGGGCCAGGCGGCCGGCGATGTCACGCTCGGGCTTGCCGACCTCACTCTGGAGGATCTCGGCGACGGCACCGTCGGGCTGCGCTTTCCGAGCCCCATGCCGATCGAGTTGCGCGTCTCCGAAGAGGGCACCGAGCCGGTCGAGATGACGCTCGAGCTGGCGCAGCAGGCGCTCAGCCTCGTCGCCTCGGGCGATCCCGACGCCTTGAACTACACCTACAGCGCCGAAGCCACCAAGCTCGAGCTGGTCCGCCTTCTGGCCGAGGGCAAGGAGCTGTCCCGCGACATATTCAGCGCCAGTCTCGCCACTGGCCCGCTCTCCGGCAGCTCACAGGTCGCCACGGCAGACGGCAAGCGCCGCTACAGTCACAGCTATCAGGCGGATGAGCTGCGCTACGACCTCTCGGGCAGCGATCCCGAGCAGCCAGGCAGCACCGGACAGGTCTCGGGTCGGGTGACCGGCCTGACCAGCCGCGGCGAATCGGTGATCCCCGAAGCTGCGCCCGGCAGCGATGCCGCCGCGATCATGGGCGCCGGTTTCGAGGGCAGCGGCACAATCACCTTCGACAGCGGCCAGACCACCTTTGCCCTGACCGACGGCGGCGAGACGATGACCGGCAGCAGCAGCTCTCAGGGCGGCTCGCTCAAAGGCGCGATCGACGGCACCCGGATGAGCTATGACTTCGGCCTCAAGGCGCTGAGCTACGAGGCCGAGGGCGGCGATCTGCCCTTCCCGATCAGTGCCGCGATCGATCAGCTCGGCCTGAACCTGTCGATGCCGCTGGCGAAATCTGACACGCCGCAGGACATGGCCCTCGGGGTGACCCTCGGCGGGCTGACCCTGTCGGACGCGATCTGGGGCATCTTCGATCCCGGCGCCACGCTGCCGCGCGATCCGGCCACGCTGGCCTTCGACCTCACCGGCAAGGTGACCCCGCTGGTCTCGCTCTTTGACCCCGCCGGGCTGACAAAGCTCGAGGAGGAAGAGACCCCGCCGGCGGAGCTCAACGCGCTCACGCTGAACAGCCTGACGGTCTCGGCTGCGGGAGCGGAAATCACCGGACAGGGCGATTTCGCCTTCAACCAGGAGGACACCCAGAGCTTTGGCGGCATGCCTGCGCCCGAAGGCGAGGTGACCTTCAACATCAGCGGCGCCAACGGGCTGATCGACAAGCTGATCGCCATGGGGCTGCTGAGCCAGCAGGATGCCATGGGCGCACGGATGATGCTGGGCATGTTCACCGTGCCGGGCTCCGAGCCGGACACCCAGACTTCGACCATCGAGGTGAACGAGCAGGGTCAGATCCTCGCCAACGGACAGCGGATCAAGTAACACCCCTAGAAAAGCAGCGGGCGGACCGATGCATCCGCCCGCTGTTTCTCATGCCCCCGCGCAAATCTCTACGAAGAGATCTGCGAGCTCCCTCGAAGGAGCTTGGTCGCCCCGCCCTATTTCGCCATGAGATCCGGCAACTCGCCGGTAAGCCCCGCCGCCTCGCGCACGAAGTTGCGGCGCAGGCCGGGGACACCCTGCACCAGCGCCATGCCAAGGTCGCGCCCGGCGCGCAGGATCGGGTTGTCGTTCGAGAAGAGCCGGTTGAACAGGTCCGTCGCCGCCGCCAGCGCCGCCGTGTCGAAGCGACGCCAGCTCTGGTAGCGCGCCAGCACCAGAGGCGAGGCCACATCCTCGCCGCGCCGCTGCGCATGGGTCAGAACATGCGCCAACGCCGCCACGTCGCGCAGCCCGGCGTTGAGCCCCTGCCCAGCGATCGGGTGCATGCCATGCGCCGCGTCTCCCACCAGCGCCAGCCGATCGGCGATGAAGGCATTCGCCAGGGTCAGCCCCAACGGGTAGGTGTAGCGCGGCCCGGAGAGGGATATCTCGCCGAGGAAGTCGCCGAAACGCGGGCGCAGCACCTGCAGGTATTCCTCGTCCGGCAGGGCGTGGATGGCACGGGCCAATGCGTCCTTCTCGCTCCAGACGATCGAACTGCGGTTGCCGGTGAGCGGCAGGATGGCGAGCGGCCCGCTCGGCATGAAGAACTGATGCGCCACGCCCTCGTGCGGCAGCTCGTGCGCAATGGCGCAGACCAGCGCGGTCTGCCCGTAGCCCCAGCCCATGCGCCTGATCCCGGCGCGCGCGGCGGTGCCGCTGCTGCGCCCGTCCGCGCCGATCAGCAGCCGCCCGCGCAGGGTGCCGCCATCCGCCAGGGTCACCGTGGCTCCCGAGACGTCCACCGCTTGCCCGACCACCGTCGCCGAGGCGCGATGGGTGACCAGCGGCTCGGCGGCCATAGCCTCGAGCAGGGCGCGGCGCAGGAAGCGGTCTTCGACCATATGGCCCATCGGGCCTTCCTCGATTTCCGCCGAGGCGAAATCGAGCCCGAGAAAGACCTCCGCCTCGCCAACCCGCCCGTCGGTGACACGGATCGCGCTCATCGGCTGGGCGTCGGGGGAAAGCTGCTCCCACAGCCCGAGATTAGCCAGCAGCCGCACCGAGGCAAGCGCCAGCGCGTAGGCGCGGCCATCGAACTCGGGTTCGGCCCGCATCTCGGCGGGCAGGGCGTCGATGACGGTGGCGCTGAGGCCGGCCTTGGCCGCCGCCAGCGCAAGGGCTGGCCCGTTGAGGCCACCGCCGATAATGAGCAGATCGCTGTCCTGTGTCATGGGGCGTACTATGGTCCTGCGGGTGGGATTGTCCATGCGCCGCCGTGCCGCTACCGTCGCGCAAATCGAAAAAAGCAAAGCCGCCCAGGATGGAAGGCGGCCTCAACAAGGAAAGCGGCATGACGGACTGGACAGGGAAAAGCGCGGCAGAGCTGGGGCGGGCGATCGGTGCGGGCGAAGTCGACCCGGTCGATCTGGCGCAGGCCTATCTCGACAAGATCGCGGCGCACCCGCTGAGGGATCGCATTTACGCGCGGGTGACGCCTGACCGCGCACTGGCCGAGGCGAAAGCCGCCGGCGCCCGCGCCAAGGCGGGCATGCGCCTCTCGCCGCTCGACGGCGTGCCGGTGAGCTGGAAGGACCTCTTCGACACCGCTGGCGTGGCGACCGAGGCGGGCTCGAAGGTGCTTGAGGGCCGGGTGCCCGAGACCGACGCCGAAGTCCTGCAGACCGCCACCGCCATGGGGCTGGTCTGCCTCGGCAAGACTCACTTGTCGGAACTGGCCTTCTCCGGCCTTGGTCTGAACCCGATCACCGCAACCCCGCCCTCGGTCAATGACGCCGAGGCGGTGGCGGGCGGGTCCTCCTCGGGCGCCGCGGCCTCGGTCGCCTTCGGCCTTGCCGCCGCCGCGGTCGGCTCGGACACCGGCGGCTCGGTGCGCATCCCCGCGGCCTGGAACGATCTCGTCGGCCTCAAGACCACCGCGGGGCGCCTGTCGCTGGTCGGCGCGGTGCCGCTGGCCTCGCGCTTCGACACGGTCGGCCCGCTGTGCCGCACCGTCGAGGATGCGGCGCTGATGCTTGCCGCCCTCGAGGGTCGCCGTGCTCCCGACCTGACCGGCGCCTCTCTCGAAGGCGTGCGCTTCGCCGCGCTCACCACCATCGTCATGGACGGGCTGCGCCCCGAGCCGGCCGCCGCCTACCAATCGGCGCTTGAGCGACTGGGAGCCGCGGGCGCCGAGATCGTGCCGCTCGACGTGCCCGAGGTCGCCATCCCCATGGGCGATGCCGCCGTGCTCTACACCGCAGAAGCCTGGGCCACCTGGGGCGACGACATCACCGACCGCAGCGATCTGATGTTCGCGCCGATCCGCGAGCGTTTCGAGGGCGGCAAGGCCTTTACCGCCGCCGAATACCTCCGTGCTTGGGAGCGGATGATGCAGGCCCGCGCCGCCTGGGCCGAGGCCACCGCGGGCTTCGACGCGGTGCTTTGCCCCAGCGCCCCGAACCTGCCGCCCAAGGTCGACCGGCTGCTCAGCGACGACGACTACTACGTGACCGAGAACCTGCTCACCCTGCGCAACACTCGGGTCGGCAATGTCATGGGGCTCTGCGCGACCACGCTGCCCACCGGTACGCCGAGCTGCGGGATTTCGCTGATGGCCGCGCCGATGGAGGAGGACCGCCTCCTGCGCCTCTCCGCCGCCGCCGAAACCGCCCTCGCCTGATCGCAAAACACCAAGGCCGGGCGTTGTCCGCCCGGCCCTTTACGCAGGCCTGCAGAATTGCGTTCAGAAGCCCTGCAGGAGCTCTGCCGTCGGCCAGCCATCGACAGCGAGACCCATTTCGGCCTGCACTTTCCGCACCGCGCTCCGCGTCCCCGCGCCGAGGATGCCATCCGCCTCTCCGACGTCGAAGCCGCGCGCCTGCAACTTGCGCTGCAACTGCTGCATCTGCGGCCCTGAAAGCCCCGGCGCAGGGCTGCCCGCGTCGTAGACCGGCGCGCCCTCGAGCCTTGTGGCGAAGTACCCCGCGGTCAGCACGTAGGTGAAGCTCTGGTTCCACTCGAAGAAGACCCGGAAGTTCGGATAGGCGATGAAGGCCGGACCTCCCCGCCCATGTGGCAAGATGATCGAGGCCTGCAACCGCCCGTCATCCAGCGCGCCATTGCGCCCGGCAACTCCCAGCCGCTCCCATTCGGCGACGGTCAGGCTCGTTTCCAGGCCGGTCATCGACCAGTCGAACTCCGCCGGTAGGGTGATCTCCTGCAGCCAGGGCTCGTTGGGACGCCAGCCAAGGCCCGAGAGCATCCGTGCGCCCGACATCAGCGCATCGGGCACCGACGCCTTGAGCCGCACGTGCCCGTCGCCATCGCCGTCGACGCCGTTCTCGATGATGTCCCGGGGCAGCATCTGTACCATGCCGATCTCTCCCGCCCAGGCCCCGGTGGTGGTCGCAGGGTCGAAATCGCCGTGCTCGTAAAGCTCGAGCGCGGCGATCAACTGCGGGCGGAACAGCTCGGGCCGACGGCAATCATGCGCCAGCGTGGCCAGCGCATTGGCGGTGTTGAAGTTGCCCTGGTAGCCACCGTAGTCGGTCTCGAAGGCCCAGAATGCCAGCAGCACCCCGCGCGAGATGCCGTAGTCGCGCTCGATCCGGTCAAAAACGGCATCCCACTCGTCGGCCTTGCGGCGCCCCTTGTCGAGCCGGTCCTGCGAGATCAGCTTGCGCGAGAACTCGATGAAAGGGGCCTGGAAGATGCCCTGCGCCCGGTCGGCTTTCAGGACCTTGGGGTCCTGCCTGAGGCCGTAGAAGAAGCGGTCTGCCATCGCCGGGTTCGCGCCTTGCGCCACGGCCTCTTCGGACACCCCGCGCAAGAAGTCGCGGAAGTCGCCGCCGCAGGGCACCGATTGCGCCTGCGCCGCCACGGGAAGCAGCAGGGCGGTCAGGAAGGGCAGGACACGCATCGACACCTCGCACAAAGACTGCCCCCACCCTATCAGCCAGCGACCGGCAGGCAAGCGGTCCGGGCTCCGCACCGATCACGCCCGGTTGCAGGCTCTGTGAGCGAATATTCATCCCTGCCCGGCAAAATTAATGTTTTGTTTAGGAAGCCGCCCGAAAACAGTGGAGCAGGACAAATCCGGCTAAAATCGAGAAGAGATCACGGTCAGCTGCTTCAAGGGGAAGTGTCCACCGGGAGATGATGAATGAAAGTCCTCATCGTACAAGGTGACCAGACCCTCGCCCGGATTTGGAGCCGCCATCTTGCAGGCAACGGCGCCGACGTCCTCGTCGCGCAGGACCAAGAGGGGGCAACCCAGATGCTCCGCGGCGAAGACATCGACGTGATCGTGCTCGACCTGATGCTCGCCGCGGGCAGCGCACTTGCGGTCGCGGATTTCGCCTCTTACCGGCAGCCCAACTGCCGCGTCGTCTTCGTGACGAACGCGCCAGTCTTTTCTGACGGCTCGATCTTCCGTCACTGCGCCAATGCCTGCGCCTACCTGCCCACGGCGACGGCCCCCGCCGACCTGGCCGCCATGGTCGAACACTACGGCGCGCTGCGTCGTCTGAGCTCTCAGCCCGCGCTTTAGAGCGCGTCGCGCCCATGCGGCGCATCGAGCTCGAGCACCGGCCCGATCGGGACGATGCGGTGCGGATTGATCGTGTCGTGGCTGTAGTGGTAGTGCCGCGTGATGTGGTCGAGCCGCACCGTCTCTGCCACGCCCGGCCATTGGTAAAGCTCGCGCACATAGGCCCAAAGCGCCGGGTAGTCGACGATGCGGCGCCGGTTGCACTTGAAATGGCCATGGTAGACCGTATCGAAGCGGATCAGCGTGGTGAACAGCCGCCAATCGGCCTCGGTGATCCGGTCGCCCATCAGGTAGCGCTGGTCGGACAGGCGCGCTTCCAGCCAATCGAGCGTCTCGAAGAGCGGCAGAACCGCTGCCTCGTAGGCCTCCTGCGAGGTCGCGAAGCCCGCCTTGTAGACGCCGTTGTTGACCGTGTCGTAGATGCGCGCGTTCACCGGCTCGATGGCCTCGCGCAGCGCCTCGGGCCAATAGTCATCCGTGTTGCCAGTCAGCCCGTCGAAGGCAGAGTTGAACATGCGGATGATCTCGGCGCTCTCGTTGGACACGATGGTCTTGCGCTGGCGATCCCAGAGCACCGGCACGGTCACCCGCCCCGAGATCTCCGGATCGGCTTTGAGATAGATGTCGCGCAGGAAGGGCAGATCGTGCAGCCGGTCGCCGGTGGCACCATCGAAATCGGTGCGGAACTCCCAGCCTTCGGACAGCATCTCGGGATGGACGACGCTCACGGGGATGAGGTCTTCGAGCCCCTTGAGGGCCCGGAAAATCAGCGCTCGATGCGCCCAGGGGCAGGCATAGCTGACGTAAAGATGATAGCGGTCCGGTTCGGCCTTGAAGCCGCCCTCGCCCGAGGGTCCTGCGCTGCCGTCCGCGGTGATCCAGTTGCGGAACTTGGCAGTGGACCGGACAAATTTCCCGCCAGTCTTGCTGGTGTCATACCAGGTGTCCTGCCATTCGCCGTCGACCAGTTGGCCCATGATGTGCGCGCTCCCTGCGTTTTCTTTCAAGAAATACGTAGGGGAGCTGCCTGTCCCGGCAAACAGGCACTCGCGCGCAGCCCCTCAGGCATGAGCGCACAGCCGGGGCGTGCTAGCTCAGCGCGACCCGAACCTCTGAAGGATCCAGATCAGGAGCATCGCGCCCAGCACCGCGCCGATGAGCCCGGCGAGCGCACCGGTCACCGCGATCAGCCCGCGCAGCACAAGCCCGCCGATGAGCGCACCGCCCATGCCGAGGGCCACCGTCTGCAGCACGCCAGTCCGCACCTGCATGACTCGCGTGGCAAAGAAGCCCGCCGCGGCGCCGATGATCAGAAGCCAGAGAATGCCCATGCCGTGTCCTCCCGCTATGCGCCGCCCAGCACCGTGCCGGCGGGAACCTTCATGCCGCGCAGGAAGGTCTCCGCATCCTGCGCGCCCTTGCCCGCGCGCTGCGCCCGGGTGATCTGCACCGCGCCCGCGCCGCAGGCGATGACGAAGCCCCCGTCCAGCGCCTCGCCCGGCGCGCCCTCGCCCGGAACCACCCGCGCGCCGAGGAGCTTGACGCGTTCGCCATCCACCATGGTCCAGGCCCCCGGGAAGGGCGCCAGCCCGCGGATTCGCCGCGAGACCTCCTCGGCGGGCAGGCTCCAGTCCAGCACCGCCTCGGCCTTGTCGATCTTCTGCGCATAGGTCACCCCCGCCTCGGGCTGCGGCACTGGCTCCAGCAGGTCCAGCCGCTCGAGCGCGGTGACGATAAGCCGGGCGCCCATCTTCGAGAGCCGGTCATGCAACTCCCCGGTGGTCTCCTCGGCGCCAATGGTGAGCGCCTCGCGCAGCAGCACCGGACCGGTGTCGAGCCCCGCCTCCATCTGCATGATGCACACGCCGGTCTCCGGGTCGCCGGACAAGATCGCCCGGTGGATCGGCGCCGCCCCGCGCCAGCGCGGCAGCAAGGACGCATGGATATTCAGACAGCCGCGCGCAGGCGCATCGAGGATCGCCTGCGGCAGGATCAGCCCGTAGGCCACGACCACCGCCACATCGGCCTTCAGCGCGGCGAATTCCGCCTGCTCGTCAGCCCCCCGCAGGCTCGCCGGGTGGCGCACCTCCAGCCCCAGCGCCTCGGCGCGGGCCTGCACCGGCGAGGGCCGGTCCTTCTTGCCGCGCCCGGCGGGCCGCGGCGGCTGGCTGTAGACCGCGGCGATCTCGTGTCCGGCCCCGACCAGCGACTCGAGCACCGGCACCGAAAAGTCCGGCGTTCCCATGAAGACCACGCGCATCCGCCGCCCCTTTCCTGTTTCCAAAGATACCCTTAGGGTAGCGGCCCGCCCGACAGCGCCCGCCCCTTCTTCACTTTGACAAATACGCAAATTCCGCCCGCGCCGCCAGCGCAGCCTCGGACAAGGGCGTGCGTCAGCCGCGCTTCTTGGCGCGGCGGATCAGCATGTCGCGCTTCACCTTGCCGAGATGATCGAAATACATCTTGCCGTTCAGGTGATCGACCTGGTGCTGCACCGAGGTCGCCCAGAGCCCGACGAAGTCCTGCTCCTGCATCTCGCCCTCGGCGTTCATGAAGCGCACGGTCACGCCGCGCGGGCGCTCGATCTTGGCCCAGACGCCGGGCAGGTTCGGGCTCGCCTCTTCATGGCTGTTCATCTTCACCGAGGCGTGCAGGATCTCGGGGTTGGCCATGCGGATCGCCTTGCCGCGCTCCTCCGAGGCATCGACCACGGCGAGCCGCAGCATCACCCCGATCTGTGGCGCGGCAAGGCCGACGCCGGGCATCGCTTCCATCGTGTCGATCATGTCGTCCCAGACGCCGCGGATCTCGTCGGTGATCGCCTCGACCGGCGCGGCGGGCGTGCGCAGGCGCTTGTCGGGCCAGGGAATGCAGGGGCGTGCGGTCATTGGCAGCTTCCTTGCGCCAGCGCCTCGTAGTCGGCGACCAGCGCGCTACGCGCCTCGGCCTCGAGGCGGTCAAAATGCACCAGACCGTCCAGATGGTCGTACTCGTGCTGCGCGACGATCGCCTCGGCGCCCGCCAGATCGACCTCCTGCACCTCGCCGGTGAGATCGGTATAGGCCAGGCGGATGCGGGCGTGACGTACAACCTCAGCGGTGACACCGGGGATCGACAGGCAGCCCTCCGGGCCAGTCACCCGCTCGTCCGAGGCCCAGGTGATCTCGGGGTTGATGCAGGCGCGCGGCGTCATCTCGCCGTCCTTCCAGCCCGCGTCCATGACGAAGACCCGCACCATTGCGCCCACCTGCGGCGCGGCGAGGCCGCGGCCGGGGGCATCATAGATGGTCTCAAAAAGATCGCTGACCAGCCCGGCCACATCGGCCACCGAGCCGACCTCGGCGCAGCGCTGCGACAGACGCGGGTCGGGCCAGCGCAGGATCGGCAGCAGGCTCAAATCCGTGCCCTCTCGCGCTTCAGCTTGACCATCTTGCGGGTGATCATCTGGCGCTTGAGCGGCTTGAGGTAGTCGATGAAGAGCTTGCCGTCGAGGTGGTCGATCTCGTGCTGCACGCAGGTCGCCCAGAGACCGTCGAACTCTTCCTTCTGCAGCTTCCCGTCGCGGTCCAGCCATTCGACTTCGACAATCTTCGGCCGCTCGACCTCGGCATATTGCTCGGGGATCGACAGGCAGCCTTCCTCGTAGACGTTGCGTTCGTCCGAGCTGGCGATCACCCGCGGGTTGAACATCACCAGCGGGCGCGGCGTGTCGCCGTCATCGGGGCGCGTGCAATCGAGCACGATCAGCCGTTCCAGCACGCCGATCTGCGGCGCCGCCAGCCCGATGCCCGGCGCGTCATACATGGTCTCGAGCATGTCGTCGGCCAGCACGCGCAGCTCGTCCGACAGGTCGGGCACCGGCGCACAGAGCTTCTTCAGCCGCGGATCGGGGTGGATGAGGATGGGGCGTTTCATGCGCTTCACTTAGGCAAATGCGCGTGAGCGCGCAAGATGCCCGCGCCCCCGCCCCTTGCACTCGGGCGCCAAGCCGCTAGCGTCCGCAGCAGCATTCCGGCAGTTCCAGAGCAGAAAGTGACAGTGAGACCATGAAAGACCTCTTCGACCAACCGATCGACCGCCGCGGCACCGGCTCGGCCAAGTGGGACCTCATGGAGAAGCTCTTCGGCGTGCCGCAGGAGGACGGTCTGGCGATGTGGACGGCCGATTCCGATTATCCCACCGCACCCTGCGTGCGTGATGCGCTGCAGGCGCAGGTCGATCTGGGCGTCTTCGGGTATTTCTCGGCGATGGGGCTCTACACCAGCGCGGTGCAATGGTGGATGCAGGCGCGCCACGGCTGGCACATCGAGCAGGAGTGGATCGTGCCGGTGCACGGGCTGGGCAACGGCGTGGCCATGTGTCTCGACGTCTACACCGCCCCGGGCGACCACGTGGCAATCTTCTCGCCGGTCTACCACGAGTTCGCCGCCAAGATCCGCCGCGCCGACCGCGTGGTCACCGAATGCCCGCTGAAGCGCGAGGGCGACCGCTACGAGCTCGACCTCGAGGACGCGCAGTCGCGGCTCACCGGCAAGGAGACCATGCTGATCTGGTGCTCGCCGCAGAACCCCTCGGGCCGTATCTGGACCGCGGACGAGCTGCGCGCAGTTGCCGAGTTTGCCAAGCGCAACAACCTGATGCTGTTGTCGGACGAGGTGCACCACGATCTCGTCTACAAGGGCGAGACCTTCGTGCCGATGGCCGTGGCGGCCCCTGAAAGTGAAGACCGTCTGATCACCCTCACTGCCGCGTCGAAGACCTTCAACATCGCCGGCCAGCGCGTCGGGGCGCTGACCATCAGCGACGCCGGGCTGCGCCAGAGGATGGAGCACCGCCTGACCGCGCTCGACAGCAAGCCCAACGCGCTCGGCCTGATCATGACCGCGGCCGCCTATTCGCCCGAGGGCGGGGAATGGGTCGACGCGCAGATCGCCCATCTCGAGGGCAACCGGGCGCTCTTTGACGAGATGGTCAACGCCATCCCCGGCCTGCGCTCGATGCCGCTGCAGGCGACCTATCTCGCCTGGGTGGACTTCTCGGGCACCGGCATGGACTTCGAGGAGGTCAACGCGCGGGTGCGTGATATCGCCAAGATCGCCGTCAGCCCCGGCCCCTCCTTCGGCACCGGCGGCGAGACCTTCCTGCGGGTCAACCTCGCCGCGCCCCGCGCCACCATCGCCGAGGCCGGAAGCCGCCTGCAGAAGGCTTTCGCCGACCTGCAGTGACCCGGATCGGCTGCGGGCGCCGCAGGCGCCGCGCCCCCAGCCGTCTTGATCCCTGCCCTTCTTCTCTTTGAAAATACGCCCGGGGCGCACAAGGGGCAGCGCCCCTCGCCCTACAAGGCGACCGTCAGGCCCGCGGTGGGCGCGACTTGTAGACCGGGATGCCCCAGCCGAAGGCAAGGGCCGAGGCGCGCAGGGCAAAGGTCACCCCGGCGCAGACCAAAGCGGAGGAGAAGGGCGGCAGGCCCAGCCAGCCAGCCGCCAGCAGCGCCATTGCGCCGCAGAGCGCGCAGGTGGCATAGGGCTCGCCCTGCTTGAGCAGCAAAGGCACCTCGTTGGCCACCACGTCGCGCATGAGCCCGCCGAGGCAGCCGGTCATCACCCCCATCACCAGCACCACGCCCCAGGCCGCGCCCTCGGCTTGCGCGATGGAGCTGCCAGCGGCCACCGCCACCGAAAGCGCCGCGGCATCGAGCCAGAGGATCGCCTTGGCCCGGCTCTCCAGCCGGTGCGCGGTGAAGAAGACCAGCAGCGCCGCGGCGCAGGCGATGGCGAGATAGGTGGGCTCGGCGATCCAGAATACCGGGTGGCGGTCGAGCAGCAAATCGCGCGTGGTGCCGCCGCCGACGGCGGTCAGGCAGGCGAGAAAGGCAAAGCCCACCACGTCGAGCTGAGCCCGGCTGGCGACGAGCGCCCCGGTGAGGGCGAAGATCAGCACCGAGGCATAGTCGAGCAGGACCAGCGGCGACATGGCGTCAGCCCTTGAAGGGCGCCATGCCCGCCCGCGCCAGCTCGTCCGCGCGCTCGTTCTCGGGGTGGCCGGCGTGGCCCTTGACCCATTCCCAGGTCACGTCGTGGCGCTTCTGCGCCTCGTCCAGCCGCTGCCAGAGCTCGGCATTCTTCACCGGCTTCTTGGCGGCGGTCTTCCAGCCGTTGCGCTTCCAGCCGTGAATCCAGCCGGTGACGCCGTTCTTCACGTAGGCGCTGTCGGTGACGACGGTGATCCTCGACGGGCGCGACAGCGCCTCGAGCGCGCTGATCGCCGCCATCAATTCCATGCGGTTGTTGGTGGTCTCCGCCTCGCCGCCCTTGAGCTCGCGCTCCTTGGCGACGGTCTCGCCCTCCATCGCGCGCATGAGAACGCCCCAGCCACCGGGGCCGGGATTACCGGAGCAGGCTCCGTCGGTATATGCATATAGGTCAGCCATGGGCGAGCACGCTAAGCCATGGCTCGGAGGTGCCGTCAAGCCCGAGCGGCGACGCCCGGCACGCGTCGCTCACAGGAAGGCCTCGACCGACAGGCAGGCGACGACCGCGGCGGTCAGCGGCACGCGCAGCGCCAGCCACCAACGCGGCGTCAGCCCCCAGAGCTGGAAGAAGGCGTCGAGCAGCAGCAGGCCGAGGAAGCCGAAGACGAGGTTCGTCGCCGCCGCCACCGGCCCGCCGCCCACCATGAAGAAAGCCCAGAGCGCGGGCAGCACCGACAGAGCATAAGCCGTCGCCGCCTTCGCACCGCCAGCCTTGGTCGCGAAGCCCCAGAGCACGCCCGACATGAAGCCGAGGATCACCGTGCCGTACGAGAGCTGCAGGTAGGGCGCAACGTAGCGGCTGCCGAGATTGGCCAGCGACCAATCGTAAAGCGTTCCGTTGAAATGCGTGGCCACCGACCAGAGGAAGGGCAGCAAACCGGCGAGCGCGAGGAGCAGCGGGGTGCGGGGCACCGAGCTCATGCGCGGCTCCGCGAATGGGTTGGGCGGGGCATGGTCTCTCCTTCGGCGGATGCTTGCGCCGCAAGGTTTCCGATTGGCCGCCCGCTGTCAACGCCGCGCACGGAACACGCGGTGCGGAAGTGTCAGGCCGGCACGCGCAGAACGCGCGGCACCTTGAACTCGACGTTCTCCTGCGCGGTCTCGACCTTCTCGACGGTCATGTCGTAGCGCGCGCCGAAAGCGGCAACCACTTCGTCGATTAGCACCTCGGGGGCCGAGGCCCCGGCGGTCACGCCCACCGCGCGGATGCCCTCGAGCGCCCGCCAGTCGATGTCCTCGGCGCGTTGGACCAGTTGGGCGTAGCTGCAGCCCGCCTTGCGCGCCACCTCGACCAGCCGCTTGGAGTTCGAGGAATTGGGCGCCCCCACGACCAACAGCGCGTCGCAACCGGGGGCGATCGCCTTCACCGCCTCCTGGCGGTTGGTGGTGGCGTAGCAGATGTCTTCCTTGTGCGGACCGACAATGGTGGGGAAGCGGGCCCGCAGCGCCGTAACGATGTCCACCGTGTCGTCGACCGACAGCGTGGTCTGGGTGACGAAGGCAAGACGTTCGGGATCACGAACCTCGACCTCGGCCACATCCGCGACGGTCTCGACCAGCAGCACTTCGCCCTCGGGGAGCTGCCCCATGGTGCCGACGGTCTCCGGGTGGCCCTCGTGGCCGATCATGATCATCTGCAGGCCGTTGTCGTGGTGACGGGCGGCCTCGATGTGCACCTTCGAAACCAAGGGGCAGGTGGCATCGACGTAGACCATCTCGCGCCGCGCCGCCTCGGCGGGCACCGCCTTGGGCACGCCGTGGGCGGAAAAGATCACCGGACGGTCGGGCGGGCAGTCCTCGAGCTCCTCCACAAAGACCGCGCCCTTGTCGCGCAGCCCGTCGACGACGAACTTGTTGTGCACGATCTCGTGCCGAACGTAGACCGGCGCGCCCCATTTCTCGAGCGCCATCTCGACGATCTTGATCGCCCGGTCGACGCCGGCGCAGAACCCGCGCGGCGCGGCGAGATAGAGGGTGAGAGGGGCTTTGGTCATGGCTTTGGTCACCGGTGCGTCTCCTGTTGTCCCAGACCTAGTGGCTCTGTGGGCGCGGGTCCAGAGGCTCAGCCCAGGGTCGCAGCGGTCAACCAGGCCAGTATGATATAACGCCCAGTCTTTGCCACGGCGACAAGCAGCACGAAGAGCCAGAGAGGGGTGCGCATGATTCCCGCGACCACGGTGAAGCCATCGCCCAGCGGTGCCCAGCTCAGCAGCAGCGACCAGATACCCCATTTGGCGTACCAGTGCTGCGCCCGCTCGAGCTGCGCCTCGGTGACGGGAAACCAGCGACGATGGCGGAAATGCTCGAGCCCGGCGCCGAGCGCGTAATTGACCACCGAGCCGAGCGTGTTGCCGATGCTCGCCACGAGCACCAGTGCCCAGATCGGCAGGTTCGAGCCGAGTTGTAAGCCGACGAAGATAAGTTCCGACTGGAACGGCAGGATTGTCGCGGCTCCGAAAGCCGCGACGAAGAGGCCGCCGTAACTGGCAGCCTCACCTAGCATGATCGGCGGACCTCATCCCCATAAGATCCGCCAGTCTTGGAAGGCACCAAGGGATCAGTTCCCGTTGGCGACCTCGAAATTGCGCTCCGCCTGTTGTTCACGCGGAGGGCGGCCGATCACTTCGCGCAGCTCGTCGAGCTCGATGAAGTTGTCAGCCTGGCGGCGCAGCTCGTCTGCGATCATCGGCGGCTGGCTGCGGATCGTCGACACGACCGAGACCCTAACGCCTTGACGCTGCAGGCTTTCGATCAGCGGCCGGAAGTCCCCATCCCCAGAGAACAGCACGATGTGATCGACGCGCGGCGCCAATTCCATGGCATCGACGGTCAGCTCGATGTCCATGTTTCCCTTCACCTTACGGCGGCCCTGCGCGTCGGTATATTCCTTCGCGGGCTTGGTCACCATGGTGAAGCCGTTGTAGTGCAGCCAGTCCACGAGCGGGCGGATCGGCGAGTATTCGTCATTTTCGAGAAGTGCCGTGTAATAGAATGCGCGCACCATCTTGCCGCGACGCACGAATTCTTGTCTGAGCAGCTTGTAGTCGATGTCGAAGCCGAGGGCTTTGGCGGCTGCGTACAGGTTCGACCCGTCGATGAACAGCGCCAACCGTTCGTCCTTGTAAAACATCAAATGTCCTTTCGAGCAATCAGGGCGCCGGATCCGTGAGTGGAAAAAATGGAATAAAGGGGCACCCGCCTTGAGAGTAAGCGTTTCAGGCAGCTTTTCAAGCAGCGCAACATATGCAGAAGGATAGTGTAAGGATGGGTTTACCTAAGAGTTTCCTGATTGCCCTGGGGTCAAACCTGCCTTCGGAGGCCGGCACCCCGCTGCAAACTCTGGAGGCCGGACTGGCGGCGCTCGCGCGCGAGGGATATTCCGTAGAGAAGGTCAGCAGGTTCTACGCAACACCTTGTTTTCCTGCGGGACTCGGACCCGATTACTGCAACGCCTGCGCGATGCTGGACGGCCCTTCGGATCCCACTTCGCTGCTTGCTGCGCTGCACCGGGTGGAGGCACATTTCGGCCGCGAAAGAGAGCGCCGCTGGGGCAGCCGGACGCTCGACCTCGATCTTCTCGCCGCTGGCGAAACTGTGATGCCGAATGAGGCAGCCCAGACGCGTTGGCGGACCCTTGCCATGGAGAAGCAAACCGAGATGTCACCGCCCGAGCTGATTCTTCCGCATCCGCGGTTGCAGGACCGGGCATTTGTCCTTGTTCCCCTTTGCGATATTGCCGCTGATTGGCGTCACCCGCTCCTCGGGCGCACCGCGCGCGAACTGTGCGACGCACTGCCCGAGCAGGCCCGCGCCGAGGTCATTCCAATGTGATCGAAGGGGTGACTGACGGGCGGCGATGGAACGCCGCGTTTGCGCTTGTCAATCCAGAAGCATCGCGGTAGGAGTCTCATTTCTTACGGTCAACCGAAGGTGAAACGCTCATGGCCCGCGTCACGGTAGAAGACTGCGTCGACAAGGTTCCCAACCGCTTCGAGCTGGTGATGCTCGCGTCCCATCGGGCGCGCGAAGTGGCTTCGGGTGCGCCGATCACCGTCGATCGCGACAACGACAAGAACCCGGTGGTCGCCCTGCGCGAAATCGCCGAGGAAACCCAGTCCGCCGACGAGCTGCGCGAGCGCCTGATCGAGTCGCACCAGACCCAGATCGAGGTCGACGAGCCCGAAGAGGACAGCATGGCGCTTCTCATGGGCGCCGAGCAGGACAAGCCCGCAGACGACGACATGTCGGAAGAGAAGCTCCTGCGCGCCCTGATGGAAGCGCAAGGAGAGAGCTGAGAGGCTCGCTTGTAGCGGGCCAGCGTAAGGATGGGCGCCCATGATCGCGGCGGAAGACCTTGTTGCCCTGGTCCGCAACTACAACCCGAAGACCAACGAGAAGCTGATCCGCGAGGCCTATGATTACGGCCTGCGGATGCATGAGGGGCAGTATCGCCATTCGGGCGAGCTGTACTTCACCCATCCCGTTGCGGTTGCCGCGATCCTGACCGAGCAGCAACTGGATGACGCAACCATCGTCACCGCCCTGCTGCACGACACGATCGAGGACACCCGCGCCTCGTACCAGGATGTCGCGGACCGGTTCGGAACCGAGGTGGCGGATCTGGTCGACGGGGTCACCAAGCTGACCAACCTGCAGCTCTCCTCGTCCGAGACCAAGCAGGCCGAAAACTTCCGCAAGCTCTTCATGGCGATGTCCCGCGACTTGCGGGTGATTCTGGTGAAGCTTGCCGACCGACTGCACAATATGCGCACGATCAAGGCCATGCGCCCTGAGAAGCAGGTGCAGAAGGCGCGCGAGACCATGGACATTTACGCGCCGCTGGCCGGCCGCATGGGCATGCAGTGGATGCGCGAAGAACTCGAAGACCTGGCCTTCCGGGTGCTCAACCCCGAGGGGCGCGCCTCGATCATCCGCCGCTTCATCAACCTGCAGAAGGAAGCCGGCGACGTGATCCACCGGATCACCGGCGACATGCGGCAAGAGCTGGAAGAGGCGCAGATCGAGGCCGAGGTCTTCGGCCGCGCCAAGAAGCCCTATTCGATCTGGCGCAAGATGCAGGAAAAGGGCATGGGCTTCTCGCGCCTTTCGGACATCTACGGTTTCCGGGTGATCACCCGCTCCGAGATGGATTGCTACCGCGCACTCGGGGTAATCCACCAGCGCTGGCGCTCGGTTCCCGGTCGCTTCAAGGATTACATCAGCCAGCCGAAATCCAATGGCTACCGCTCGATTCACACCACCGTCTCGGGCCGCGACGGCAAACGCGTCGAGGTGCAGATCCGCACCCGGCAGATGCACGACGTGGCCGAGACCGGCGTTGCCGCGCATTGGTCCTATCGCGACGGCGTGCGCTCCGAGAATCCCTTTGCCGTCGATCCCGCCAAGTGGATCTCCTCGCTCACCGAACAATTCGACGCCGAGGAGGATCACGACGAGTTCCTCGAGGCGGTGAAGCTCGAGATGTATTCGGACAAGGTGTTCTGCTTCACGCCCAAGGGCGACGTGGTGAAGCTGCCGCGCGGCGCCACGCCGCTCGATTACGCCTATGCCATCCACACCCGCATCGGCTCGGCTTGCGTCGGCGCCAAGGTCGACGGCATCCGCGTGCCGCTCTGGACCCGGCTGAAAAATGGCCAGTCGGTAGAGATCATCACCGCCGAAGGGCAAACCCCGCAGGCGACTTGGCTCGACATCGCCACCACCGGCAAGGCACGCAGCGCCATCCGCCGCGCCCTGCGCGAGGCCGGTCGTGGCCGCTTCATCAAGCTCGGACAGGAACTGGCGCGCTCCGCCTTCGAACATGTCGGCAAGAAATCCACTGACAAAGTGCTGGAAAAAGCGGCCAAGACGCTCCGACTCGAGGGGGCGGACGAAGTGCTCGCCCGCCTTGGTAGCGCGGAATTGACCACCCGCGAGGTGGTGCACGCGGTCTATCCCGACCTTACGCCGTCCGACGCCCATGAGGTCGAGATGCAGCGCGCGGTGATCGGCCTCGAGCCGGGCACCGGCTTCACCCGGGCGCGCTGCTGTCAGCCGCTGCCGGGCGAGCGGATCGTCGGCATTACCAAGCGCGGCAAGGGCGTCTTCGTACATGCCATCGACTGCGAAGCTTTGGCCAAATACGAGGAACAGCCCGAGCGCTGGGTTGACCTGCACTGGGCCGAGGGCACGCACCCCGCGGCCTATGACATGAGCCTTGACCTCACGGTCGGCAACGATGCCGGGGTGTTGGGGCGCATTTGCACCTTGATCGGCGAGCGCGGGGCCAATATCTCGGACCTGCACTTCATCGACCGGAAACCGGATTTCTTCAGACTTCAGATAGACGTGGAACTGAGAGACGCCGAGCACCTCCATTCGGTGATGTCTGCACTCGAAGCCGAAAGCGACGTGGCCTCGGTCAGCCGTCACCGCGATACCTCCCTGGCGGCCGTGCCTGCCGCTGCGGAATAGAGACAAAGGGGAAAGGCGCCATTGGTTTTCAAGCGGCGCGACAAACGGCCAGTCTGGAGGGCCGTGCTCGAATTCTTCTGGCCGCGTGGCGGCTGGGGGCGCGCCGCCCGTTATGTCCAATATCGCCTGCACCGGCTTCCCGATTCGCCTGAGACGATCGCCCGCGGCATCTTTGCCGGGGTCTTCACCACCTTCACCCCGCTCTATGGGCTACATTTCGTGGTGGCCGCCGCGCTCGCCTGGCTGGTGCGGGGCAATATCCTAGCCTCGTTGCTCGGCACCTTCTTCGGCAACCCGCTGACCTACGTTCCGATCGGCATTGTCTCGCTGGAACTGGGGTATTTCCTGCTCGGCATCGACCGCCGCTCGCCGCATCACGCCTCGCTGCTCGACAAGTTCGCCTACGCGGGCCAAGACCTCTGGCACAACGTCTGCGCGGTCTTCACCGGGGACCCGGCGGACTGGACCAACCTGCGGATCTTCTTTCACGAGGTCTTCTACCCCTACCTGATCGGCGGCATCCTTCCCGGCATCATTTCCGGGCTGGTGGCCTATTACCTTTCGGTGCCGGTGATCCGCGCCTACCAGAACCGCCGCCGCGGCGCGCTGAAGAAAAAGCTCGCTGCTTTGAAAAAGAAGCAGAAAGCGGCTGACGAGGGCGGCGCGCCAGACTAGGGTCCGGCGCGAAGAGACCCCTATCGTCGCCCGGAGGACACGCGATGACCCCCTATGCCGGCCGCCTGAGACTTGGCGTCAACATCGACCACGTCGCCACCGTGCGCAATGCCCGCGGCAGCGCCTATCCCGACCCCCTGCGCGCCGCCAGGATCGCCGAGGAGGCCGGGGCCGACGGCATCACCGCGCACCTGCGCGAAGACCGCCGCCACATCTCTGACGCCGACATCGACGGGCTGATGGGCGCGCTGTCGGTCCCGCTGAACTTCGAGATGGCCGCCACCGACGAGATGCAGGCCATCGCGCTGCGCCATAAGCCGCACGCGGTCTGCATCGTCCCTGAGAAGCGCGAGGAGCGCACCACCGAGGGCGGGCTCGAGGTGGCGCGCGAAGAGAACCGGCTGGCGCATTTCATCGCGCCCCTGCGCGAGGCGGGCTGCCGGGTGTCGATTTTCATCGCCCCCGACAAACCGCAGATCGAGGCCGCGCATCGCATCGGGGCGCAGGTGATCGAGCTGCACACCGGCGCTTATTGCGACCTGCACGCCGAAGGCAGGTTCGACGAGCGCGACGCCGAGCTCGAGCGCCTGCGCGAGATGGCCGCCTTCGCCCATGCGCTGGGGCTCGAGGTGCACGCCGGCCACGGGCTGACCTACGACACGGTGCAGCCCATCGCTGCCTTCCCCGAAGTCGTCGAGCTCAACATCGGCCATTTCCTCATCGGCGAGGCGATTTTCCTCGGGCTCGGCCCGGCGATCGCCGAGATGCGCCGCCTGATGGACGAGGCGCGGGCGTAACCGCCCGCGACCCCGGAGACCACGGATGATCCTCGGAATCGGCACTGACCTTGCGAATATCGAGCGCATCGAGGCGACACTCGCGCGCTTCGGTGACCGATTCCGGAACCGCGTCTTCACCGAGACCGAGCAGCGAAAGGCCGAGCGCCGCAAGGATGTGGCGGGCACCTATGCCAAACGCTGGGCGGCCAAGGAGGCCTGCTCCAAGGCGCTCGGCACCGGGCTGCGCATGGGCATTTCGTGGAAGGACATGGCGGTGAGCAACCTGCCGACGGGCCAGCCCGTCATGCAGGTGACCGGCTGGGCGAAGGAGCGGCTCGCGCTGATGACCCCGCCGGACCATGAGGCGATCATTCACGTGACGCTGACCGACGATCACCCCTGGGCGCAGGCCTTCGTGGTGATCGAGGCGAGACCGCTGAAAACCCCGATCACATCGGGGTAACGCCCGAGCAAAACCCTTCGCCGAGTTTTGCAAATCTCTCCGAAGAGATTTGCCCGGCCTTTGCGCCGCCTTGACACTCTCCCCGCCCCCGCCCATGAAGCCTAGGAACCGAGGCACATCGAGGCACAGGGGCGGGTTTTCATGGCAAAAGAAGAGAAATCGGGCGGGATCTGGGAAACCGTCAAGACGGTGTTCTGGGCGCTGGTCATCGCGGGCGTCTTCCGCACGCTGTTCTTCCAGCCCTTCTGGATTCCCTCGGGCTCGATGAAAGACACGCTGCTGATCGGCGACTTCCTCTTCGTCAACAAGATGACCTACGGCTATTCCTATGCCTCCTGCCCGTCGATCCGCCTGAACTCCTTCGGCATCGACATCGACGCCAAGGATATCTGCGGCTTTCTCGACGGCGACAACACCCGGCTCTTCGGCTCTGAACCCGAGCGCGGCGACGTGGTGGTCTTCCGTCACCCGGTCAACGGCACGGACTTCATCAAGCGGGTGATCGGCCTGCCGGGCGACCAGATCCAAGTCAAGCAGGGGCTGCTCCACATCAACGGCACCCCGGTCGAGGTCGAGGCCAATGGCACCTTCACCGAGACTGCCGAACCGCAGGGACCGCAGGGGCTGCGCCCGCGCTGCGAGAACGGCCCCGTGGGCACCGGCGGCGTCTGCGAGAAATCGCGCTGGACCGAAACGCTGCCTAACGGCGTGAAGCATGATATCCTCAACATCGCCATGCAGGGGTCGGACAACACGCCGATCTACACCGTTCCCGAGGGTCACTTCTTCATGATGGGCGACAACCGCGACAACTCCGCCGACAGCCGTGTGCCCAACGCCGCGGGAGGCGTCGGCTTCGTGCCCTTCGAGAATATCATCGGCAAGGCAACCCGGGTGATGTTCTCCTCGTCCGGCCGGTCGATGCTGTTCTTCTGGACCTGGCGGTCGGATCGGTTCTTCCACAAGATCACATGAAGCGTTCTGCAGAAATAGAAGCGCTGGAGCAGCGGCTGGGGCATCGGTTCGACCGGCCCGAGCTGTTGCGGCGCGCGCTGACCCATTCGTCTATGTCCGGCCCCGGCCGCGAGGACAACCAGCGGCTCGAGTTCCTCGGTGACCGCGTGCTCGGCCTCGTCATGGCCGAGGCGCTGCTTTCCGAGGACCGCAAGGCCAGCGAGGGTCAGCTCGCGCCGCGCTTCAACGCGCTGGTGCGCAAGGAAGCCTGCGCCGAGGTCGCGCGCGAGGTCGACATCGGCGCCGCGCTGAAGCTCGGCCGCTCCGAAATGATGTCGGGTGGCCGGCGCAAGCAGGCGCTGCTTGGCGATGCCATGGAGGCGGTGATCGCGGCGGTCTACCTCGATGGCGGCTTCGAGGTGGCGCAGAACATGATTTTGCGGCTCTGGGGCAATCGCGTATCCACCGTGGAGCAAGACGCGCGCGACCCCAAGACCTCGCTGCAGGAATGGGCGCAGGCGCGCGGCATGACCCCGCCGGCCTACGTGGAAACTGCCCGCTCTGGCCCCGACCACGCGCCTGTCTTCACCATCGAGGTGCGGCTCGCCTCCGGCCAGAAGGCCGAGGCCACCGCCGGCTCGAAACGCAAGGCCGAGCAGGAGGCCGCCGCGTCGCTGCTAGCACAAGTCTCCGAAAATGGCTGACACCGCCGCGCCGCGGATGAGCGCGAACGCGACCGGCGCCGGCTTCATGGTGCTGGCGATGACGCTTTTCGCCATCGAGGACGCGCTGTTCAAATCCGTCGCCCCCGGCCTGCCACCGGGCGAGGCGACGCTGATCTTCGGCCTGACCGGCGTCACGCTCTACACCCTGATGACCCTGCGCGCAGGAGAGGCGGTGCTGCATCCGGCGATGCTGCGGCCCAGCCTGCTGCTGCGCACGCTCTTCGAGATCATGGGCCGGCTCTTCTTCGCGTTGTCGCTGGCCTACACGCCGCTGTCCGTGACATCTTCGATCCTGCAGGCGGCGCCCTTGGTGGTCACCGCCGGGGCGGCGCTGCTGCTGGGCGAGAAGGTCGGCCCGCGCCGCTGGGCCGCCATGGCGGTGGGCTTCATCGGCGTGCTGCTGATCGTGCGCCCCACTCCCGAGGCCTTCCGGCTCGACGCGCTGCTGTCGATCGCGGCGATGTTCGGCTTTGCCATGCGCGACCTTTTCACCCGGGCCGCGCCGCCTGCAGTCTCGGCGAAGCAGCTTGGCATCCTCGGCTTCGCCGTGGTCACCCTCGCGGGACTCTTGCTGCTGCCCTTCGATCCCGCGCCCCCACGCCTCCCGCAGGGCTCCGAGCTGCTGCGCCTGCTGGCCACCGGACTTGTCGGGGTCTGCGCCTATACCGCGCTCACCCGCGCCATGCGCAGCGGCGAGGTCTCGGTGGTCGCCCCCTTCCGCTACTCGCGGCTGCTGGTGGCGCTGGTCTTCGCCTATCTTCTTTTCGGCGAGCGCCCGGATCTCTGGACCCTTGCAGGAGCGCTGCTGATTGTCGTGTCGGGATGCTATACCCTGATCCGCAGCGGCCGCTCTGGCCCCGCGCCGCAAAAGCCTGTAAGGGCCACGGATCGTCAGTAACGGGAACGCCCCAATGACCACACGTGCAGGATTCATCGCCCTCATCGGCGAGCCCAACGCGGGCAAGTCGACGCTCACCAACCGCATGGTGGGCGCCAAGGTGTCGATCGTCACCCACAAGGTGCAGACCACCCGCACCCGCATCCGCGGCGTGGCCATGGAGGGCGAGAGCCAGCTGGTCTTCGTCGACACGCCCGGCCTGTTCCAACCGCGCCGCCGGCTCGACCGCGCCATGGTCGCAGCGGCCTGGGGCGGGGCCTCGGATGCCGACATCATCGTGCTGCTGATCGAGGCGCACCGCGGCATGACCGATGGCGTGAAGCGCATCCTGGATGGGCTGCAGGACCTGCCGCGCGGCCGCAAGGTGGCGCTGGCGATCAACAAGATCGACCGCGTGAAAGCCGAGGACCTGCTGGCGCTGACCCAGAAGATGAACGAGGCCTACGCCTTCGCCGAAACATTCATGATCTCGGCCGAGCGCGGCCATGGCGTCGACGCGCTGCGCAAGTGGCTGGCGGAACAGGTGCCCGAGAGCCCTTGGCTCTACCCCGAGGACCAGATCGCCGACCTGCCGATGCGCATGATCGCCGCCGAGATGACCCGCGAGAAGCTGACGCTGCGGCTGCACCAGGAACTGCCCTACCAGCTGACGGTCGAAACCGAGCAGTGGGAAGAGCGCGAGGACGGCTCGGCCCGCATCGACCAGATCATCTACGTCACCCGGGACGGCCACAAGGGCATCGTACTCGGCAAGAAGGGCGAGACGATCAAGTCAGTCAGCCAGGCCTCGCGCGCCGAGCTCGAGGAATTCCTCGGCCGCAAGGTGCACCTCTTCCTGCAGGTGAAGGTCCGCGAGAACTGGCTCGAAGAGGCGGAACGCTATTCAGAGATGGGCCTCGAGTTCAAGGACGGCAATGCCTGAGCCTCGGCTCGCCACCCATGTTTGGGTCGGCGCCTACCTGCGGCGGCTCTCGCTCCTGGACATCCCCGCCTATGTGACCGCCCATGGCGACGACACCGCCGGGGCGGTGATCGTCAAGCTCGCTACGCTCGACGGCAAGGCCGTGGCCTTCAGCCGCGAATGGGATTTGATGACCGGCGCCCGCCGGTGGGCCACGCTCGCCGAGGGGCCGGAATACGAGGTTGACGCGCGCGTCTCAAAGCAACGCGACTTCGACCCCGATCTCTGGGTCATTGAGCTTGAGGACCGTCAGGGGCGCCATCTGCTGGACGAGATGGACGGCTGAGCAGCCGTCCCAGCATCACCACCCCCAGACCGCCGAGCCAAAAGCTCACGCCCAGCGCCACGCACCAAAGGCCGACGCCGGACCAGCCGATCTCATGCGGGTCGATGAAGAAATACGGGTGACTCCCGTCGAACTCGCCACGGATCAGCGCGTAGCTGACATAGATCAGCGGCCAGAGCAGCCACCAGAGCGCGTGCCGCGGCATCAGCCCGTCCTTCGGCGCCAACGCCAGCCACCAGAGCCCGACGGCGATCGGCACGAAGGTGTGCACCGCCATGTCCGACCACCAGCGGATCCCGTCCAGCGGCCGCGCCAGCAGACCGTGGTAGACGATGGCGACGATGAGGATCCACAGAGCGACCGCGGCCAACCACCACGGCGGGCTCCGGTGCCCCGCCGCGATGCCGGCGAAGGTCACCGCGACCATCAGGTTGGTCAGGATGGTGAAGTAGCGCCCCAGCCGCCAGAGCTCTTGCCAGACCTCGTGATCCGTCCTGCGCACGAGCCCCACGTGGACCTGCAACCACAGTGCCCCCAAGGCGAGCAGGGCAATCAGCAGGGCGGTGAAGCGGTGAGTCTGGGTCATGGCATCTCCCGGGCCGACCATCGTACTTCAGGACGACGTTTATTGCGAGGCCAAGCAATGGGCGGCTCACATGGCGGTGTCCGCGTGCGAGCAGGCCGCCCCCCCCTCCACCGGTCCATGCAATCGGCAGGCGGACATGGAAGGCTCCTCGCCAACGCCCCCGCCCGCGCCCCTTGCCCCCACCCTCGCAAACTCCGAGAGTGCGCGGATGGAATGGCGCGACACCGGCATCCTTCTGACCTCGCGCAGGCACGGCGAAAGCTCGGCCATCCTCGAGGTCTTCACCCCCGGGCACGGGCGGCACATGGGCGTGCTGCGCGGCGGTGCCTCGCGCCGTGTCGCCCCCTTCCTGCAGCCAGGCGCGCAGCTCGACCTGACCTGGAAGGCGCGGCTCGAAGACCACATGGGCAGCTTCACCGCCGAGCCGCAGCGCTCGCGGGTCGCCAATGCGCTGGCGGACCGGCTGTCGCTGGCGGGGCTCAACGCGGTCTGTGCCCTGCTCTCCTTCTCGCTGCCCGAGCGCGAGGCGCACCCCAGGCTCTACGCCCGCACCGAGGCGCTGCTCGACCTGCTGCCCGAGCGTGAGCTCTGGCCCCTCGCCTATCTCCGCTGGGAAATGGCGCTGCTCGACGAGATGGGCTTCGGGCTCGATCTCTCGGCCTGCGCGGTGCGCGGCACCAACGAGGAGCTTTGTTTCGTCTCGCCGCGCACCGGCCGTGCCGTCTCGCGCCAAGCCGCAGGGGAATGGGCCGACCGGCTGCTGCCCCTGCCTGACATTCTGAAGGGCGAAGGCCCCGGCGGCGATGGCGAGATCCTCGAGGCGCTGCGCACGACGGGACACTTTCTCGAGCGCCACATGGCGCCCGCGCTGCGCGACAGGCCCCTGCCGCAGGCCCGCGCCGCCTATGTCGAGAGATTTCGTCGCAGCACCGTGTGAGCTCTCCCGCGTGAGGCGTCTTTCCCCTCCCCAAAAAGCGCGCTACGTAAGTCGCATGCGCTGGAACCTGCCAAATATCCTCACCGCCCTCCGCCTGATCGCCGCCCCCGGCGTGGCGGTGATGTTCCTGTACTTCTCGCGGCCGCTTGCCGACTGGTTCGCGCTGCTGCTCTTCGTCGGGGCCGCCGTCACCGATTGGTTCGACGGCTACCTGGCCCGCCTCTGGGGACAGGAAAGCAAGATCGGCGCCATGCTCGATCCCATCGCAGACAAGGCGATGGTGGTGATCGCGCTGATGGTGATCGTCGGCTATTCCTCGATGTCGCCCTGGCTGGTGCTGCCCGCCACGATGATTCTCTTCCGCGAGGTGTTCGTCTCGGGTCTCCGCGAGTATCTCGGCGACACCGCGGGCACGCTCAAGGTGACCAAGCTGGCGAAGTGGAAAACCACCTTCCAGATGATCGCCATCGCCACGCTCTTTTCACAGGGCGTCTTCGAGCATTACCTTGCTCTCAGCGTCGAGGCGCTGGACCGGCAGACAGTGGCCCAGGCGCTCGACGGCGGCGGCGCCGATCCGCACGGGCTGCGCTGGCAGGAGACCGGTATGATCTGGACCGGGCACCTTGGCCTGACGCTGCTGTGGATCGCCGCCGCGCTGACACTGATCACCGGCTGGGACTACTTCGTGAAGGCCTTGCCGTTCCTGAAGGACGAGAAGTGATGGATCTGCTCTATTTCGCCTGGGTGCGCGAGCGCATCGGCCTGCCGAAGGAGCGCTACGAGACCGAGGCCGCCACGGTCAACGATCTCATTGAGGAGTTGCGTGGCCGCGAGGAGCGCTATGCCATGGCCTTCTCCGATCTTTCGGCCCTGCGCGTGGCCTTGGACCAGGAACTCTCCGAGTTCGACGCACCGCTTTCCGGCGTGCGCGAAGTCGCCTTTTTCCCGCCGATGACTGGGGGCTGAGACCATGTCGATCCGGGTGGTCGTGCAGGAAGAACCCTTCGACTTCGGTGCCGAGGCCGACACCTTCGCCGCGGGCCGCACCGACATGGGCGCCGTGGTGACCTTTACCGGCGTGGTGCGCGACGTCTCGGGCACGCTTGAGACGATGGAAATCGAGCACTACCCCGGCATGACCCAGAAGGCGATCGAGGCGATCGCCGCCGAGGCCGAGGCACGCTGGGATCTCGGCGAGATTCTGGTGATCCACCGCTACGGCCGCATGGGTCCGGGCGAGCGCATCATGATGGTCGCCACAGCCTCAAAGCATCGCGTCCATGCCTTCGAGGCCGCCGAGTACCTGATGGACTACCTCAAGTCCCGAGCGCCCTTCTGGAAGAAGGAAAGCGGCAGCGGCGGCACCTCCTGGGTGGCCGCCAAGGACGAGGACGAGGACGCGCTGTCGCGCTGGTGAGCGCCCTTTGCTATGCATCACTGTCCTCGTGTCGCGCTTGAGCCGCGGCGCGCGTGGTCATATGATCTGACCAATTCCCGCCTGTCAGGACCCATTCATGCCCTTCCGCCCCGTGCAGTCCGAGAAACTATCCAGCGCCGTGGTGCGGCAGATCGAAGAACTGATCCTGCGCGGCATCCTGCGCCCGGGCGAGCGCCTACCTGCCGAGCGCGAGCTGTCGGAACGGCTGGGCGTGTCGCGCCCAAGCCTGCGCGAGGCGGTGGCAGACCTGCAGGACCGCGGACTCTTGGAGACCCGGGCCGGGGCCGGTGTCTTCGTCACCGAGGTGCTCGGATCGGCCTTTTCCGACGCATTGATCCAGCTCTTTTCCAAACATGACGAAGCTGTGTTTGACTACCTCAGCTTCCGCCGGGACATGGAGGGTCTGGCGGCGGAGCGCGCGGCGCTGCAGGGGACGCCCTCGGATCTGAAGGTCATCGAGGCGCTCTTCGCAAAGATGGAAGCGGCGCATATGAAGCGCAACCCGGCCGAGGAAGCGCGGCTCGACGCCGACTTCCACCTCGCGATCATCGAGGCCAGCCACAACGTCATCATGCTGCACATGATGCGCTCGATGTATCAGCTGCTGCGCGAGGGGGTCTTCTACAACCGCTCGATCATGTTCAAGCAGCGCACCACCCGCGAGGCCCTGCTCGAGCAACACCGCGCCATCAACGCGGCGCTCCAGGCGCGCGACCCGGCGGGCGCAAAGGCGGCGGTGCAGGCACACCTCGGCTACGTCGAGGCGGCGCTGATCGCCGACCGCAAGGCCGAGCGCGACGAGGACGTGGCCCGGCAGCGCTTCGACCGGGTGACCGGGCGGAGTTGAGGCACGCAAGGGCGCGCTGCCCCTCTCGGCCAGCGGACAATTCACCCCCGGCGTATTTTGACAGAGAAGAAGGGACAGAGACCGCTCAACTGATCGGGGTCGGGCCGCCGGTGGCCATGTTGGTGCCGATGTAGGGCTTGTGGCTCCCCTTCCACGCGCCGAAGCCGCCTTCCATATGCGCGACTCGCGCGAGACCGGCAGCGATGGCAGCGCGGGCGACCCGCTCGGAACGCGCGCCCGAACCGCAGTGGAAGACGATCCGCTTCTCGCCCTGCCCCGGCAGCTTCTCGGGCTTGAAGAAGGCCATGGGCATCAGCAGCGTGCCCTCGATGTGCTCGAACATGTATTCCTGCGGCGTGCGCACGTCGATCAGCACGATCTCGTTGCGACCAAAGGCCTCGGCGACCTCGTCGACGGACCACGTCTCCAGCAGGGCGGCGCCCACTTCCTCGGTCTTCATCGTTCGGCTCCTTTCATATATCGAAATTGCGATCTTTTATCACATGTGGGCTCGCCCGCCGCCTTGGCAAGAGCGGCGCCGCACTGCGCCGCCGGAATGTGAATAGCCGCCCGATTTCCGGCGGCATCCCACACACGGATCGGCTAGAGTCGGACCATGCTGTTTGCCCTTCCTGACCCCGACACGCTCTACCGGGCGCTGCTCGAGCGCGACCCGTCCTACGATGGCCGGGCCTTTGTCTGCGTCGCCTCGACCGGCATCTTCTGCCGGCTGACCTGCCCGGCGCGCAAACCGCTGCGCGCGAACTGCACCTTCCACGAGACCGTGGGGGAGTGCATCGCCGCCGGTTTCCGCCCGTGCAAGCGTTGCCATCCGCTGAACCCCATGGCCCAGAGCGACCCGGTGATCGCGCGGCTTCTGGACGCGCTCGAGGCGCGCCCCGCCTTCCGCTGGTCCGAGCCGGATCTCGTGGCGATGGGGCTCGATCCCTCGACCGTGCGGCGCGCCTTCAAGAGGCAGTTCGGCATGACTTTCCTCGAAATGGCCCGGCAGCGGCGGCTGCGCGAGGGATTCACCGCGCTGGCCTCGGGCGCGCCGGTGATCGAGGCGCAGCTCGATGCGGGCTTCGAGAGCGCCTCGGCCTTCCGCGCGGGATTTGCCCGGGCGCTCGGCGTGGCGCCGGGGGCCTTGAGAGCCGATGCACTCCTGCGGGCGGACTGGATCGCCACGCCGCTCGGCGACATGGTCTCGGTCTGCTCGAAGAGCCACCTGCACCTGCTGGAGTTCATGGACCGCAAGGCGCTGCCACGCGAGCTCGAGAAGCTGCGCAAGGGTGCGGGGGGCGAGATCGGGGTCGGACGGTTCGCACCGTCCGATCAGATCCGCGAGGAGCTGGCGCGCTTCTTCGCCGGGGAGAGCGCGCAGTTCGACACGCCGCTGGCGCTGCATGGCTCGGAGTTCACCACCGCGGTCTGGCGCGCCCTGCTCGAGATCCCGGCGGGCGAGACGCGCAGCTACGGCGCTCTGGCGCAGGCGCTGGGGCGGCCTTCGGCCACGCGGGCGGTGGCGCAGGCCAATGGTGCCAACCAGATCGCGCTGGTGATCCCCTGCCACCGGGTGATCGGTGCGGACGGCTCGCTCACCGGCTACGGCGGCGGGCTCTGGCGCAAGCAGCGGCTGCTGGAGATCGAGCGGGGGTACCTCGGGCGCTGAAGGCTTGCGCGCTGGCGCGGCGCGGCTTACCCCTCTGGCATGCGCATTCTCGAGAATATCATCAGCGACCGCGGCTCGAAATACGCGGTCTCGGGCGGGCCCTGCACCTCGGAGCAAGAGGCCAAGGCCTTTCTCAAGGAGCTCAAGCGCAACAAGAAATTCGCCAAGGCAACGCACAACACCTGGGGCCTGCTGACCGACGAGGCGCCGATCAAGAACGACGACGGCGAAAGCGGCGCGGGCATGGTGATCCTGCGGATGCTGGAGCGCGAGGAGGTCCGCAACCACATCATCGTGGTGACCCGCTGGTACGGCGGCAAGCACCTTGGCGGCGACCGCTTCCGCCACGTGCAGGACGCCGTACGCACCTATCTCGAGAGCATGGAATGACAGCTCCGGATCAGCTGTTCGAGCGGCTGGCCCGCTCCAAGTTTCGCAGCCGATTCCGGCTTGGCCCGAAGGAACGGGACTATGCCAACGCCAAGGGCCGCGCGGTGATCCTGTCGCATGCGCGGGATTTCATCTCCGAGCGGCTCGCCCCGGCAGAGCCGAGGAACGACGGCAAGCAGACACCCATGCGGGGCCACCCGGTTTTCGTCGCGCAGCACGCCACGGCGACCTGCTGCCGGGGCTGCCTTGCGAAGTGGCACGGGCTGGCGGCGGGGCGCGCGCTCAGTGATGAGGAGCAGGCGCAGGTGGTGGGGGTCATCCTCGCATGGATCGACCGGCAGATGGGATATCGGGCGTGAGCAAGGGCACACCGGCGACGCAGGCGCTGACACGCGCCAAGGTCGCTTTCGAACTGCTGGAGTATGACTATGTCTCCGGGCAGGCGCAGATCGGTCTGCATGCGGCCGAGCAGATCGGCTGGCCACCGGAACAGGTGCTGAAGACGCTGATGGTCGAGGTCGATGGCAAGCCCTGCTGCGCCGCCATCCCCTCGGGTGCCACGCTGTCGATGAAGCGCGTCGCCAGCGCCTTCGGCGGCAAGTCGGCGCAGATGATGGACCCTGCCAAGGCCGAACGGCTCACCGGCATGCACACCGGGGGAATCAGCCCCTTCGGTCAGAAGAAGCGCGTGCCCACGGCCTTCGAGGCGGCGTCGATGGCGGCCGAGCGCATCGTGCTCAACGGCGGCAGGCGCGGATTGATGGTGGTGGTCACCCCACGGGACGCGCTAGAGGCTTCCGGCGGCAGGACGGCCGCGCTGGCTGCGGACTGACCGCGCTGCGCTGCTTGGCGCTATCCGTTCCAGAATCGCAAAATCCCTGCTAGGTATGGTGGCATGAACACCCACAGCCCCAATATGCGTCCCGTCATCCGGCAGCTCGACGAGGCGGCCATCAACCGCATCGCCGCCGGCGAGGTGGTCGAGCGCCCGGCCTCGGCGGTCAAGGAACTGGTGGAAAACGCCATCGACGCCGGGGCGACCCGCGTGACGGTCGAGATTGCCGACGGCGGCAAGACGCTGATTCGGGTGAGCGACGACGGCTGCGGCATGGGGCCGGACGAGCTGCCGCTGGCGCTGTCACGCCATGCCACCTCGAAGATCGACGGCTCGGATCTTCTGAACATCCACAGCTTCGGCTTCCGCGGCGAGGCGCTGCCCTCGCTGGGTGCCGTGGGCCGGCTGTCGATCCAGAGCCGCGTCGCCGGGCAGGACGGGGCCGAGATCGCGGTCTCCGGGGGGCAGATGGGCACGGTGAAGCCGGCAGCGCTGAACCCCGGCACCGTGGTCGCCCTGCGCGATCTCTTCTTCGCCACCCCGGCGCGGCTCAAGTTCCTGCGCACCGACCGCGCCGAGATGATGTCGATCTCGGACGTGATGAAGCGGCTCGCCATGGCCGAGCCTTCGGTGGGCTTCACCCTGCGCGACGTCTCGCAGGGCAAGGACCGGGTGAGCTTCCGCGCCGACGCCGTCTCGGGCGATCTTTTTGATGCGCTCCGGGGCCGGCTGGCGCAGGTGCTGGGCGCCGAGTTCACCGACAACGCGCTGGCCATCGATGCCGAGCGTGACGGCTTCCGCCTGACCGGCTACGCGGCGCTGCCGACCTATTCGCGCGGCTCTTCGGTGGCGCAACATCTCTTCGTCAATGGCCGCCCGGTGCAGGACAAGCTGCTCTTCGGCGCGCTGCGCGGGGCCTATGCCGATTACCTCAGCCGCGACCGGCATCCGGCGGTGGCGCTGTTTGTCGACTGCGACCCGCATCTCGTCGACGTGAACGTGCACCCGGCCAAATCCGAGGTGCGCTTCCGCGAGCCGGGCCTCGTGCGCGGGCTGATCGTCTCGGCCTTGCGCCACGCGCTTGCCGATGCCGGGCACCGCGCCTCGAGCACCGTGGCCGCCGACACGCTGGCGGCCCTGCGCCCCGAGTTTCCGCGGCAGCTCGACACCGGGCAAGTCCCGCTGCACCAGCAACCCTCGCGCGACAGCACCTTCGGCGCCTACGGCGGCGGCGCGCCGCTCGGCGCGGCCCCGGCGGCAGCGCCCCACGCCCGCGTCTACCAGATGGACCGCCCCTCGGCGGGCGCGCGCAGCGCCGCCTATGCCGCGCAGGCGCCCGATCCCAATTTTGTCCCGGCGCCGCCGCGCGTCCCTCCGGCTCAGACGCAGGGCTTCGCCGAGATGCAGGGCAGCTGGTCGGGCCGGGTGGTTGAGGACGCTCCGGTCGAACCGGAGGCCGCGCAGCTGCCGCTTGGCGCGGCGCGGGGCCAGGTGCACGAGAACTACATCATCGCGCAGACCGAGACCGGCATCGTCATAGTAGACCAGCACGCGGCGCACGAGCGGCTGGTCTATGAAAAGCTGAAACGCCAGATGGCCGAGCGCGGAGTCGCGGCGCAGGCGCTTCTGATCCCCGAGATCGTCGAGTTGTCGCAGGACGACCTGTCGCGAATCCTCGACATCTCCGACGACCTTGGCCGCATGGGCCTGTCGGTCGAGCCCTTCGGCGGCTCGGCGCTGGCGGTGCGCGAGACCCCGGCAATCCTCGGCGAGGTCAACGCCGAGGCGCTGATCAAGGACATCCTCGACGAGCTTTCGGACTACGGCAGCTCGCAGCTGGTGCAGGAGAAGCTCGAAGCGATCCTGAGCCGCGTCGCCTGCCACGGCTCGATCCGCTCGGGTCGCCGGATGCGCGCCGAGGAGATGAACGCGCTCCTGCGCGAGATGGAGGCGACGCCCCACTCCGGCCAGTGCAACCATGGCCGCCCCACCTACGTGGAGTTGAAGCTGTCGGATATCGAGAGGCTCTTCGGCCGCACATGATCGAGATCGCCGGGCAGACCATCGGCTTGGACGACCCGCGCCTCTGGGCCGCCGCGGGCGCAGCCGTGCTCGCGCTTTTGATGATCCTCGCGATTCGCGCCTCGAACCGCGCCGCAAGGCTCGGCTACCCGCTGAGCCAGCTTTCGCAGCGGGTGCAGGCGCTCTCCGAAGGGCAGGAACGGCTCGCCGGCGGGCTGCACCACGTCTCCGAGGCCCAGGTGAAAAGCCAGAATGCCATGCTGCAGCTGATGGAAAAGCGGCTGGCGCAGGTGCAGCAGAATATGTCCGAAAACCTGCACGGCACCGCCCGCCGCACCGCCCATTCGCTGGGCCAGTTGCAGGAGCGTCTCAAGACCATCGACGAAGCGCAGGAGAATATCACGAGGCTCTCGGGCGACGTGCTGTCGCTGCAGGACATCCTGTCGAACAAGCAGACCCGCGGCGCCTTTGGGGAAATCCAGCTCAACGACATCGTCTCGAAAGCGCTTCCTCCCGACAGCTATACGATGCAGGCGACGCTTTCGAACGGGCGCCGCGCCGATTGCCTGATCAAGCTGCCCGAGCCGCCGGGCCATATCGTCATCGACGCCAAGTTCCCGCTCGAGGCCTACGAGATGCTGCGCCGCGCCGAGACGCCCGAGGGCAAGCAGCGCGCCTCGCAGGCCTTCCGCATCTCGGTGCGCAAGCACCTGCGCGACATTTCGGACCGCTACATTCTCGACGGCGAGACCGCCGACAGCGCGCTCATGTTCCTGCCCTCCGAAGCGGTCTACGCCGAGCTGCACGCCAGCTTCCCCGAGGTGGTGCGCGAGGGCTTTTCGCTGCGGGTCTGGATCGTCTCGCCGACCACCTGCATGGCGACGCTGAACACCCTGCGCGCGGTGCTCAAGGATGCCCGCATGCGCGAACAGGCCGGGGCGATCCGCCGCGAACTTGGCCTGCTGCATCAGGACATCGAGCGTCTCGAAGGCCGGGTCGAGAACCTTGACCGTCACTTCGGCATGGCTGCACGGGATCTTTCGGAAATCCGCATCAGCGCCGAGAAAGCGGGCCGACGTGCTCAAAAACTCGACAATTTTGATTTTGAAGATCTGGCGCCCGAGGGGCGTATCGTGCCATTGCCACGGCAGACCTGACTTTTCGACCGACTCGCCAAGGAAAATCGGATGCTTGCCCGCCTGACCGGCCTCGCGCTTGCGGCCCTTCTTGCAGTTCCCGGCCATGCCGCGGGCGACAAGACCGGTGTCGGGGTCAGCAGCATGATCCGCCCAGAGGCGAACTTTGGCCGCGGCGTGTCGATGACCATCTGGTATCCCGCGCAGACCGGCGGCGGCGCCTCGGAACTGGTCGGCCGCAACGCCGTCTTCGAAGGCACCCCCGCGCAGCGCGAGGCCTCGCCGCTTCCTGGAAAGCTGCCGCTGGTTCTTCTCTCGCACGGCGGGCGGCGCTCGTCCGAGCAGAGCGGCGCCTGGCTTGCCGCGCGGCTGGCCGAGGGCGGCTATATTGTCGCCGAGGTAAGTGGCCAGCGCCCGCGCGATCCGGCCACCGCGCTCGGCGAGATCTGGCGCCGCCCGGCGGAGCTGGGGCAGGCGCTCGACCTGCTGCTCAACGATCCCGACTGGCAGATGCGCATCGACGAGACCCGTGTGGCGGTCGCCGGCGTGGCGCTCGGCGGCACCGCGGCGATGATGCTCGCCGGCGGCATGATCGATGAGGGCGCCTATGCGCGCAATTGCTGGACGGCGCATCCTTCGACGGACTGCGAGTGGTTTGCCTCCGGCGGCATCGATCCCGCGAGTGTCGACCCGCAGGCCCTGACCCTGTCCCGGCAGGATCCACGGGTGCGCGCGGTCCTGGCCATTGCGCCCGAGTATCTCGCCGAGTTTCGCGCCGCCAGCTTGGCCGAGCGCGGCGCCCAGATGACGATCTTCGGCCTCGACGAACCCGCCCCGGGCGAGGCACGTCTCGCCGCCCAGGCCGGCATCGAGGTGCTGCCGCTGGAGGGCGCCGATCTTTACGATCTCTTCGCCCTCTGCACCCCCGGCGGTGCCAAGCTGCTGGAAGAGGAAGGCGGCGATCCGGCGCTCTGCGGCAGCACCGCCGAGGAACGCAGCGCCGTGCACGAGCAGCTCGCCGAGAGCGCGCTCGACGTGCTCGGCCGCGCCCTGCTGCTTCCCTACTGACCCTCCGTTCCCGGCCACGAGCTTCTTGTCGCAGATCAAGGTCGGGGTGTACGCTTCTCGCCATGGTGTGTGGGACGAAAGGAGACGCGCCATGGAAGAAATCAGCGTCCGCACGGTTGCCGCCGTGATCCTGATGGCCCGCGAGATTGACCGGGCCGAGGGCGAGTTGCGCGGCTTCATCGACCGCATGAGCGAAGAGGAACAGGCCGCGCTGGTCGCGGTGATGTGGATCGGCCGCGAGGCCTTCGATGCCGACGAATGGGGTGAGGCTTACCGCACCGCCCTCTCGGAAGCCTCCACCCCGACCGCCGACTACCTGATCGGCACGCCGCATCTGGCCGACAACCTCGAGGCCGGGCTGGAGGCGCTCGGCTATGATCCAGAGGACGAAGAGGACGAGCTTCTGAGCCGCGGCAGCTGAGCTCAGCGCAGCGCCCGGCCTTTGACGATCGCCGTATCGCCGAAGCGGGCGCGGATCGCATCTGTGGCCCGCTCCGCCGCCGCGCGCTTGCCGGCGTCCGGGTCCAGCAGATCACCCCCACGGTCCGCCTGCTCGGCGCTCACAAGCTCGGATATCCCCGCCCCCAAAAGCCGCCACGGGCCCTGCCGCTCCAGCCCGTCGAGCATACCCCGGGCCACGCGGTAGATACGGTCCGCCATCTGCGTGGCATCGCCCAGTGACTGGCGCCGGGTGATCAGCTTGAAGTCCGACCGCTTGACCTTAAGCGTCACCACCCGCCCTGCCAGCGCCTTGGCCTTGGCCCTGTCCGCGACCTTCTCGCACATCCGCCACAGATGCCCGTCGAGCAGGTCGTGATCGCCGGTGTCCTCATTGAAGGTGGTCTCGTTCGAAATCGACTTGATCGGCGCGTTGCGCATCACCCTCCGCGTGTCCTCACCTCGGGCGAGATGGTAGAGCCGCTGCCCCATCGAGCCGAAGCGCGCGATCAGATCGCGCTGCTCCCAGCGCAGCAGGTCCTCGAAGGTGCGGATCCCCGCGCGCTCCAGCGCCTCCTGCGAAGCCATGCCGACCCCCCAGATCATGCGTACCGACTTCGGGCGCAAAAACTCCGCCGTCTCCGCCTTGCCGATCACCGAAAACCCGTGCGGCTTGTCGAGATCCGAGGCGATCTTGGCGAGGAACTTGTTGTGAGAAAGTCCGAGCGATCCTGTGACGCCCAGCTCTTCGCGCATGCGCTTTACAAGCCGCGCCATCATCACCGCCGGCGGGTGACCATGCAGCCGCGCCGTGCCGGTGAGATCGAGAAAGGCCTCGTCCAGCGACAGCGGCTCGATGGAGGGGGTCAGCTCCTCCATCAGCGCGCGTATCTGCCGCGAGACCTCGACATAAAGCTCCATCCGCGGCTTGACGACCACCGCGTCGGGGCAGAGCTTCAGCGCCTGGAACATCGGCATCGCTGAGCGCACACCGCGAATGCGCGCGACATAACAGGCGGTCGAGACCACCCCGCGCTTGCCGCCTCCGACGATCACAGGCTTGTCGGCCAGTTCGGGATTTTCGCGTTTCTCCACCGTGGCGTAGAAGGCGTCGCAATCCATGTGCGCGATCGAAAGGTCCCAAAGCTCGTCATGGCGCACGATCCGAGGGCGTCCGCAGTTCGGGCAGCGCGTTCCGTGTTCGAATTCGGCGAGGCAATCGCGGCAAAGCGCGGGCATGGGTGGCAATTCCGGCAACAGGTGTTACCTCGGCACTATAAGCCTTCCCCAGTAGCAGTGCCATTGCCCGGAGACATGATGGAATTTAGAGGCGCCAAGCTCATCCTCTTTCTCGGCAGCGATCTGCTGATCCTGCGGCGCGACCATACCGAAGGCATCCCTTGGCCCGGCTATCTCGACTTCCCCGGCGGCACACGCGAGCCCGGCGAGACCGGTCTCGAATGCGCCCTGCGCGAGACGGTCGAGGAAATCGGGCTCGATCTTCCCCCCGACGCGGTGAGCTGGGAGCAGCTGCACGACGGCCTGTGGTACTACGCGGCACATTTGCCCGCCGAACTCGCTCGAGATGTGGTCTGGGGCGGCGAGGGCGAAGGCTGGATGATGATGCCCCCCGAGGAGTTCATCTCCCGCGAGGATGCCATCCCGCATTTCCGCGCTGTCCTGCGCCGCTACATGGACAGCCGCGCCGCCAGGTGACGGCATCACCCCGCGCGCGGTGCCAAGATGTCAGGCAGCGCGGAACAGCGACAGCCAGCCCGGCCTCGCCCGCTGCAGCGCCACTTCGCGCGGGCGCCGCACCCTCTCCGACGGCAGGGGCGGCGTACGCGCCATCAAAGCGTCATTGCGATCGAGCAGCGCACGGGCGCGCGAGACGAGCACCTGCTCGGCAACGTCGGGCTGGGTGGTCACCGGTGCCTTGAAGCTGCTGGCCACGCGGGTGCGCCCGGCGCTTGAATGAAAGGTCACAAGGGCTTCGAATTGTTCCTCGGCGGCGTTGTAGCGCATCTCGCCGATCTGTGTCTGCATCTCGGTCATGGCATGTCTCCTGTTGGGCAAGAAACGCGGATATCCGCCGCGCAGTTCCCCGCCCGGCCCGGCACGGTCCCGTGCAAACCCCGTGAGCGCTGTCTGCGCGTGCTCTTTCCAAGCCCCTTTCCCAGCGGCAGACGCCGGGGCATAGTCGACGCAAGGCGCTCTGTTCTAGGCGGAAATATCGCGGGGACGGGGCGCCGCGGCGCCGGTCATGCGGCGGCCGAGCCTGCAGGAAGGAAAAGGGAACGCGCAATGAGCCTGGATGAGTTGTTGCTGGATCTCATAGGCGGAAATCTCGTGGTGCTATTGCTCGCGGGCTTCCTGGTTCTCTGCGTGCTGCTCGGCGTGCGCATCGTACCGCAATCCGAGAAACACGTGGTCGAGCGCTTCGGCCGACTGCGCGCGGTGCTCGGGCCGGGGATCAACTTCATCGTGCCCTTCCTCGACCGGGTGGCGCACAAGGTCTCGATCCTCGAGCGGCAACTTCCCAATGCCAGCCAGGATGCGATCACCGCCGATAACGTGCTGGTGCAGGTCGAGACCTCGGTTTTCTACCGCATCCTCGAACCGGAGAAGACCGTCTACCGGATCCGCGACGTCGACGCCGCCATCGCCACCACTGTCGCCGGTATCGTCCGCGCCGAGATCGGCAAGATGGAGCTCGACGAAGTGCAGTCGAACCGAGCGGCGTTGATCTCCACCATCAAGGGCAATGTCGAGGACGCGGTAGACAACTGGGGGATCGAGGTGACGCGGGCCGAGATCCTCGACGTGAACCTCGACCAGCAGACCCGCGATGCCATGCTACAGCAACTCAACGCCGAGCGTGCCCGCCGCGCACAGGTGACCGAGGCCGAGGGCCGCAAGCGCGCCGTCGAGCTGGCCGCCGACGCCGATCTCTACGCCACCGAGCAGGCGGCCAAGGCGCGCCGGGTCTCGGCCGAGGCTGAGGCCTATGCGACGCAGGTGGTGGCCGAGGCCATCGCCAAGAACGGGCTCGAGGCGGCGCAGTACCAAGTGGCCCTCAAGCAGGTCGAGGCATTGGTGGCGCTTGGTTCTGGGGACGGCAAACAGACCATCGTGCTGCCCGCAAACGCGCTCGACGCCTTCGCCGACGCCTTCACCCTGCTCACGGGACGCAAGCCATGATTCAGCTCTGGTGGGTCTGGATGGCGGCCGCCCTGGTCCTGCTGGTCCTCGAGGTGCTCAGCCCGGCCTATGTCTTTCTCGGCTTCGCCATCGGCGCGGGGGTGGTGGGTGTGCTGCTTCTTTTCGGCCTTTCCACTGGCTGGCCAATGCTGCTCTTGATCTGCGCCGTGGTCGCCGCCCTCGCCTGGGCGCTGCTGCGGCGCGTCATGGGGGTGCGCAAGGGCCAGACCAAGGTCTGGACCCGCGACATCAACGAGGACTGAGGGGAGCCTCCCCCGCCCCTCACCCCCCACCTTGCTCAGAGCCGGAACAGCCCCAGCGCATCCATCACCGCGCGCTTGGTCGCCTCGGTGACCTCGCGCGCAAGCTGTGTGCCTTCTGCAATCATCCGGTGCATCTGGGCAGGATCGGAGGCCACCTCGGCCCGCCGCGCCCGAATCGGTGCCAGCAGCGCCTGCAGAAGGTCCTCGAGCCGTCGCTTCAGCACCGCATCGCCGAGCCCTCCGCGCCGGTATTGGTCCTTCAGCGCCGCGACCTCGACTTTCTCCGAGTCGAAGGCGTCGAGATACGTGAACACCACATTGCCCTCGACTTTGCCGGGGTCCTCCACCCGCAGGTGGCCCGGATCGGTGAACATGGCGCGCACCGCCCGGCTGATCTCGTCCTCCGAAGCGGACAGGGTGATCGCATTGCCGCCCGACTTGCTCATCTTGGCGCGCCCGTCGATACCCGGCAGGCGGCCTGCCTCCGGAATCAGCGCCTGTGCCTCGGGCAGCACCGCACGCCCCGCCGCCGCGTTCACCCGGCGGGCGATCTCGTTGCATTGCTCGATCAGCGGCGCCTGGTCCTCGCCCACCGGCACCACGGTGGCCTTGAAGGCGGTGATGTCCGCGGCCTGCGCGGCGGGATAGCAGAGGAACCCGGCGGGAATGTCGCGGCCGAAGCCGCGGGCGCGGATCTCGTCCTTGATCGTCGGATTGCGCTCGAGCCGGGCGACGGTGACGAAATTGAGGTAGAGCATCGACAGTTCGGCCAGCGCCGGCAGGTGCGACTGCAGGCAGATCGTTGTCTTGGCGGGGTCTATGCCGACGGCAAGATAATCGCAGGCGACTTCGAGCACGTTGCGCCGCACCTTGCCGATGTCATGGGCGTTGTCGGTCAACGCCTGCGTGTCGGCGAGCAACAGGAACTGTCGGTGCGTGTCCTGCAGCGCCAGCCGGTTCTTCAGCGAACCGGCGTAATGGCCGATGTGCAGCGGGCCGGTGGTGCGGTCGCCGGTGAGGATGACCGGCTTGGCCACAGGAGGGATGTCGGCTTTGGGGCGGGTCAGGGTGGTCTGGTCCATGGGAATCTCCTTGTCTGGACAGGAGGTCGCCGCATGGGGAAGTTGATGGGTATCTTCATCAAATAAGGCCGCCCGATGCGGCGGCCTCATTGGAAAACATGATACGTCGGGCCGCCTATGTCAGGCGGGCCACCAGAGAGTCGCAAGGGGCATCGGACGTGTCATAATGTCTGGTTAGCCCCCCGCCGGCCCCGGATCAAGCCCGGATCACCCCCTGTTCGGGCGCTGCGCCTGCGGCGAGGCCAGCTCGGCATTGATCGCCAGCGCCGCAGCCCGCGGCGAGGGCGCGCGCCAGACCGGCCGACCGACGACGATGTGATCGGCGCCCGCGGCAATGGCGCTGGCCGGAGTCGCGATCCGCTTCTGGTCGTCATCGGCGCTGCCCGCCGGGCGGACTCCGGGGGTGACGATGAGCTTTCCTTCGGCCTCGGGCAGCGCGCGGATACGAGCGGCCTCGTTGGGCGATGCGATGATGCCGTCGGCCCCGGCCTCGAAGGCACGGGCCGCGCGCTCCACCACCAGATCATCGATATCGCCGGGCAGGATCAGGCTGGCGTCGAGGTCGCCACGGTCGAGCGAGGTGAGGATGGTGACCGCAAGGATTTTCAGGTCCTTGCCCGCGGCGCCCTCCTTTGCGGCGCGCACCACATGCGGGTCGCCATGCACCGTGAGAAAGTCGAGATCGAACTGCGCGATGCCGCGCACCGCATTCTCGACCGTCTGACCGATGTCGAAGAACTTCATGTCGAGGAAGATGCGCTTGCCGTGCTCCTGCTTGAGCTCATTGGCCAGCGCTAGCCCGCCGCCCGTCAGCATGCCGAGGCCGATCTTGTAGAAGGAAACGGCGTCGCCGATCTCCTCGGCAATTCTCAGCCCCTCGAGGGCATTGGGCACGTCAAGGGCAACGATCAGGCGGTCGTCGGACACGGCTGCGGACATGGGGGCGTCTCCTTTTGCGGGATTTCGCCTCTCATGTCCGCGCCGGGCGCTCAGGTCAAGCCTAGGTGCAAAAGCGGTCGATGGCTTTTGCGCCTTCGTTCGCAGGAAGGTGTCGCCCCCCGCGCGTCACCCGCCCCCGAGCAAGTCGCGGATGACCTGCTGGATGATGTTGTCGCGGCGCTGCCGCTCGGGCTGGCGTTTCGGCTGAGGCTGGGGCTGCGCCACCTGTCGTGGCGGCTCCGGCGCGATGGCGGGCAGCGGCTTGGCCTCGGTGCCCTCGGTGACGCGCAGCATGGTCTCGCGCCAGATTTCGGCCGGCAGACCGCCGCCGGTCACCCCGGTGAGCGGCGAGTTGTCGTCGTTGCCCATCCAGACACCGACCACGTAGTCGGCGGTGAAGCCGATGAACCAGGCGTCGCGCGCGTCATTCGAGGTGCCGGTCTTTCCCGCGACCTCGCGGTCAGGCAGTTTTGCCCGCCCGCCGGTGCCGCCATTGACCACATCCTCCATCATCCAGATCAACTGGCCGGCCGCCTCGGGCTGGATCACCCGCTCGCGGATGCCGCCGCCTGTCCCCATGAGCACCTCGTCGTCGCCCTTCAGGCGCAAGTCGACCAGCCCGTAGGGGGTCACCGCCGAGCCCCCGTTGAGGATGCCCGCATAGGCCCCGGTCATCTCGAGCAGCGACGCCTCGGAGGTGCCAAGCGCCATGGCCGGAGAGCTGTTCACTTCGGATTTGATGCCGAAGCCCGTGGCCACCTTGGCAACGAGGTCGCGCCCGACGGATTCCGAGATCTTCACCGCCGGGATGTTCAGCGAATGCGCCAGGGCATCGGTCAGCGTGACCTTGCCCTTGTAGTTCCTGGAGTAGTTCTGCGGGCACCATTGTCCCGATCCCGGCACGTTCATGCAGAAGGGCTCGTCCACAACGGTATCGTAGGGCGAATGGCCCAGCTCGAGTGCCGTGGCGTAGATGAAAGGCTTGAACGCCGATCCGGTCTGGCGCTTGGCCTGTGTCGCGCGGTTGAACACCCCCGACACGCCGGTCTTGCGCCCGCCGACCATGGCGCGGACAGCACCATCCGCAGACATCACGACGATCGCCGCCTGCGCCTTCGAGCCTTCCTTGACCTTGTTGGCGTAGACCTCGTTCATCGCGTCCTCGGCCGCCTTCTGCAGCTTCGGATCAAGCGTGGTGCGGATCACAACGTCTTCCATCGTGTCGCGGGTGAAATATTCCGGGCCGGTCGACATCACCCAGTCGGCGAAATACCCGCCGGTCTTGCTTTGTGCCTCCTCCGAGAGGGTCGCGGGATGCGCCTGCGCCTGCTGCTCTTCTGCGGCGCTGAGGTAGCCTTGGTCGCGCATCAGCCGCAGCACGGTCGCGGCGCGGTTTTGCGAGCGCTCGAGATCGCTAGTGGGCGCCAGGGTCGAGGGCGCGGTCAACAGCCCGGCCAGCATCGCCGACTCCTGCGGGCTGAGCGTGGCCGAATGCTTGCCGAAATAGCGCTCTGCCGCGGCCTCTGCACCGTAGGCACCGCCGCCCATGTAGGCGCGGTTGAGGTAGATCGAGAGGATCTCGTCCTTGGTGTATTTCAGCTCCATCGCCATGGCGTAGAGCGCTTCCTTGCCCTTGCGCGCCAGCGAGGACTCGCGGCAGTCGGCCACGTAGTCGGCCTCGGACTTCCAGACCTTGGGGTCATACTCGACGCCGATGCAGAGCAGCTTGGCGGTCTGCTGGGTGATCGTCGAGCCGCCATGGCCCGAGAGCGGCCCCCGGCCCTCGGCAAGGTTGATGCGGACGGCGCTGGCCACGCCGCGCGGCGAGACGCCGAAATGGTGGTAGAAGCGCTTGTCCTCGGTGGCAATCACCGCGTTCTTGAGGTGCTTCGACACGCTGGTCGCGGTGACCGCACCGCCAAATTGGTCGCCACGCCAGGCAAAGATGGCACCATTCCGGTCGATCAGCGTGACCGAGCCGCGCGCGCGTCCGTCCAGCAGTTCAGCGACCGGGGGCAGCTTGGTATAGAAATAGCCCACCCCGAGGGCGAGAAGCAGCGCCACCACGGCGGTCACCCGCCACGTGATGCGCCAGACGATGCTCAGCACGAAAGACACGACGCCCAACACGAAGGCGACGAGAAAGTTCCGCTTCTTCGCCGGTCGGTGCGCGGGTTTGCGCGGCGCGCTGCGACGGCGCCCCTGTGCGCTTCCATGTTTGCCGCCATGACCCCTGCCGTTTCCCGAGCCGCTTCCTCCTCCGGAGGCGGGTTTGCCCTGTCCCTTGCCCGTCGGTTTTCGATTGCCCGTTGGGCCACCATTGGGATAGCGGCGATCGGCCACCAGACGGCCTTTGCCGCGCCCTGAATCACTCATTTTGCCCTGCCCGGCCTATCTGCGTTTTGGGGGAGGATAACGGCTTTGCGGCCTGATGTTGACCGAGAAACGGTCACATATTTGTCTTTTTGGATGGCCTAATTTTTAATCAATTAGCGTTTTTCTGCCTGATTTGTGACCTCCATAGGAGGGCATCCGGAGGGGCACAAGGGGCTTTCCCTTCCCATGTCGCGCGGGCAGCGGCTTTCTGCCCATGCACAAACCAGGAGATGCGGTGCGCAGCTGCGAGCCGCACGAACCGAAAGGGACCAAGGTGAAACTGATCATTGCAACGATCAAGCCGTTCAAGCTCGAGGAGGTGCGCGAGGCGCTCACCGCAATCGGCGTGCGCGGCATGATGGTCACGGAAATCAAGGGCTTCGGCTCGCAGTCCGGTCACACGGAAATCTATCGCGGCGCCGAATACGCGGTGAACTTCGTTCCGAAGATCAAACTCGAGATCGTGGTCGCCGGCTCCATGGCCGACCAAGTGGTCGAGACGATCACCAGCACCGCTCAGACCGGCAAGATCGGTGACGGCAAGATTTTCGTGCTCGACGTGCAGCAAGCCGTTCGCGTGCGGACGGGCGAGACCAACGCGGACGCGCTCTGAGAGCTGCGGAACGACAGATAGGGACAAGAAAGACATGAAACTTCTCAAGACGCTGGCTCCGGTCGCCGCGCTGATTGCGCTGCCGAGCCTCGGCCTCGCCCAGGACGAAGGTCCTGTGGCCGGGGTGAATGCCTCGACCGACTCGGTGTTCATCTTCAACTCGCTGCTGTTCCTCATCGGCGGTTTCCTGGTGTTCTGGATGGCCGCGGGCTTTGCGATGCTGGAGGCCGGCCTCGTGCGCTCCAAGAACGTCACCATGCAGCTGATGAAAAACGTGGCGCTCTTCTCCTTCGCCGCGATCTTCTACTACCTGATCGGCTACAACCTGATGTACCCGCTCGGTACCTGGTCGATTGACGGCGTTCTGTCGGGCGTCTGGGGCACCGCGGTTCTCGAAGCAGTGGGCGTGACCGCCGACGCCGCCGACGACTACGGCTACGCCTCGACCGGCTCTGACTTCTTCTTCCAGCTGATGTTCTGCGCCACCACCGCCTCCATCGTTTCGGGCACCCTGGCGGAGCGCATCAAGCTCTGGCCGTTCATGGTCTTCATCGTTGTGCTGACCGCGATCATCTACCCGCTCCAGGCGTCCTGGAAATGGGGCGGCGGTTTCCTCGATGCCGCAGGCTTCCTCGACTTCGCAGGCTCGACCGTCGTGCACTCCGTGGGTGGCTGGGCCGCTCTGGCCGGCGCGCTGCTGCTCGGGCCGCGGATCGGCAAGTACAGGGATGGCCGCGTGACGCCGTTCCCGGGCTCGAATCTGGCGCTCGCGACCCTCGGCACGTTCATCCTCTGGCTCGGCTGGTTCGGCTTCAACGGCGCATCGCAGCTGGCCATGGGCACTGTGGGTGACGTCGCCGACATTAGCCGCATCTTCGCAAACACCAACGCCGCAGCCGCAGGCGGTGCCGTGGCCGCGATGATCCTGACCCAGCTTCTGTACAAGAAGCCCGACCTCACCATGGTGCTGAACGGCGCGCTGGCTGGTCTCGTGTCGATCACCGCAGAGCCGCTGACCCCGACGCTTGGCGGGGCCACGATCATCGGCGCAATCGGCGGTATCCTCGTGGTCTTCGCGGTTCCGTTCCTCGACAAGATCAAGATCGACGACGTGGTCGGCGCCATCCCGGTGCACCTGATCTGCGGCATCTGGGGGACCATCGCGGTGGTCTTCACCAACCCCGATGCTTCCTTGGGCACCCAGATCTACGGCATCGTCGTGGTCGGCATCTTCACCTTCGTGGTGTCGCTGGTCCTGTGGTTCCTCCTCAAGATGATCTTCGGCATCCGCGTATCGGAAGAAGACGAGATCAACGGGCTCGACATGGCCGAACTGGGCATGGAGGCATACCCGGAGTTCTCCAAGGGCTGATTTCCTCCTTCCTATCAGCTTTTGACCAACTGGCCCGGGCGCTTGCGCCCGGGTTTTTTCATGCCCCGGGGCAGGCCGAGCTGCCGCGGCGTTCCGCCAGCCCAGACCGGCGCACCGCTCCGCCCAGTTGGACGCGCGGCCCCCCATGTGTATGTCCGCATAGAAAAACGAAAAAGGCCGGGAGCATGCGCGCACCCGGCCTTTCCTACGGCATCAAGTGTCCCGGGGCTCAGCCCGGAGGGCGAGGACGCAGCGCCCCCTCTTCTGTGCTCAGCGGGTGCCGGCCTTCATCAGGCCCTGCGCCTTGAGCTCGGCATGCGCCTCGTCCAGCGCCTTCCAGGCGCGCGAGATCATCACGTCGATCTCTTCCTTCGAGATCACCAGCGGCGGCGAGATGATCATCCGGTCGTAGACGTGGCGCATGATCAGGTTGTTGGCAAAGCAGCGCTCGCGGGTGATGTAGCCGGCGGTGCCCGCCTCGGCGGCGAAGGGCGCGCGCGCCGATTTGTCCGGGGTCAGCGCGATCGAGCCCATCATGCCTGCGATCTTCGCCTCGCCGACCAGCGGGTGGTCGGTCAGGCTCTCGAACTTCGCCTTGAGGTAGGGGCCGGTCTCCTCGCGCACCCGCTCGACGATCTTCTCCTCCTCGAGGATGCGCAGGTTCTCCAGCGCCACGGCGCAGGCCACCGGGTGGCCCGAGTAGGTATAGCCGTGGTTGAACTCGGTCTTGGCGATCACGCTCGCGACCTCGTCCGAGAGGATCGAACCGCCGATCGGCTGGTAGCCGGAGCTGAGGCCCTTGGCGATGGTCATGATGTCGGGCTCGATGCCCATGGTCTGCGAGCCGAACCAGTTGCCGGTGCGCCCGAAGCCGCAGATCACCTCGTCGGCGATCAGCAGGATGCCGTATTTCTTCACGATGCGGGTGATTTCCGGCCAGTAGGTCTCGGGCGGGATGATGACGCCGCCAGCGCCCTGGATGGGTTCCGCGATGAAGGCGCCGACGCGGTGCGGGCCGATCTCCTCGATCGCCGCTTCCAGCTGGCGGGCGCGCTCGAGGCCGAACTCCTCGGGGGTCATGTCCCCGCCCTCGGCGTACCAATGTGGCTGGTCGATGTGATGGATACCGGGGATGGGCAGGCCACCCTGCGCGTGCATGCCCTTCATCCCGCCAAGCGATCCCGAGCCCACCGAGGAGCCGTGGTAGCCGTTCCAGCGGCTGATGATCACGTCGCGCTCGGGCTCGCCTTTCTCGGCCCAATAGGTGCGCACGAGGCGGATGTTGGTGTCATTCGCCTCGGAGCCCGACGATGCGTAGAACACTGTGTTCAGATCGCCCGGCGCCAGCTCGGCGATCTTTGCCGAGAGTTGGATCACCGGCACATGGGTCGTCATGAAGAAGGTGTTGTAATAGGGCAGCTCTTCCATCTGGCGGGCGGCGGCCTGCGCCAGTTCCTTGCGCCCGTAGCCGGCGTTCACGCACCACAGGCCAGCCATGCCGTCGAGGATGCGTTCGCCTTCGCTGTCGGTCAGCCAGCACCCCTCGGCGCGAGTGATGACCCGTGCGCCGCGGCGCGCGAGATCCGAGCCCGTGGTGAAGGGGTGCATGTGATGCGCCGCATCCAGAGCCTGCAGCTCGGAGGTCGGCGAGTTCACGGAGATGAGCGTCATGGCGGACACCTTTCGATTGTTCGGGTCGACTGTTCGGAAAGCTGCCGCCGATAATATGATCAAATTATTCCGCGTCAATCGCCCTCGCGCGATCCGCCCCTCGAATCAGGCCAGCCCCTCGCGGATCTGGGTCATGCCCTGAACCACGTCGCCTTCCATTGCGTCAGCCGCCGCCTTGGCATCGCCCTGCTGCAGCGCCTCGAGAAGGTCCTTGTGACGGTCCGGCAGGTTGCGCGTGCCGAACATGCCGCAGACCACCCGCAGCGAAGGTCCGAAGCGCAGCCAGAGCCCCTCGACCAGCTCGGTGAGAATCGGCGCATCCGCAATGGCGTTGAGCTCGGCGTGGAAGCGGTGATTCTCTTCGAGATAGCCGCGCACGTCGCCGCGCGCGATGGCGTGGTCGAGCCGCGCATCGGTGTCGCGCAGCCGGGCGATATCCTCGGGGGAACAGCGCTCGGCGGCGCGACGCGCGAGCTGCGGTTCAAGCGCAACACGGGCCAGCAGGAGTTGCTCCACCGCCTCCGCGTCAAGCACCGGCACCATGATCCGGCGGTTGCCGCGAAAGGCCAGCGCCCCTTCCGAGATCATCCGGCGCAGCGCTTCGCGCACCGGGGTCATCCCCGCGCCGAGCTGTTCGACGAGCCCCTGGATGGTCACCGCCTGCCCCGGCTCCAGCTCGCCGAAGAGCACCATCTCGCGCAGACGCCGGTAAACCTGTTCATGGACCGGGGGGCCCGCGCCTTCTGCCCGAACATTCATCGGTTGCCTTTCATTTGATCACTTCTGCCGCCACGTTATCTTGCACGCTGTTGCGGCTCGTGGAAACATCCGAGATGTTGCCAAGAGATGCAACATTTGATCAAATTCGGGGAACCGGGGCGTCGAAGACCCCGCAACCAACGGGAGCACATGATGAAGACATCTCTTCTCACTTTCACCGCGGGCCTTGCGCTTGCGGCCGCCTCGGCCCAGGCCGAAGAAGTCCGCGTCTACAACTGGTCCGACTACATCGACGAATCGCTGCTCGAGAAATTCGAGCAGGAGACCGGCATCGACCTGATCTACGACGTTTTCGACAGCAACGAGGTCCTCGAGACCAAAATGCTCGCTGGCGGGTCGGGCTATGACGTGGTCGTCCCCACCGGCACCTTCCTGCAGCGGCAGATTGCGGCGGGCTCGTTCCAGAAGCTCGACAAGTCGAAGCTGCCGAACCTCGAGAACATGTGGGACGTGATCTCCGAGCGGACCTCCAAATACGACCCCGGCAACGACTACGCGATCAACTACATGTGGGGCACCACCGGCCTTGGCGTGAACGTGCCCAAGGTGCAGGAAATCCTCGGCGAAGACGCCCCGATCGACAGCTGGGATCTGGTATTCAAGCCGGAGAACATGGAAAAGCTGGCAGACTGCGGCGTCTACTTCCTCGACGCGCCCTCCGAGATGATCCCGGCCGCGCTGAAGTACATCGGCGAGGAACCGGATAGCCACGATCCTGACGTGATCGCCAAGGCCGAGCCGGTCTACATGGCCATCCGCCCCTACATCCGCAAGTTCCACTCCTCCGAGTACATCAACGCACTGGCCAACGGCGAGATCTGCGTGGCCGTGGGCTGGTCGGGTGACATCCTGCAGGCGCGCGACCGTGCTGCCGAGGCCGAGAACGGCGTCGAGGTGGCCTATAACGCGCCCAAGGAAGGCGCGCAGATGTGGTTCGACGAGATGGCCATCCCGGTTGACGCACCGAACCCGGACGGCGCTCACAAGTTCCTGAACTTCATCATGGATCCCGAGAACATGGCGGCGGCGTCGAACTACGTCTACTACGCCAACGGCAACAAGGCCTCGCAGGAGTTCCTGGCCGAGGACGTGATCGGCGACCCGGCGATCTACCCGTCGGAAGAGGCGCTGAACAACCTCTTCACCACGACGCCCTATGAGCCGAAGGTGCAGCGCGTGGTCACCCGCCTCTGGACCAAGATCAAGTCCGGCTCCTGAGCCTGACACATCCGGCCCGCCTCTCCCCGAGGGGCGGGCCATTTTCATGACAGGATCCCTCCGCATGGCTCAGACCGCCTTCGAACCCTGGACCGACCCGGACCAGAAACCGATCATCGAGTTTCGCAACGTCACCAAGAAGTTCGGCGACTTCACCGCGATCCACGATCTATCGCTGAACATCTACGAACGCGAGTTCTTCGCCCTTCTTGGCCCGTCGGGCTGCGGCAAGACCACGATGATGCGGATGCTCGCGGGCTTCGAGACGGCCACCTCCGGACACATCTTCCTGTCGGGCAAGGACATCGGCCACGTGCCGCCGAACCAGCGCCCGGTGAACATGATGTTCCAGAGCTACGCGCTCTTCCCGCATCTGTCGGTCTGGGACAACATCGCCTTCGGCCTGCGCCGCGAGAGCAAGGACAAGGCCTTCATCGGCGACCGCGTCGAGGAGATGCTGCGCCTCACCCGCCTCACCAAGTTCGCCAGGCGCAAGCCGCACCAGATTTCCGGCGGCCAGCGCCAGCGCGTCGCGCTGGCCCGCTCGCTCGCCAAGGCGCCGAAGCTGCTGCTGCTCGATGAGCCGCTCGGCGCGCTCGACAGGAAACTGCGCGAGCAGACCCAGTTCGAGCTGATGGACATCCAGGAAAAGACCGGCACAACCTTCGTCATCGTCACCCACGACCAGGAAGAGGCGATGACCGTCGCCTCGCGCATCGCGGTGATGGACGAGGGCAACCTCGTGCAGGTCGCCACCCCGGCCGAGATCTACGAGGCACCGAACTCGGTCTACGTGGCCGACTTCATCGGCGACGTGAACATCATCGAGGGGCGCGCCACCCAGCCCGGCACCAAGACCGGCATCGCCTGGGCCGAGGGTCAGCCGCCGATCCTCGCCACGCCCGCGAAAAGCGTCGAGGCCGGACAGAGCGTGCATTTCGCCATCCGCCCCGAGAAGGTCACCATCGACGTCGACAAGCCCGACCGCCCCAACACCTTCCGCGGCAAGGTCATCGACATCGCCTATCTCGGCAACATCTCGACCTACCACGTCGAACTCGCCGGCGGTCAGATGATCAAGGCGCAGATGGTCAATGCCCGCCGACTCGCCAACCGCCCGATCACCTGGGAAGACGAGGTCTGGGTCGGCTTCACCGACACCGCCGGTGTCGTGCTCGAGGAGTAAGCCATGCGCCGCCTCACCCTCATCGCGATCCCCTACCTGTGGCTCTTGGCGCTGTTCCTGGTGCCCTTCCTGATCGTCCTGAAGATCTCGCTCTCTGACATCGCGCTGGCCCGACCGCCCTACACGCCGCAGCTCGATTTCGCCGCCGGCTGGGAAGGGCTGAAGACCTTCTTCTCCGAGCTCGACTTCGAGAATTTCACTTTCCTGACCACCGACGATCTCTACTGGAAGGCCTATCTCAGCTCGCTGAAGATCGCCGCCATCTCGACCTTTCTGACGCTGCTGGTCGGCTACCCGGTGGCCTACGCCATGGCCCGCGCCCCCGAGGAATGGCGCCCGACTCTGCTGATGCTGGTGATCCTGCCGTTCTGGACCTCCTTCCTGATCCGCGTCTACTCGTGGATGGGAATCCTCTCGAACGAGGGTGTCCTCAATCAGCTGCTGCTGTGGCTCGGGATCATCGACACGCCGCTGCAGATCATGAACACCACCACCGCCGTCTACATCGGCGTGGTCTACACCTACCTGCCCTTCATGATCCTGCCGATCTACTCGGCGCTGGAAAAGCTCGACGGCTCGCTGCTCGAGGCAGCCGAGGATCTCGGCTGCTCGCGCTTCGCGGCCTTCTGGCTGGTCACCTGGCCGCTGTCGCGCAACGGCATCATCGCCGGCTGTTTCCTGGTGTTCATCCCTACCATCGGCGAATTCGTCATCCCCTCGCTGCTTGGCGGGTCCGACACGCTGATGATCGGCAAGGTGCTTTGGGAAGAATTCTTCTCGAACCGCGACTGGCCGGTGGCGAGCGCCGTGGCCGTGGTGCTGCTGTTGATCCTGATCATCCCGATCATCCTCTTCCAGCGCAACGAACAGAAGCAGCGGGAGGCCGAAGGATGAGCGCCGCCCCCCTCTTCTCTTTCCAAATACGCACCCGCCGCACCGCCGGCCGCACCAAGGGAGGCCGGGCATGAGACGCTTCAGCTGGTTCAACACGGTCTCGCTGACCCTCGGCTTCGCCTTCCTCTACCTGCCGATGGTGCTGCTGGTTTTCTACAGCTTCAACGAAAGCCGTCTCGTCACCGTCTGGGCGGGTTTCTCGACCAAATGGTACGGCGAGCTCCTGCGCGATCAGGCCTTCCTCGACGCCGCATGGGTGACGCTGAAGGTGGCGGTCTTCTCCTCGACGCTGGCGACGATCCTCGGCACCATGGCCGCCTACGTTCTGGTCCGTGCCGGGCGCTTCCACGGGCGCACGCTGTTCTCGGGGATGATCTATGCGCCGCTGGTTATGCCCGAGGTGATCACCGGCCTCGCGCTGCTGCTGCTCTTCATCGGCATCAACCTCGACCGCGGCGTCTTCACCATCGTGCTGGCGCATACCACCTTCTCCATGTGTTACGTCTCGGTGGTGGTCTCCTCGCGGCTGACCACCTTCGACCGCTCGCTGGAAGAGGCGGCGCTGGATCTCGGCTGCTCGTCCTTCGAGGCCTTCCGGTTGGTCACCCTGCCGATCATCGCGCCCGCGGTGATCTCGGGCTGGCTGCTGGCCTTCACCCTGTCGCTCGACGATCTGGTGATCGCCAGCTTCACCACCGGCCCCTCGGCCACGACCCTGCCGATCAAGATCTTCTCGGCGGTGCGCCTCGGCGTCAGCCCGCAGATCAACGCGCTCTCGACGATCATGATTGCCATCGTGACCATCGGGGTCATCACCGCCTCGATCCTGACCAAGCGGGCGGCGGTGGCGCAAAAGCGTGACGAACAGGCGGCCATCCGCGCCGAGTAACCGAAAGACAGCCATGCAACGCATATACGAAGCTGCGGCCTACGGGCCGCAGGGCGCCTGCTTCTGGGCCGACACCGTGCCGCCGATGGACTGGGCCGCGCCGAGCGCTCCGCGCCACGTCGAAGTGGCGGTGATCGGCGGCGGCTTCACCGGGCTTTCCGCCGCGCTGCATCTCGCGCAGGACGGCGTCGAAGTGGCGGTGCTCGAGGCCGACCACCCGGGTTTCGGCGCTTCCGGGCGCAACGGCGGCTTCTGCTGTCTCGGTGGCGCCAAGGCGCCCCATGCGCTGCTGCGAAAGCGGTTCGGCGACGAGGGCCTGCGCGCCTGGTGCCAGACCGAGCGCGCCGCCATCGACACCGCGGCGGGCCTCATCTCCGCGCATGGCATCGAGGCAGACACCCATTCCGAAGGCGAGACGCTGCTCGCCCATACGCCCCGCGCATGGGCGTCCTTAAAGACCGACGCCGAGACGACGCCCGCGCTCTACGCCGTCACACCCCGGCTCACCCCGCAGGAGGGCTTGGCCGCCGAGGGGCTCGGCGGGCCCTTCTACGGCGCCATGACCACACCGCTCGGCTTCGCGCTGAACCCGCGCAAGTACCACGTCGGCCTCGCCCGCGCCGCCCAGACAAAGGGCGCCACGCTGCACGGCCACAGCCCGGTCACCGCGCTGCGCCGAGAGGGCGGCAAATGGAACCTCAGCACGCCGCAGGCGACGCTCACGGCGGACCGCGTGATCCTCGCCACAAATGGCTACTCGTCCGAGGACCTTCCCGACTGGCTGCGTGGGCGCTACATGCCGGTGCAGTCGAGCGTCATCGTCACCGAGCCGCTCACCGAGATGCAGCGTGCCGCCGCAGGCTGGACCTCGCGCCAGATGGCCTATGACACCCGTCAGCTGCTGCACTATTTCCGCCTGCTGCCCGACAACCGCTTCCTCTTTGGCATGCGCGGCGGGCTCACCGCCACGCCCCGTGCGCAAAGGGCGATCAGCGCGAGGATCCGCCGCGAGTTCCACGCCATGTTCCCCGCCTGGAGAGACGTGACGATCAGCCACGAATGGGCCGGCCTCGTCTGCCTCATGGCACGGCTCACCCCTTTCGTCGGTGCGGTCCCCGATCACCCCGGGCTTTTCGCCGGCATGGGTTTTCACGGCAACGGCGTCGCCATGGGCAGCCACGCCGGCCTGATGCTGGCCGATCTCGTGCAGGGCAAATCCCCCCGCACCCCCTATCCCGTCGCGCTGCAGACGCCGCCGAGCCGCTTCCCGCTTGGCCGCTTCCGCCGCGCCCTGCTCGCCCCCGCCTATCTCGGCGCCGCGCTCTTCGATCTCTGAATCGCTGCGTCTTCCAGGCGGCGCTGTACCCAGGGGTGGGCGCCGTGCGCGACGCGGGCAGTGCCCTCGCGGCCCCCTCCCTGACAGACCCGCGGCGCCCAACCGCCCAATATTTCATCGGCTGCTCATTTCGTAGCACCTTCCGCGCGTGCGCCAGCTTTACAACCCCCGCGCCGGCGTGGCCGATAGGAGCCATGTCCTCCGCCTCACTCTCCATCGCCATCGTGGAAACCGACCGGGAACGCGCCCTGCTGATCCAGCAGAGCCTGCGCGAAGCCGGCGAGTTCGACATCCACGTCGTCTCGGAAATCCCCGGCCTTGCCCGGCGCATCCAGCAGCTCAGCCCCGACGTGGTGCTGATCGATCTGGAAAGCCCCTCGCGCGATATGCTCGAGGAGCTGGCGCTCGCCTCCGGCCCGCTCGAGCGCCCGGTCGCGATGTTCGTCGACCGCTCCGGCGACGGGCTTACCGACGCGGCGATCGAGGCGGGGGTTTCGGCCTATGTGGTCGACGGGCTGACGCCGCAGCGGGTGAAGCCGGTGCTCGACGCCGCCATCGCCCGCTTCCGCATGTTCCAGCGCATGCGCACCGAACTGGCCGAGACCAAGCGCGCGCTCGAAGAGCGCAAGGTGATCGACCGCGCCAAGGGCATGCTGATGAAGGCCAGAGGCGTCGGCGAGGACGAGGCCTATGCGCTCTTGCGCAAGGCCGCGATGGACCAGGGCAAGCGTGTCGCCGACGTGGCGCAGGCGCTGGTGACTGCGGCGGGGCTGCTGGGATGAAGACCACCACGCTGCCTGTCGGGTTCATCCCGCTCACCGATTCCGCGCCGCTGATCATCGCGCAGGAGATGGGCTATGCCGCCGAGGAAGGCATCGCCCTCGAGCTCAAGCGCGCGCCCTCGTGGTCGAGCCTGCGCGACATGCTCAGTTTCGGGCGGGTGGATGCCGCCCACATGCTCTCGCCGGTGCCGGTGGCGAGCGCGCTGGGTCTTGGCGGCGCCGGTGTGCCGCTCTCGGCGGTTTCGGTGCTCTCGGTCAATGGCAATGTCATCGGCGTCAGCAACGCACTGGCCGAGAAGCTGCGGACGCAGGGCCACGACTTCGGCTTCGACGACGCCCGCGCCGCGGGCGAGGCGCTGATCGCCGCCACCGACGAGACATTGCGCATTGGCGTTCCCTTCCCCTTTTCGATGCACGCCGAGCTGCTCTACTACTGGCTCTCGGCGCTTGGCCTGTCGGTGCCCGAGGCGCTGCAGGTGCGCACCGTGCCGCCGCCGCTCATGGCCGATGCCCTGGAGGCGGGCGAGATCGACGCTTTCTGCGTCGGCGAGCCATGGGGCAGCATCGCGGTGGAAAACGGTGTCGGCGCGCTCTTGCTGCCGGGCACCGCGATCTGGTCCTTCGCCCCGGAAAAGGTACTGGCAGTCCGCAGCGACTGGGCCGAGACCGAGCAGTCCTTGCTGAGCCGGCTGATCCGCGCCACCTGGCGCGCCGGCCGCTGGCTCGCGGAGCCCGCCTCGCGCTCGCTCGCCTCCGAGATCCTCAGTCGGCCCGACTACCTCGGGGTGCCCGCCGAAGTGCTCGACCGGGCGCTCACCGGGCGGATGGTCATCTCGGCGCAGGGCGAGGAACGGCAGGTCCCGCGGATGCTCGAATTCCACGACGGCGCCGCCACGTTCCCCTGGCGCAGCCAGGCCGAATGGATCGGCCGCCAGCTTGCCGCCCGCGCGCGGCTCGACCCCGTGGCCGCGGCTGGGGCCGCCCGCGCCACCTTCCGCTCGGACCTGCACCGCGCCGCGCTGGCCGGAACCAGCGCCGATCTGCCCGGCGCCTCGTCGAAGCTCGAGGGCAGCCTGACCACACGGCTCCCCGTCGCCTCGGAATCAGGCCGGCTGTTTCTCGGCCCTGACGGATTTTTCGATGGCCGCATTTTTGAGCCGCGCGAAGGCTGATGCCGCGATTTTGCGCATGCAGCATGGAGGCTGCGCAAAATACCCTGACTCCAGCGCAGGAATAGGGATTTCCCTTTGATCCACGGTCTCCACTGAGGCACACAGAGTCTCACGGTCAGGCAATGGCGCCCGACCCGAAGATTTGTCCCAATGCCTGGGATCCATGAGCAAAGCCGCTCGACCCCGTGACATCCGTCACGGTGAGTCAGCGGCTTTTTGTCTTGGTCCGGGCGCATCCCATTCCGGACCTTCCAACAAGGGACGGAACGAACATGAAGAAACTTCTCATCGCTCTCGCCACCTCCACCGCGCTGATCTCCCCGGCCATGGCCCAGGTGCTGGAAAAGGACGAGCTGACCTTCGGATTCATCAAGCTGACCGACATGGCGCCGCTCGCGGTCGCCTACGAGCAGGGTTACTTCCTCGACGAAGGGCTCTTTGTCACGCTTGAGGCGCAGGCCAACTGGAAGGTGCTTCTCGACGGCGTGATCGGCGGCACCCTCGACGGCGCCCACATGCTGGCTGGCCAGCCGCTCGCCGCCACTATCGGCTATGGAACCGAGGCGCATATCATCACGCCCTTCTCGATGGACCTGAACGGCAACGGCATCACCGTGTCGAACGAGGTCTGGGAGATGATGAAGCCGAACATCCCGGAAACCGACGCCGGTCTGCCGCAGCACCCGATCAGCGCCGAGGCGCTGGTGCCGGTGGTCGAGAAGTTCAACTCCGAGGGCAAGCCCTTCAATATGGGCATGGTGTTCCCCGTCTCGACCCACAATTACGAGCTGCGCTACTGGCTCGCCGCCGGCGGGCTGAACCCGGGCTTCTACTCGCCGGAAAACATCTCGGGCCAGATCGGCGCCGACGTGATGCTCTCGGTCACCCCGCCGCCGCAGATGCCCGCCACGCTCGAGGCGGGCACCATCTCGGGCTACTGCGTGGGTGAGCCTTGGAACCAGCAGGCGGTGTTCAAGGGCATCGGCGTGCCGGTGATCACCGACTACGAGCTGTGGAAGAACAACCCAGAGAAGGTCTTCGGCATCACCGCCGAATTCGCCGAGGAAAACCCCAACACCACCAAGGCCGTGGTCAAGGCGCTGATCCGTGCTGCCATGTGGCTCGACGAGAATGACAATGCCAACCGCATGGAAGCGGTCGAGATGCTGTCGAAGCCGGAATACGTGGGCGCCGACGCCGAGGTGATCGCCAATTCGATGACCGGCACCTTCGAGTATGAAAAGGGCGACGTGCGCGAGGTGCCGGACTTCAACGTCTTCTTCCGGCACAACGCCACCTACCCCTACTACTCGGATGCCGTCTGGTACCTCACGCAGATGCGCCGGTGGGGCCAGATCGCCGAAGCCAAGCCCGATAGCTGGTACGACGAGGTGGCGAAGTCGGTCTACAAGCCGGAAATCTACCTCGCGGCCGCCCGCGCGCTGGTCGACGAGGGGCTGGCCAAAGAGGCCGACTTCGACTGGACCAGCGACGGCTACAAGGCGCCGACCCCGTCCGAGGACATCATCGACGGCATCGCCTACGACGGCAAGGCGCCCAATGCCTACCTCGACAGCCTGCCGATCGGCCTGAAGGGCGACCAGAAGGTCATCGGCAACGAAGTCCAGGGCTGACCCCGCCTGACCCCCTCGGGGCCGGGCGCCGGGCGTCCGCCCCCCCCTCCCTTCTTCCTCATCCCGATGCGCGCCGCTCCCTCCCGCGCCATCCAGACCAAGGACCGGACATATGACCACCGTCGACCCCGATTTCGCCCGAGACGCCGAGCGCGAGGCTCGCCGGGCGCGTCTCTTCACCCGCATCAACAAGGCGGATGCCTGGTTCAAGGTGCTCGGCCTTGCTTGGATCACCCCGCTGCTCAAGGCCGCCGCCGGAGACCAGCCCCGCGCCCAGATGAAGGATGTCTGGCGCCTGCTGGGCGTGCCGCTTGTCGCCATCGCCGCCTTCCTCCTGCTCTGGGGCACGCTAGCGCCGCAGGTGCAGACCTCGCTCGGCGCGGTGCCCGGCCCGGCGCAGGTCTGGTCCGAGGCGGTGAACCTGCACCATGATGCGCAGGCCAAGGCCGCCAAGCAGGCCAAGTTCGAAACCATGGTGGCGCAGCGCAACGAAAAGCTGATCGCCGCGGGCAAGCCCGATCAGGTCAAGGCCGTCGCCTATACCGGCGCGCCGAGCTACTACCAGCAGATCTGGACCTCGATCAAAACCGTCTTCTTCGGCTTCCTGATCGCCAGCGCCGTCGCCATTCCGCTGGGCATCTGCGCGGGGCTTTCGCCCACCGCCAGTGCCGCGATCAACCCTCTGGTGCAGATCTTCAAGCCGGTCTCGCCGCTGGCATGGCTGCCGATCGTGACCATGGTGGTCTCGGCTGCCTATGCCACCAACGACGGCATGTTCTCCAAATCCTTCCTGATCTCGGCGATCACTGTGACGCTCTGCTCGCTCTGGCCGACGCTGATCAACACCGCACTTGGCGTGGCCTCGATCGACAAGGATCTGGTGAACGTCTCGAAGGTGCTCAAGATGAACACCTACACCAAGATCACCAAGCTGGTGCTGCCCTCGGCCCTGCCGCTGATCTTCACCGGCCTGCGCCTGTCGCTCGGCGTGGGCTGGATGGTGCTGATTGCCGCCGAGATGCTCGCCCAGAACCCCGGCCTCGGCAAGTTCGTCTGGGACGAGTTCCAGAACGGCTCGTCATCGTCGCTGGCCAAGATCATGGTCGCGGTCTTCACCATCGGCATCATCGGCTTCCTGCTGGACCGCGTGATGTATGCCCTGCAGTCCCTCTTCACCTTCTCGAACAACCGGTGAGCGCAATGGCCATCCTTGAGTTCCAGAACGTCTCGAAAAGCTTCGGCGAGGGCACCCAGGCGACCCACGTGCTGAAGGACATCAACCTGACCGTCGAGGACGGCGAGTTCCTCGTCATCCTCGGCTTCTCCGGCACCGGCAAGACCACGCTGATCAATCTGATGGCCGGGCTCGAGGCGCCGAGCAAAGGCCGCGTCACCTTCAAGGGCTACGACATCGAGGGCCCCGGCCCCGAGCGCGGCGTGGTCTTCCAGAACTACTCGCTGATGCCCTGGCTCACGGTGGAGGGCAACGTGCGCCTCGCGCTCGACGCGGTCTTCCCCGAGATGAGCAAGACCGAGAAGTCCAAGAAGACCGCCCATTACATCAAGATGGTCGGCCTCAGCCACGCCACGCACCGCCGCCCCGCCGAACTCTCGGGCGGGATGCGCCAGCGGGTCAACGTCGCCCGAGCACTGGCCATGTCGCCCGAGATGCTGCTGCTTGATGAACCTCTGTCGGCGCTGGACGCGCTGACCCGCGCCAACCTCGCCGACGAGATCGAGGCGATCTGGGAGCAGGACAAGAAGACCTGCGTGCTGATTACCAACGACGTCGACGAGGCGATCACCCTCGCCGACCGGATCATCGCGCTGAACCCCGATGGCACGCTCGGAGCCGAATTCCGCGTCGACATTCCCCGCCCGCGCGAGCGGAGCGAGATGAACCACCACGAGGGGTTCAAGAAGCTGCGCGCCGAGGTCACCGGCTACCTGATGGACGTCGGCATTAAGGCAAAGGTCGAGGGCTCGCGCATCCTGCCAAACGTCACCCCGATCCACGCCGTGCCCGCTGCGGTGCAGAAGGCGCAGGAAGGAATGATCGACGAGCGTTTCCTCGACTTCAGCCAGCTGCACAAAATCTACCCCACCCCCAAGGGCCCGCTGACGGTGGTTGAGGACTTCAACCTCAAGATCAACCGCGGCGAGTTCATCTCGCTGATCGGCCATTCGGGCTGCGGCAAGTCCACCGTGCTGACCATGGCGGCGGGTCTCAACGACATCTCGAAGGGCGCCATCAAGCTCGATGGCCGCCACGTCGAAGGCGCCGATCCCGAACGCGCCGTGGTGTTCCAGTCACCGAACCTCTTCCCCTGGCTCACCGCCCGCGAGAACTGCGCCATCGGCGTCGACAAGGTCTATCCCAAGGCCAGCCAAGCCGAGCGTCAGGACGTTGTGGAATACTACCTCGAGCGGGTCGGGCTGGCCGATGCCATGGACCGCGGTGCCGCCGATATGTCGAACGGCATGAAGCAACGCGTCGGCATCGCCCGCGCCTTCGCGCTCTCGCCCAAGCTGCTGCTGCTCGACGAGCCCTTCGGCATGCTCGACAGCCTCACCCGCTGGGAGCTGCAGGAGGTTCTGATGGAGGTCTGGAGCCGCACCAAGGTCACCGCGATCTGCGTGACCCATGACGTCGACGAGGCGATCCTGCTGGCTGACCGCGTGGTGATGATGACCAACGGCCCGCAGGCCACCATCGGCAAGATCACCGATGTGAACCTGCCCCGCCCGCGCACCCGCAAGGCGCTGCTCGAGCACCCCGACTACTACGCCTACCGCCAGGAAGTGCTCGATTTCCTCGAAGAATATGAACACGGCGCCAAGCCCAAACCCCAACCGGCCGCCAAGGCCATCGCAGCGGAGTGACAAAGATGGCGAAAAAACTCATCGTGATCGGCGCCGGCATGGCCTCTGGCCGAATGCTGGAACATCTGATCGACGAGGCGCCCGGCGCCTATGACATCACGCTCTTCAACGCCGAGCCGCGCGGCAACTACAACCGGCTGATGCTCTCGCCGGTGCTGTCTGGCGAGAAGACCTACGAGGACATCGTCACCCATGACGCCGCTTGGTACGAAGAGCGGGGCGTGACCTGCCGCTTCGGCGAGAAGGTCGTGGCGATCGACACCGCTGCAAAGGTGGTTACCGGCGAGAACGGCACACTGCCCTACGACAAGCTGGTCATCGCCACCGGGTCGAACCCCTTCATCATCCCGCTTCCGGGACATGATCTGGAGGGCGTCATCCCTTACCGCGATCTCGAGGACACCGAGGCGATGATGGCGCTTGGCGCGGGCAAGCGGGCGGTGGTCATCGGCGGCGGCCTTCTGGGGCTGGAAGCCGCCGCCGGCATGGCCGCGCGCGGCACCGAGGTCGACGTGGTGCACATCATGGGCCACCTGATGGAGCGCCAGCTCGACGAGGCGGCGGGCTACCTATTGCGCAAGTCGCTGGGCGAGAAGGGCATCCGCATCCACTGCAAGGCCAACTCCAAGCAGATCCTCGCGGACGACCTCGGCCATGTCCGCGCGCTGCAACTGGATGACGGCACCGAGCTGCCCTGCGACCTGCTGGTCATGGCCGTCGGCATCCGCCCGAGCACCGCGCTCGGCAAGGCGGCGGGGCTCGAGGTGAACCGCGGCATCGTGGTGAACGACCAGATGGTCACCTCGGACCCCGACGTTCTGGCGCTTGGCGAATGCGTCGAGCACGCCGGGGCGGTCTTCGGCCTTGTCGCGCCGCTTTACGATCAGGCCAAGGTTCTGGCCAAGACCCTGCTCGGGCAGGAGGCGAGCTTCGTTCAGAAGGAGGTCGCCACCAAGCTCAAGGTCACCGGCTGCGATCTCTTCTCGGCCGGCGATTTCGCCGAAGGTGACGGTCGCGAGGACATTGTTTTCCGCGACCCGGCCCGCGGCGTCTACAAGCGGCTGATCCTCGAGGGCAATCGCCTGATCGGCGCGGTCATGTATGGCGACACCGCCGACGGCGCGTGGTTCCACGGCCTCATCAAGGACGCCACCGATGTCGAGCAGATGCGCGAGACGCTGATCTTCGGACCGGCCTACCAGGGGTTGGCCGCTGCGGACCCTATGGCGGCCGTTGCAGCCTTACCGCGTGACGCGGAGATCTGCGGCTGCAACGGCGTCTGCAAGGGACAGATCGAAGATGCCATCCACGCCGGCGCCGGGGACCTCGGCGCGGTGCGCGCCACCACCAAGGCCAGCGCGTCCTGCGGCACCTGCACCCGGCTGGTCGAGCAACTGCTCGGCGCAACGCTGGGCGATGACTTCGTCATCCCCGCCGCGCGATCGGTCTGCGGCTGCACCAATCTCAGCCATGAGGACGTGCGCCGCCTGATCAAGTCGCAGGAGCTGAAATCGCAGGACGCTGTTTGGCAGGAACTCGGCTGGACCACGCGCAACGGCTGCCATGTCTGCCGCCCGGCGGTGAACTTCTACCTGCTCGCCGACTGGCCGCTCGACTACGTGGACGACCCGCAGAGCCGCTTCGTCAACGAGCGCAACCACGCCAACATCCAGAAGGACGGCACCTATTCGGTGATGCCCCGCATGTGGGGCGGCATGACCACCCCGCAGGAATTGATGGCCATCGCGCAAGCGGCCGAGAAATACGGCGCCACGGTCAAGGTCACCGGCGGCCAGCGCATCGACCTTCTGGGGGTGAAAAAGGAAGATCTGCCCGCCATCTGGCATGACCTCAATCAGGCCGGCATGGTCTCGGGCCACGCCTACACCAAGGGTCTGCGCACGGTGAAGACTTGCGTGGGCAGCGACTGGTGCCGCTTCGGCACGCAGGACAGCACCGGACTCGGCATCGCGCTCGAGCGGCGGCTCTGGGGCTCGTGGACGCCGCATAAGGTCAAGCTCGGCGTCTCGGGCTGCCCGCGCAACTGCGCCGAGGCCACCTGCAAGGACGTGGGCATCGTCTGCGTCGACTCTGGCTTCCAGATCGGCGTCGCCGGGGCCGCGGGCATGGACGTGAAAGAGACCGAGCGTCTGGTGGACGTGCGCACCGAGGAAGAGGCGATGGAGTGGACCGTCGCCTTCATCCAGCTCTACCGCGAGCACGCCAAGTATCTCGACCGGCCCTACAAATGGGTGGCCAAGGTGGGGCTCGACTGGGTGAAGGAAACCCTCGCCGATGCCGCCGAGCGGCAGGCGCTGGTCGAGCGTTTCGACATCTCCCAATCCGTCTACCAAAAGGACCCCTGGGCCGAGCGGGCCAAGCCGGAGGTGGCACGCCGCTTCCACCCGCTCGCCGATCTCACGCTGGAGGCTGCGGAATGAGCTGGATCGACATCGGACATATCGACGACATCCCCCTGCGCGGGGCGCGGCTGGTAAAGACCCCCGTGGGCTGCGTGGCGATCTTCCGCACCGACGAGGCGGAGGTTTTCGCCGCCTCCAACACCTGCCCGCACAAGGCGGGGCCGCTCTCGGAGGGCATCGTGCATGGCCAGAAGGTTACCTGCCCGCTGCACAACTGGGTGTTCGACCTCCACACCGGTGAGGCGCAGGGCGCCGACGAGGGTCGCATCGCCACCTACCCGGTGCGGCTCGAGGGGGAGCGTATCCTGCTCGACTGCCATGCCGTCGGAAAGCGGAGCGCCGCGTGATGGACGGCTCGGGCCTGCCTGAAATCCGCTCGACCTGCGCCTATTGCGGCGTCGGCTGCGGCGTGCTGCTGCGCCCCGACGGGGCGGGCGGGCTCGATGTGCGCGGCGACCCCGCGCACCCGGCCAACAAGGGGCGCCTCTGCTCCAAGGGCTCGCAATTGGGAGAGACGGTGGGGCTCGAGGGCCGGTTGCTGAAGCCGCGGGTCAACGGGCTCGACAGCGAGTGGGACACCGCGCTCGACCTCGTCGCCCTGCGCTTCCGCGAGACCATCGCCGAGCACGGGCCGGACAGCGTCGCCTTCTACGTCTCCGGCCAGATGCTGACCGAGGATTACTACGTCGCCAACAAGCTGATGAAGGGCTTCATCGGCTCCGCCAACATCGATACTAACTCGCGGCTCTGCATGGCCGCGACCGTGGCGGGCCACAAGCGCGCCTTCGGCACCGACACCGTGCCCGGCACCTACGAGGATCTCGAAGAGGCCGATCTGGTGGTGCTGGTGGGCAGCAACCTTGCGTGGTGCCACCCGGTGCTGTTCCAGCGCGTCGTCGCTGCGAAGAAGGCGCGCCCGGGCATGAAGGTCGTCGTGGTCGATCCGCGCCGCACCGCCACCTGCGACGCCGCCGACCTGCACCTGCCACTGAAGGCCGGAACGGATGTGGCGCTGTTCAACGGACTGCTGACCGAGATCGCCGCGCAGGGCGCGGTGGACGCAGATTTCATCACCCATGTCGAGGGTTTCGAAGCCGCGTTGGGATCGGCCTCGGACGATGATCCTGCCCGCACCGGGCTCGACACCGCCACGCTGCAGCGGTTCTACGATCTCTTCGTGCGCACCAAGAAAGTCGTCACCGTCTTCAGCCAGGGCGTGAACCAATCCTCCTCGGGCACCGACAAGGTCAACGCGATCCTCAACTGCCACCTTGCCACCGGGCGCATCGGCAAGCCGGGCATGGGGCCGCTCTCGGTGACCGGCCAGCCCAACGCCATGGGCGGGCGCGAGGTCGGCGGGCTGGCGAACATGCTGGCCTGCCATCTCGATATCGAGAATGTTTCCCACCGCTCCGCCGTGCGCGAATTCTGGTCCGCGCCCACCATCCCCGACTCGCCCGGGCTGAAGGCGGTGGACCTTTTCCAGGCCGTGGGCGAGGGCCGGATCAAGGCGCTCTGGGTGATCCACACCAACCCCGCCGTCACCATGCCCGATGCCGACCGGGTGCGTGACGCGATCAAGGACTGCCCCTTCGTGGTGGTCAGCGACATCACCGCCGCCACCGACACCGCCCGGCTGGCGCATGTGCTGCTGCCCGCCACCGCCTGGGGAGAAAAGGAGGGCACCGTCACCAATTCCGACCGCACCATCTCGCGCCAGCGCGCCGCCCTGCCCGCACCCGGCGCGGCGAGGCCCGACTGGGAAATGCTCTCGGAAGTGGGAAGGCGCATGGGCTGGCCGTCGGCTTTCGACTACGCCTCCCCCGCCGAGATCTTCCGCGAATACGCCGCGCTTTCGGGCATCGCGGGCGGCTTCGGCAAGGATTTCGACATCTCCGGCCACGCGGGTCTCACCGATGGCGAATATGCTGCACTTGCGCCCTTCCGCTGGCCCCTTGCCGGGGCGCGCAAGGGCGGGCGGTTCTTCGGCGACGGCGCCTTCTACACCGAAAGCGGCAGGGCGCGCATGGTGCCGGTGAAGTGGAAGGACTTCGCCCAGAAGACCGCAAGGCGCTTCCCCTTCCGCTTCAACACCGGGCGTATCCGCGACCAATGGCACACGATGACCCGCACGGCGCGCTCGCCGCGGCTGTCGGCGCATCTCGCTGAGCCCTTCGTCGAGATCCATCCCGAGGACGCGGCGGCGCTGGCGATCGCGCCCGCCAGCCTCGTGCGGGTCACCTCCACTCACGGAACGGCCCTCCTGCGGGCCCTCATCACCGACAAGGTGCAACGCGGCGAGGTCTTTGCCCCCATACACTGGACCGGCGAGACAGCGCCCGCCGCCCGCATCGACGCGCTCGTGCCCCCCATCACCGACCCGATCTCCGGCCAGCCCGAGAGCAAGGGCGCGGTGGTCGCGCTCGCGCCCTTCGCGGCCAAGTGGTACGGCTTTGCCGTTTCCTGCACCGAGATGGCGCCCGAAAGCGACTATTGGGCGGTCGCCCGAACCGAGAGCGGCTGGCGGCTCGAGATGGCCGGGAGCGAGTCCCCCGAAGACTGGGAGGTCGAGGCGCGCCGCCTCTTCGACCTGCCGCGCGCCGAGATGCAGGCGATCACCGATCCGCGCCGCGGGTCTGTCCGCATCGCCTTTCACGCCGAGGGCCGACTACGCGCCGCGCTCTTCGTCTCTCCCGAGCCGGTGGGGGTGATGCGCAGCCATGTCGCCACGCTGCCCGGTGAAGAAGCGCCGCATGTGCTCACCGGCCGCGCGCCCGCCGACCAGCCCGATCCTGGCCCGGTGGTCTGCGCCTGCTTCAACGTCGGGGTGAACACCATCCTGGACGGCATCGAGACGCAGGGGCTGATGAGTGTCGACGCCATCGGCGCGGCGCTGCAGGCGGGAAGCAACTGCGGCTCCTGCCGTCCCGAGCTCGCGGCCCTGCTGTCCCGCGCCAAGACCCCGACCCCCGAAGCGGCAGAATGAGGAACCCAAGATGAGCGTTCTTCCCAGCTTTCCCATCGCAGCCCCCGACGAGATGCCGGCCAAAGGAACCATCGCCCTCGTCGGAGCCGGGCCGGGCGCGGCTGATCTGCTGACCCTGCGGGCGGTGGCGCGTCTGCAGGCAGCCGATGTGATCTTCTATGACCGGCTCGTCGATCCCGATGTGCTGGCGCTGGCCGGGCCGCGCGCCGAGCTGGTCTTCGTCGGCAAGGAGGTCGGCGCCCACGCCTGGCCGCAGGAGCAGATCAACGCCGTCATCGTTGCCGCCGCCCTGCGGGGGCGCAATGTCGTGCGTCTCAAGTCCGGCGATCCCGGCATCTTCGGACGCGCCGCCGAGGAACTCGAGGCCGCGCGGATGCACGGCATCGAGACCGAGATCGTCCCCGGGGTGACCGCTGCCATGGCCGCCGCTGCCCGCGCCGGCATCCCGCTGACGACGCGCGGCGAGACCGATGCGCTGGTGCTGGCCACTGGCCACGCCCGCGCAGGCGATCCCCTGCCCGACTGCGCCCGCCACGCCCGGCCCGGCGTCGCGCTGGCGCTTTACATGGCGGTGAGCCAGGCCGAGCGGATCACCCGGTCGCTGCTGGAGACGGGGATGCCCGAGGATGCGCCGCTGACCATCGCGGTCGAGGTCTCGAAGCCGGGCGAGCGGATCATCACCGGGCGGCTCGTGGACCTTCCGGCGCTGCTCGTCCAGCACGGGGTGACGGGCTGTGCGGCGATCCTCGCGAGCTGGCCGAAGATGGCGAAAGCCGGGGTGTGCGAGGGAGCGACAGGCAAGGCGCTTGCCTGAGCCATCCTCTTGACGATAGCTCGGCGGATCAGAGCACCGAGATCAGCCGCGCCGCGCTTTCCACGCCGTCGATCACCGGCTTGTCGAACCGCGCCCGCAGGTGCGCCGTCAGCTTCGCCATCCCGGCGCAGCCGAGGATCACGCAATCCACAGCGTCGCCGGCCATGGCACGGGCGGTCTCGGCGGCCACCGCCTCGGTCGCCGCCTCGGGATCCTCCTCGAGGGCCAGCACCGGCACGTCGGAGGCCCGCACCTTGCCCAGCAGGTCCTCGAAGCCGTAGCGGATGATGTTCTCCTCGAGGATGGGCACCGATACCGCCAGCGTGGTCACCACCGAGAAGCTCCAGCCGCGCAGGGCGGCGGCGTGATAGGCCGCCTGCCCGATGCCGATCACCGGCACCTTCGAGCGGGCCTGCGCCTCGGCCAGCGCGGTGTCGTCGAAACAGGCGATGATGATGCCCTCGAAGCCCTCGGCATTGGCCTTGTCGATCAGCCCCAGCAGCGGCGGCGCAGCCTTCAGCCCGTCGGCGTGACCCTGGATGGCGGGCGGGCCGTCAGCATTCGTCCAGCCCTCGAGGGTCAGCCCCGGCACCGAGGCGCGGGCGACCTCCAGCATGGCCTCGGTCATCGCGGCGGTGCTGTTGGGGTTGATGATGAGGTAGGCCATCAGACCATTCCCTTGCCGGCATCCGACCCCTGCTTCGCCCGCCGCTTGTTCATCGACCAGACGGTGAGCAGGAAGACCCCGATAATCACCAGCGAAAACGCCGTGGTCAGCGTGCCGAGCGCAAAGATCACCGGCGTGGTGACATTGGTGGTCATGCCGTAGATCTCGAGCGGCAGCGTGTTGTAGCTGCCCGCGGTCAGCAGGGTGCGGGCGAACTCGTCGTAGCTGAGCGTGAACCCGAAGAGCGCGACGCCGATCAGCGAGGGCGCGATGATCGGCAGCACCACGTGGCGCAACGCCTGCCAGTTGCTCGCACCCTGATCGCGGGCCGCCTCCTCGTAGGATTTGTCGAAGCGGTTGAACACCGCGAACATGATCAGCAAGCCGAAGGGCAGCGTCCATGTCAGCTGCGAGCCGAAGCCGGAGCTGGCCCAGTGGATCGGCAAACCGGCCTGGCTGAAGATTAGCCCGACCCCAAGCGAGACCAGGATCGAGGGGATCACCAGCGCGGTGATCACCAGGTAGAACAGCACCACGTTGCCGGCGAAGCGCTTGCGGAAGGCCAGCCCGCCCATCACCGAGACGATGACGGTGGTGACCATGACCATCAGCCCCAGCACGAAGCTGCGGCGGAAGCTGCCCCAGATGTCGCCCACTGCCTGCTGCTGGAAGAGGTCGAAGAACCAGTGCAGCGACGCGCCGCGCATCGGGAAGGTGAGGCCCCCCTGTGGCCCCTGAAAGCTGAGGATCGCGATGGTGAAGGTCGGCCCGTAGAGGAACAGCAGGAACAGCACGAAAAAAGCGCCGAGCACGTAGAAGGAGCGGGGGCGGGTTTCCATGGATCAGAGCTCCTTGCGGATGTCGACGAAGCGCAGAAGGATGCCGATGACCATCAGCACGGTAACCAGCAGCACCACCGCCGTGGCCGAGGCCGAGGGGTACTGCAGCAGCGCGATGTCGTTCTGGATGAGCCGGCCGACGTTGGCCGATTGCGAGCCAGACATGAATCGGACCGTAACGAAGTCGCCCATCACCAATGTGACAACGAAGATCGTGCCGATCATGATGCCCGGCTTGCACAGCGGGATGATCACGTTGGTCAGCGTCTGGAACCCGCTGGCGCCGCCGTCATAGGCCGCCTCGATCAGCGATTTGTCGATGCGCATCATGGTGTTGAAGATCGGCACCACCATGAACAGCGTGTAGAGATGCACGAAGGCGAGGATCACCGAGAAATCCGAGTAGAGCAGCCAGTCCAGCGGCTCGTCGGTGATGCCCGCCGAGATCAGCGCCGAGTTGGCCAGCCCGTTGCGCCCGAGAAAGGGGATCCACGAGATCATCCGGATGATGTTCGAGGTCCAGAACGGGATGGTGCAGAGCAGGAAGAGCGCGATCTGCCAAGTTTGAGTGCGCACGTGGAAGGCAAGGAAGTAGGCCACCGTGAAGCCGATCCCCAGCGTGAAGACCCAGACGATCAGCGCATATTTGATGGTGTTTCCGAACACCCGGTAGGTCACCGGCGAGCCGAAGAGGAAGTCGTAGTTCTCCCAGCTGAAGGCCGGGATGATCGAGAATTCCGTTGCCTGCCAGAAGCTGACGACGACGATCATCGCGATCGGCAGCACCAGAAAGAAGATCAGCACCAGCGTCAGCGGCGAGGCCAGCAACCAGCCGGTCAGGTGTCGGTTCGTTTCGCCAGCGCGCATGGGGCCTCCGGTCGTTGTGTCCTGCGGCAGCGCCGCATCAGGGGCCGCGCCCCGGGCAAATCCGGGGCGCGGCGGTCTCGGTCAGGACCAAGGTGTGACGGTCAGACCCGAGGGATCAGGCCGCGATGAACTCGTTCCACTTGCGGACCATGTACTGGTTCTCGTCCATGACCGCGTTCCAGCAGGCGACGGAGCCCATGCGCTCCTCGAAGGAGCCGCCGTCGCGCACCTCGCCGGCCTTTGCCATGGCGTCGCCGAAGGGGTTGGTGATGGTGTCGGTGGCTTCCTTGCCCTCGAACCAGTAGCCCCACTCGTTCTCGGTCATGTAATCCTTCGAGGTTTCCGGGACCGCCGAGTAATAGCCCTGGCGCATCAGGAAGCCGCCGACCCAGCCGTCGAGGTACCAGTTGATGTACTCGTAGGCCGCATCCAGCTCGAGCCCCGAGAGGTTCTTCGACAGGCCGATGCCGCCGCCCCACGAGCGATAGCCCTCCTTCAGCGGTTGGTAGACGCAGTCGATGCCACGCGACTTGACGGCCGTGATCGCCGGCGACCACATCGACTGGATCACCACCTCGCCCGAGGCCATCAGGTTGACGCTCTCGTCGAAGGTCTTCCAGAAGGCGCGGAACTGGCCGGCCTTCTTAGCCTCGGTGAAGATCGCCATGGTCTTGTCGATCTCTTCGCGGGTCATGTTGCCCTTGTCGCCATAGGCGATCTCGCCCATCGCTTCGCAGACCATGGCGGCGTCCATGATGCCGATCGAGCTGATGTCGAGGATCGAGGCCTTGCCCTTGAACTCGGGGTTCAGAAGCTCGGCCCAGGTGTCGATCGGGCGGCCGATGAGGTCAGGGCGGATGCCCAGCGTGTCGGCGTTGTAGATCGTCGGGATGAGGGTCATCCAGTTGGTCTGTTCCGAGGCGAAGGTGGTGCCGTCGGGACCGTCGGTAAAGCCCACGGTATGCGGCGCGGTGCCCTGCGCGATGGTCGACTCGGGCGTCAGCTTGCCGTCCTTGAAGATACCGACGATCTTGTCGTAGTTCTTGATCTTGCTGACATCCATGGCTTGCAGGTTGCCGGTCGGCCAGACCTTCTTGCAGATCCAGTACTCGATGTCGGCGATGTCGAAGCTGCCGGGCTGGGTGGCGGCCCGCTGGGTCACGGCGTCGGAATCCAGCGCGGTCATCTCGAGCGTAAAGCCAAGGTCTTCTTTCACCTTCTGGCCCACCTCGTTGAGGTTCGACACGCCGGTGCCGAACTGGCGCAGAGTGACATCCTTGATGTTCTGCGCCCAGATCATCGGCGCCGGGAAGGCGCTGGCCGCACCTGCGGCGGCGGCGCCCTTCAGAAGCGTCCGCCGGCTGAGGGTCTGTTTGGTCATTGTGGTCTCCCTATCTGTTGTTTTTCTGGTTTGCGGTCTTCGGAAATGCGTATTTGGAAAGAGAAGAAGGGGCAGGGCCGCGCGCGGCGCGGTCAGGCCGAAAGCGGATGCAGCGCCCGGTCGTCCCAGCTGAGGCCAACCCCGTCGCCGGGGGATTTCGGATCGGAGAAGAACTGCGCTTCCGGCACCCAAGCCGTGACGTCCTGATCGCCGGCGGCGAGGACGGTCACCGCCACATGCGCGCCCTGGAACTCCACCGAGGTGACCCGCCCGCCCAGCGGCGCGCCGGCCTCGGGGGCGATGCGCGTCAGGTCGTTGCGGATGGCGAAACGGCCCTGCGGCAGCGCCAGCACGTTGTGCCCGCCCATGAAGCGGGCGACGAACTCTGTCTTCGGCGCATTGAACACGTCGCGCGCGCTGCCCGCCTGCTCGATCACGGCGTTGTTCATCACGACGATCTCGTCGGCCAGCGCCAGGGCCTCGTCCTGGCCGTGGGTGACATGCACGAAGGTGATGCCAAGCTCGCGCTGCAGGCGCTTCAGCTCGGACCGCATGCGGATGCGCAGGAACGGGTCCAGCGCCGAGAGCGGCTCGTCGAGCAACAGGATCTGTGGCTCGGTGATCAGCGCTCGGGCCAGCGCCACGCGCTGCTGCTGACCGCCCGAGAGCTGCGAGGGCAGGCGCTCTGCATAGGGCGTCATGTCGACGAGCGAGAGCATCTCCATCGCCGAGTTGCGGCGGGTGGCGGCGTCGACGCCCTTCATCTTCAGGGAGAAGGCGACGTTGTCGGCCACCGACAGGTGCGGAAAGAGCGCGTAGCTCTGGAACATCATCGCCGTGCCGCGCTTCGCGGGCGGCAGGTAGGAGATGTCCGACCCGCCCAGAACGATCGAGCCCTCGCTCACCGTCTCGTGCCCCGCGATCATCCGCAGAGTCGAGGACTTGCCGCAGCCTGATGGGCCGAGCAGGCAGGCATAGACGCCCGAGCCGAAATGGTGGTTGATCGCGTCCACCGCGACAGTGTCGCCGTAGCGCTTGGTCAGGCCGACGAGTTCGAGATCGAGTCCTTGGCGCATGTGTCCCCCGTTGTTCCGGCCTCAGCTCCGCCGCAGCGGCTGCCTCCAGATCCTGTCCCCGGGGCGTGCGAAAAACGAAGCGCGGGCGAAGATGGGGAAGGCCAGAAACTGGTGTCCGCTTAAATTTTCACCAATGTTCATGACCTCTGTGCGCTTTTTGATTTCATATTGTACACGATTTTTGGAATCATCCCGTGCGATACCCACACCACTTGTGCGCACAGAGTCTCTCGGGAACAGTGAAGACAAAGGAGACACGCGTGAGTTCAGGAGCGGAAAACCCCGGAAGAACCGCAGAACGCGCCAAGGGTTCCAGGGCCCGGGCCGTCGCCGATGCGCTGACCTTGGCGGTGCACGAGCACCGGCTGGCGCCGGGCCTCAAGCTGAACGAGGACGAGGTCGGTGAGATCTTCGGCGTCGGGCGCACCATCGTGCGCTCGGCGCTCCAGATGCTGGCGCATGATCAACTCGTCACGATCGAGCCCAACCGCGGCGCCTTTGTCGCAGAGCCGTCGATCCGCGAGGCTCGCGAGGTCTTCGAGGCCCGCGCCCTGCTCGAGCCGCGCACGGCCCGCTCGGCCGCCGAACGCATCACAGCAGAGGGCGCCGCCCGGCTGCGCGCCCACAACAGGGCCGAGCACGCGGCGCTCGACCGCGGCGACTACGGCACCGCGCTGCGACTCTCCGGCGAGTTCCACATCGAGATCGCGCGCATTGCCGACCAGTCCACCATCGCCGAATTCATCACCCAGCTCATCGCAAGATCTTCTCTGGTCATCGCTCTTTACTGGCGCAGACCCGAGGCAATGTGCGAAACTCATGCGCATGAGGCGCTGCTGTCCGCCCTTGAACGGGGCGACGGCGCCACGGCGGAGGAGATGATGAAGGGCCACCTGCTCGATCTGCTGTCGTCGCTCGATCTGCGCGAGGCCCCGCCTCCGCCGCAGAGCTTGCGCGACGCCCTGCGGCCATGATGCTGCGAACCATGACCCGGGCCGACCTTGGCCGGGCGCTGGACTGGGCCGCCGAGGAGGGCTGGAACCCGGGGCTCGAGGATCTCGAGGTCTTTCATGCAACCGACCCGAGCGGCTTCTTCTGTGCCGAGCTTGGCGGCAAGATGGCGGCGGCGATCTCGGTGGTGAACCATTCTCCCACGCTTGCCTTCCTGGGGCTCTATCTCTGCGCACCGGCGTACCGCGGCCAGGGCATCGCCCATGCGCTCTGGCTGCACGCGTTGAGACACGCCGGCGACCGCACGGTCGGGCTCGACGGCGTACCGGCGCAGCAGGAGAACTATCGAAAATCGGGCTTCGTGCTGGCCGGACAGACCAGGCGCTACGCCGGGAGGTTGCTCGCTGGGCACGGCAAGGGGGTGACCTCGGCCTCGGCGGCGGACCACCCGCTGCTGATGGAGCTGGAGCGCCGCGCCTGCGGCTATGCCAAGCCCGCCTTCTGCGCCGCCTGGCTTGAACCGGCGCAAAGCCGCTACACGCTGGTACACCGGAGCAATGGCGCGCCGGATGGGTTCCTCACCGTGCGGCGATGCCGCGAAGGCTGGAAGATCGGCCCGCTCTGCGCGCCGAATCTGCAGGTGGCAAGCACGCTGCTAGAGGCTGCGGCCCAGCACACCGAGGACGAGCCGGTGATGATCGACCTGCCGCAGGGGTCGGCGCCGCTGGCCGCGCATTGCCTCGAGATGGGGCTCGAGCAGATGTTCCACACCGCCCGCATGTATCGCGGCCCCGCACCGCTGCCCGGACCCGGCCTGCACGCGGTGGCGACGCTGGAGCTCGGCTGAGGCCGGGCTCGCTGGCTCAGACTTTCGAGAGCTCACTCTCGAGTTTCAGCACCCGGCCGCCGTCTTCCTGCTCAATGAGGAAGGCAGGTGTGTCCGAAGAGCCATTGCGGGTGATCTCCTGGCCCTTGATCTGGCGCGTCACCCTGCGCTCGAAGCGATCTGCGATCTTGCCCTTGGCTCTGCCATCGCCCCAATTCCACTCTACGATTTCGCCGACTTGAAACTTGCTCATCATGTGCCTCCCTGGATTATCTTGAGGAAACACGCATTCGAGCTTGGTGGTTCCTGCGTTATTCGGAGGTCGCGGCGCCCGGCTCCGCCGGAAGCGCCTCTCCCTCGGTCGGATCGGCCCCTTGGTCCGGCGCCTCCGCAGGGGTCTCGCTGTCCTGCACGGGCGTGTCGGTGGTCAGAACGCCGTTCACCCATGTGCCGGTGCTCTGCTCGCCAGTGGCATAGCGCATGGTGCCCTCGCCCTGGCGCTTGCCGTCCTTGAAGTTGCCCTCGTAGACATCGCCGTTGGCATAGGTCGCCACGCCCTCGCCCTCGATCTCGCCGTTGACCCAGCCACCCTCGTAGCGGAAGCCGTCGGGCATGGTGATCGTGCCCTGCCCGTGGCGCTGCCCGTCGCGGAAGGCGCCTGTATAGACCGTGCCATCAGGATAGGTGGCGGTGCCCTCGCCGTGGCGCTGACCATCCTTCCAGTCGCCCTCGTAACGGTAGCCGTCGGGGTAGGTCATCACCCCCTGCCCGTCGTTGCGGGCGTTTTTGAACGTCCCCTCGTAGACCAAGCCGTTGGCGTAGCGGGCCACGCCCTGCCCCTCGATCACACCGTCGACCCAATCGCCCTCGTAGGTGGAGCCATCGGGATAGGTGATCTTGCCGGACCCATTGGCGAGATCGCCAAGGAAGGCACCCTCGTAGACGGACCCGTCGGGATAGATAACCTTGCCCTGCCCCTCGATCTGCCCCGAAACCCAGTCGCCCTCGTAGCGGTAGCCGTCCTCGCCGATGAAGGCGCCCTTGCCCTGCCGCTGGTCGTTGTCAAACTGGCCCTCGTAGACATCGCCATTGGCGTAGGTGACCTTGCCCTGCCCCTCGCGGCGGCCGTCGACCAGTTCTCCCTCGTAGACATCGCCGTTTGGCTGAGTCAGCTTGCCGATCCCGTCGATCTGCCCTTCGCGCCATGTGCCTTCGTAGATCAGACCGTCCGGCATGGTCAGCTTTCCCTGGCCATCGCGCAGCCCGTTGGCAACGCGGCCCTCGAAGACCGATCCGTCGGGATAGGCGATCTCGGCATTGCCCTGCTTGACGCCGTTCACCCAGTCGCCCTCGTAGCGGTAGCCGTTGGGGCCGGTCATCACGCCGCGTCCGTGGTGCAGCGCGTTGCGGAAGGCGCCTTCGTAGCGCATGCCGTTGGCGTATTGCATGACGCCCTTGCCGGTGATCTTGCCGTCGAGCCACGACCCCTCGTAGGTCCCGCCGTCGGCAAAGACGATGCGGCCGATGCCCTCGGGCTTGCCCTTGGCGAACTGGCCCTCGTAGACCGAGCCATTCGGGAAGCGCGCGACGCCCTCGCCGCGGATCTCGCCCTCGGCCCATTCGCCGGTGTATTCGTAGCCATTCGGCAGCCGGTAGGTGCCGGTGCCATGCTGCAGCCCGTTCTGGAAGGTGCCCTCGTAGACCCCGCCATCGTCGTATTGCTTGGTCTGGACCTCGCCGCCCTCGACCTGCGCCAGCGCGGGATAGGTCAGCGCCGCGATCGCCACTGCCGTAAGGATGGTTCTGCCTGAGAGCTTCATGCGCTTTCCTTGCCGGACCTTGCCGGATGCCTGTTGGTCTGCCCCGAAAATCGACCTGAAAACGGGCCTTCTGCCGCCGCGAAACTAAACAACACCCCCTTGGCTGACAATCTCTTTTGCCCCCAGCTTCTTCCCCTCCGGCGTGGTTCTGCTATGTGGGCACGCGGATGTGACCAAAAGGACGTGGCTCATGGGTGACCGTTTCCGCCTGACCCTCGCGCAGCTCAACCCGACCGTGGGCGATCTTGCCGGCAACGCTGCCAAGGCGAAAGACGCCTGGGAGAAGGGCCGCGAAGCGGGGGCCCAGCTCGTCGCCCTGCCCGAGCTCTTCATCGCCGGCTACAACCCGCAGGACCTGCCGATGAAGCACGCCTTCACGCTGGACTGCATGGAGGTTGCACGCAAGCTGGCCGAGGATTGCGCCGACGGCCCGGCGCTGGCCATTGGCTGCCCCTGGATCGAGGGCACCGAGCTCTACAACGCCTATCTCATCTGCCGAGGCGGGCGGATCGTCACCCAGGTCTTCAAGCACCACCTCCCGAACTACGGCGTCTTCGACGAGGTCCGGGTCTTCGACAGCGGCGCCATCGGCGGACCTTACGCGGTGGGCAATGTGCGCATCGGCTCGCCGATCTGCGAGGACGCCTGGTACGAGGACGTGGCCGAGACCCTCGCCGAGACCGGCGCCGAATTCCTGCTGGTGCCCAATGGCTCGCCCTACCGCCGCAACAAACACGACACCCGGCTCAACAAGATGGTGGCGCGGGTCATCGAGACCGGCCTGCCGCTCATCTACCTCAACATGGTGGGCGGACAGGACGACCAGATCTTCGACGGCGGCTCCTTCGTGCTGAACCCCGGCGGCCAGGCGGCGCTGCAACTGCCGGTTTTCGAGGAGGAGATCGCGCAGGTCGATCTGGTGCGCACCCCCGAAGGGTGGCGCGCCGAGGCCGGGCGTTTCGTGCAGCACCCGAGCGAGATGGAACAAGACTACCACGCCATGGTGCTGGCCCTGCGCGACTATTGCCGCAAGACCGGCTTCGGAAAGGTGCTGCTGGGCATGTCCGGCGGGATCGACTCGGCGCTGGTTGCCACCATCGCAACCGACGCGCTTGGCGCCGAGAACGTGCGCTGCGTGATGCTGCCGTCGGAATACACCTCCGAGCACTCGCTCGAGGATGCCAAGGCCTGCGCCAAGAACCTCGGCTGCCACTACGACTTCGTGCCGATCGCCGAGGCGCGTGGTGCGATCACCAATACGCTGTCGTCGCTCTTTGAGGGTCGGCCCGCCGACCTGACCGAGGAGAACATCCAGTCGCGCCTGCGCGGGCTGCTGTTGATGGCGCTCAGCAACAAGCTTGGCGAGATGCTGCTGACCACCGGCAACAAGTCCGAGGTCGCGGTGGGATACGCCACGATCTATGGCGACATGGCAGGCGGCTACAATCCGATCAAGGATCTTTACAAGACCCGGGTCTTCGCAATCTGCCGCTGGCGCAATGAGAACGCGCGCCCCTGGATGAAGGGCCCCGAGGGCGAGGTGATTCCCGAGCGGATCATCACCAAGCCCCCCTCGGCCGAGCTGCGCGAGGACCAGAAGGACAGCGACAGCCTGCCCGACTACCCGGTGCTCGACGGCATCCTCGAGATCCTCGTGGACCGCGACGGCTCGATCGCCGATTGCGTCGCCGCCGGCTACGACCGCGCCGACGCCAAGAAGGTCGAGCATCTGCTCTACATCTCCGAATACAAGCGCTTCCAGTCCGCCCCCGGCGCGCGGCTGTCGCAAAAGGCCTTCTGGCTTGACCGGCGCTACCCGATCGCCAACCGCTGGCGCGACAACGGGTGAGCGCGGTGCGGCCCCGGATCCTCTTCGTCGTCGAGCGGTTCCACACGAACCTCTGGGAGGCGACGCGCGCGCTGAACGCAGCGGAGATCGACGTGGCGGTCTGGGGCAGTGGCAGCGGCAAGACCGAGGACCACAGCGTCGTCGCGCCGCGGCTCTTTCCGCAAGATGCCGACCCCGGCGCATTCCGTGCCGCCTGGGACGCGCTGAAGCCGGACCTGGTGATCCTGCGCAACGTCGCGCGGCACCGCCGGGCGGTGGCCCGGCTGGCGCGTGCCAGCGGCACACCGATGTGGTTCTACGACCTCAATCCCTACCACTGGCGCGAGCCACTGAAGCGCCGGCTGACGCGCCGCTTCCAGGGCCTGCCGCTGCGCCGGGTGACGCCCGTGCTGGGGCTCGACGCGACCATCCCGCCGAGCCGCGACGCCCGCTACATCCCCTGGCCGGTGATGGCGGCGCCGGACGCCGCGCCCTGCGACGCCGACACCCGGAACGGCCGAGAAGTCACGGTGCTCTGCGTCGCCAAGCTTCACAACCCGCGCAAGAACCACGGCATGGTGATCGACGCGCTGCGGGCGCAGGGCCGTGCGGGCAAGGTGCGGCTGCTGCTGGCGGGCACCATCGGCGATCCGGTGCAACACGCCGCGCAGGTTGCCGCGCTGCAAGAGGTGGCCTCGGCCGAGCCCTGGCTCGAGCTGCACGCCAATGTGCCCTTCAAGCAGATGCCCGAGCTCTACCGGCGGGCAGACATCTGCATCCTGCCTTCGGTGCGCGAGCCGCTCGGCTTCGCCCCGGTGGAATCCATGGCCTATGGCTGCGTGCCGGTGATCTCGACCGATGCCGGCTCGGCGGGCTACGTGCGGCACGGCGAGAATGGGCTGCACGTCGACGTAACCCGCCCCGGCGCAGTGGAAGATGTGCTGGCCTCGCTCCTCGACGACGCCGCGCTCCGGCATCGCCTCGGCGCCGCCGCGCTCGCAACCGCGCAGGGAGACCTCGGCGCCGAGCGCTTCGTCACCCGGATGCGCGCGCTGCTGCAGGAGAGCGGCGTCACCGTCTGAGCTTGCGCCTGCTCACTCCCACCAGCGGTCAATGCGCGCAATGTCGTCGTCGGACCAGCCGAAATGATGCGCGAACTCGTGCACCGTCACGTGGGTGACCAGCTCTTCCAGCGTCACGTCATCCCGCTCGCGCCACTCCTGCAGGATCGGCTCGCGGAACAGCCAGACCGTGTCGGGATAGGGTGAGGGCCAGCTCGAGGATTTCTCGGTCATCGGGATCCCCTCGTAGAGACCGGTCAGCTCGAGCGGGTCGTCGATCTCCATCTCGTCGAGAATCTCCTCCGGCGGCCAATCCTCGACGCGCAGCACGACCTCGGCGGCGGCGGCGCGGAAGGGCGCAGGCAGGGCATCGACCGCGGCACGGGCCATGGTCTCGAAGGCGGCGAGATCCGGAGTGTTCATGCAGCGGATATGGCGTGCCGGAGGGTGCGGGAAAAGAGGGAACCGCGGCGCGCGGCGGCCCGGCATGGCGGAGTTCCCACAATGACGCAAAGACAGGTCGCTTTTGGGAATCCATGTCGCAAACGGTACAGATTTTCCCCGCCCCCGCTCTTAGCTGCGCGCTCCGTTTGCAGGAGAGTCGCATGATCACCGTCCACAGCATCCCCGAGGCCTTCTCCGAGACCGACTGCGCCCGTCTCATCGAGATCGCACGCACCGCAGAGGCCTCGGACGCGCGGCTGGTGGGGCAGCAGCGCGCACACAACCTGCGCCGGGCCGATCTGGTATGGCTCGACGATGTCGCGGGCGCGGAGTGGGTCATGGACCGGATTATCGAACTGGTGCGCGACGCAAATCGCAGCGCCTATGACTTCGCGCTCGACGCCTTTGACGAGAGTGCCCAGATCGCCCGCTATGGTGCCGAGCGCGAAGGGCATTTCGACTGGCATTCGGACATCGGGGAAGGCCGCCTCGCCGCGCGTCGCAAGCTGACCATGGTTGTGCAACTCTCGGACGAGGACGACTACGAGGGCGGCGCGCTGGAAGTCATGCCGTCGAACCACATCGTCACGGCAGGAAAAGAGCGCGGCACCGCCACGCTCTTCCCGTCGTACATGCTGCACCGCGTGACCCCGGTGAGCAGCGGCGAGCGTCACTCGCTGACCATCTGGGCGCACGGGCCGGCCTTCCGCTGAGGCCCGCGCGCCTCAGGCGCGCAAGCCAGACCCTTTCGGGCCCGCTCAGCTCAGCAGCAGCTGGTAGCTGTGCGGCACGTAGCGGAAGCCGTCGTCCTCGGCCTCGACGTAGCCGATCGCCGGGAAGGGCATGTGATAGCCAATGAAGGGCGTCCTGTCCTCGGCCAGGGTGCCGAAGATCTTGCGGCGCGACGAGGCGGCGAGCTCCTTGTCCATGTCGAAGCGCACTTCCCAGTCGGGCTTGCCCACCGACCAGACATAGTGGTTGGCCAGATCGGCGGTCAGCATCAGCTTCTTGCCACCACTTTCGAGCATGAAGCACATATGGCCCGGCGTATGCCCGGGCGCCAGAACGGCAGTGATCCCCGGCGCCACCTCGGCGCCGTTGCCAAGGAAGCTGAAGCTTCCCTCCAGTGGGCGCACCTTGCCGTCGAAGGTCTCGTTGCCGGCGGAGGACCAGTGATCCCATTCCTCCTGCCCGGTGAGCAGCGCGGCATTGGCGAAGGTTGGCGTGCCATTGTCCGAGAGCCCGCCGATGTGGTCGCCATGCATGTGGGTGATCACCACGTGGCTCACGTCATCCGCTGCGTAGCCCGCCGCCTCGACCGCGGCGACGATACCCGCCGGGTCGAGCCCGGTGTCGAAGAGGATCAGTGCGTTGCCGGTGTTGACCAGCGTCGGCGTGAAGAAGAACTGCGCCTTGTCCGTCGGGATGTTGGCGGCCTCGGACACCTCGGCGAATTCCTCGGCGCTGGCGTTCATCCCGAAGGTGCCCTGCGGATCGGGCACGGTGCGGGTGCCGGTCATCATCGCGGTGACTTCGAAATCGCCCAGCGGCACGCGGTAGGTCCGCGGCACCAGCGGACCCTGCGAGTTCTGCGCCCGGGCTCTCGTGGCACCGCCAAGAGTGGCGCCAAGCGGCAACGCGGCAGCGCAGGTCAGCGCCGTGCGGCGGGTGATCTTGTCCTTGTCCATTGTCGTCTTCCTCTCTTGTTGCCCTGCAGGCGGTCTTCCTGCGCGAAAGGATAGCGCCCCCGCGGCATTCGGCCACAGGGCACGGGCTGGCGCATCATCACATCCTTGTATTTTTGCGGGATTGACCGAACTCTTCGTAGGCTGCGCCGCTTCCCGGCTGCAGTGCTGTCAGGCCCGTATTTCGCGCGCGCCGCATTGCGCGAGCAGCCCGCGCACCATGGCCCGCGTGCAGAGCGTCGTGCCCGGAGTCGTCACCGTCGCGCTGGCCGCGGCCGCGCCGAGCGCCAGAGACTCCGGTGCGCTCAGGCCAGAGGAAATCCCGAAGGCATAGGCTCCGACGAAACTGTCCCCCGCCCCCACCGCCGAGAGCACCGTGACCTTGGCCGCGCTCACCTGCCAGAGCCCGTCCGGCCCCGCCATGACCGAACCATCCGCGCCGCGCGCAAGGATCACCCGCTCGGCCGCGCCCCGAGCCACGAGCTCGGCAGCGAACCGGGCGGAGTCGGCCCGGGTCATCAGCGGCCGACCCGCCAGGTCCTCGGCTTCGAGACTGTCCATCCGCAGCACCGCCGGCGCCGGATCGGTGCCCTTGGCCAGAAGCTCGAGCACCGGCCCCGAGGTGTCGACGATCAGATAGGCGCCGCGCGCACGCAGCGCGCGGGCAAGCTCGATCGGGAAATCACTCGGCACCCCCGGCGGCTGGCTGCCGCTGAGCACCACGATGCCGCCCTCGTGCACGGTGCTGGCAACCGACGAAAGCGCGTCGTGCACGTCCCCCTCGCTCCAGACCGGCCCGGGCATGACAAAGCGATATTGTTCGCCGTTGTGCCGGTCGTGCACGGCAAGGCTCTCGCGGGTCTCGCCCGGCGCCCGCATCCGCACCAGCGGCAACCCGAGCTCTTCCAGCGCCGCCTCGAGCCGCATCCCCGTCGGCCCGCCGAGCGCCAGAAAGGCCCGTGCCGGGCCACCAAGCTCGGCGGCCACCCGCGCGACGTTGATGCCGCCGCCGCCGGGATCGGCGCTTGGCGTGTCACAGCGCAGCTTCGGCCCGGCCACCACGCGATCCGTGGTGGTCGACAGATCGAGCGCGGGATTGAGCGTGACCGTCAGAATGTCTCTCATAGGGCGGAGAATACACGGCTTGGACACCGCGCCAAGGGCCGCGAACTGGACAAACCGCCGCGCTTGTGAAATTGCCAGCCGCGTATGCAGGAGGCTAGCATGACCACCACCCGTTTCGCACCGTCGCCCACCGGTCACATCCATGTGGGCAACCTCCGCACCGCGCTGTTCAACTACCTGATCGCGCGCAAGGCCGGCGGCACCTTCATCCTGCGCATCGACGACACCGATGCCGAGCGCAGCAAGGAAGAATACGTCGACGGCATCAAGCGCGACCTCGAATGGCTCGGTCTGCACTGGGACAAGACGGAGCGACAGAGCGCGCGGCTGGACCGCTACCATGCCGCCGCCGACGAGCTGCGCGCCCTGGGCCGTTTCTACGAGGCCTTCGAGACGCCGACCGAGCTGGACCTGAAGCGCAAGAAGCAGCTCAACATGGGCAAGCCGCCGGTCTACGACCGCGCCGCGCTGTCCCTTTCGGACGCCGAGAAGGACGCGCTGCGTGCCGAGCGCGGCAACGGCGTGTGGCGCTTCAAGCTGGACCAGCAGCGCATCGACTGGACCGACGGCATCCTCGGCGACATCTCGATCGACGCCGCCTCGGTGTCGGACCCGGTGCTGATCCGCGGCGATGGGCAGATCCTCTACACGCTGGCCTCGGTGGTCGACGACATGGACATGGGCGTCACCAACATCGTGCGCGGCTCGGACCACGTCACCAACACCGCGACGCAGATTCAGATCATCGAGGCGCTCGGCGGCACGCCCCCCGGCTTCGCGCACCACTCGCTGCTCACCGGCCCGCAGGGCGAGTCGCTGTCCAAGCGCCTCGGCGTGCTGTCGATCCGCGACCTGCGCGAGGCGGGCGTCGAGCCCGAGGCGCTGCTGTCGCTGATGGCGCGTCTGGGCTCGAGCCAGCCGGTCGAACTGCGCCTGTCGCTGGACGAGATCGCCGAGGGCTTCGAACTGAGCCAGTTCGGCGCCGCCCCGACCAAGTTCGACGAGCAGGATCTCTACCCGCTGACCGCCCGCAAGCTGCACCAGCTGCCGCTCGAGGCGGTTGCACCGCAGCTCACCGAGATCGGCGTGCCCGAGGGCAAGCAGGCGGCCTTCTGGAACGTGGCGCGCGAGAACATCGTGACCCGCAAGGAGATCGCCGGCTGGTGGGAGCTGTTCCGCGACGGCGCAGAGCCGCTGATCGCCGACGAGGATCGCGACTTCATTGCCGAGGCGATGGGCCTGCTGCCCGAAGGCCCCTACACCACCGAGACCTGGGGCGAATGGACCAAGGCGGTGAAGGAAGCCACGGGCCGCAAGGGCAAGGGCCTGTTCATGCCGCTGCGCAAGGCGCTGACCGGTCTAGAGCGCGGGCCGGAGATGGCGGACGTGCTGCCGCTGCTCGAGAAGATACCGGCAAGAGACCTGGCGAAGTAAGCGCCGGGCTATCGAGATGCGAAAGGCGGACCCCCGGGCTCGCCTTTTTCATGTTTGCTTCGTCGCGCAAGCCCGCCCCTCTCGCGCTGCACGCGTAGAAGCCGCCTCAGACTTCCTGCCGCTTCGCCTCCAGCCAGCGCCGGTCTGCCTCGACTGTCAGCGCCGCCTCGGCATGGGCAAAGGTGTAGTCGCGGGTGATCTCGGCCGCCACGGCCAGCGCGGGCCACTCCGCGCGGCCCAGCACCTTCATCGCCGCGAGTACGCTGGCGATCACCTCGGGCCGCGCCGCGCCGTCGCGGATCAGCGGGTAGAAGCCGTCCTCCAGCAGGTGCGCGGGGTTAAGCGGCGCCATCTGTACATGCGGAAAGTCCGGCGGCGCATGCTCCGGGCGGCCAAGCTTCATCAGCATTCGCTCCAGCCGCTGCACCACGTCGATCGCCGTGCCCGGATCGTTCACCGCGGGCGAGAGGGCGCGGATGGCGATCTCGTTCATCACCATCACCCCGTAGCGCGCGTCCTGCTCCATGGTACGCGCCGCGCCGACAGTGAAACACTCGGCGATCTCCTCAGGGGCCACATGGCCGCCCGCGACCAGTCCCAGCGGCATGCCTGGCACCAGATGGGCCCCCGGATGGGCGATCACGCGGAACATTGCTTCGGAGGCCGCCAGCTTCTCCTCCAGCGCCTCGAGGTTGATGTATTGCACGTAGCCGGCGGCTTTCGCCGGCACCTCGATTGCGTCCGACGGCAGCGCATGCTCGGGACGGGCGGCGCCCAGCGAAGGGCGGGCCATCGCCCGCTCAAGCGGGGGCAGCGCGCTTTCCACGACCCGCTCGAGCGTGTGGTCCATGCTGCCCATGACGCTCAGGTGGCCGATCCAGCGCAGCATGGCGAGGATCACAGCGACGATGCAGGCAATGGTCAGGAAGAAGATCACCACCGCCGATTCTTCCGAATAGAGCCCGGCGTTGAACAGCACGAGCGCGGTCAGAGAGAAAAGAAAGGTGCCGGTGAAGGCGGCCAGCGCGGTCTGCGCGGTGGTGTCCTGCAGATGCAGCCGGTAGGCGCGCGGTGTCGCCTGGCTCGCCGCCGACTGGAAGGCCTGCACCATGACCGAGAGCGAGAAGGTGGTGACCGTCAGCATTGTCGTGGCAAGGATCGACAGGATCGGCGTCACCGCGTCCGCGCCGAAACGGTCCTTCATCCAGTCCGGGATCAACGGCTGGAACAGCGGGGCCACCGCCACAGCGAGCAGCGCCATCAGGGCGCCGAGCAGCACCCGCACCCCGAGCCGCTTCGAGATACGGTAAAGCAGCAGCAGCCAGCGTGGGGTCATCTGGCGAGCACCCGCGCGCCGAGCCCCGAGAGCGCCGCATCGACAAAGGCGCGCTCATCGTCCGTCAGGCTTTGCGCCCGCGGGTATTGCGGCGCGGCGCGGTCATTGAGGATAGGCGCGTCCCAATTGGCGGTGGTGGCAAGGAAGAGCTCGGCGCCCGCCGCACCGAACTCAGCGAGATAGCCCTGCACCACCACGTCGAGGTAGCTCAGCAGGACCGGGTGCGCGGCATCGGGGGGCAGGCGGTCGCGCTCGGGAACGACGTAAATCGCCAGTTCCTCCACCCGCTCGGCGGGGTGGCGCACATCCTGCAATGCATCGGTCCGGTCGTAACAGGCCTCGCGCAGGTCAAGCGCGGCCCAGCCCGCGTCATCGACGGGGGCGATCAGACCCTCGATCTCGCAGGAGGGATCGCGCAGCACAGTCAGCAGCGACACCGGCCGTCCCGGCACCTGCGCCCAGACCCTGCGCCAGCCCGAGGCCGTGGCCCGGTGCGCCGGGTCGAACCCATGCGTGCGGCGATTGACGAGAGACCCATACCCAAAGAAATAAGATGTGCTCATTCCGCGCTTTTTCTCAGACCCAATTGATATGTGTCAATTCAACCTTTGCCCGAACCCTGTACTTAACCCGCCTATCATTCAAAGCGAGGATATTTCCCGTGCGTGTGACGAAGAGAACGAATATCGCGATCCGTGTCCTGATGCACTGCGCGGCCAACACCGGGCGTCTGGTAACCAAATCCGAGATCGCCAGATGCTGCAATGCCTCTGAAAACCATCTGGCACAGGTCATCAACCAATTGGCACAGCTTGGGTATCTCAGCACACACCGCGGCCGGAACGGCGGGCTGGAGCTTGCGCGCCCAGCCAGCCAGATTCAGATCGGCGAAGTGTTCCGGACGCTCGAATCCCCGGTGCCACTGGCCGAATGCTTCGCCGATGCCGACAACACCTGCCCGCTTACCGAGGCCTGTCGGTTGCGTCTCGCGCTGTCCGAGGCGGCGAATGCCTTCTACGCCACGCTCGATCCGATCACGCTCGACGCGCTTGTCTGCGACAACGCCCCGTTGATCGACATCCTCGTGCCGGGCAGGGCCTGCTCGATCCCACGCGGCACCGCCACGCTTGCGGCGGCTGCGCAAGTATAATAGTTTCCGGCCCATCGCGATGGGAGAACCGGCTTGCCGGTGCCGAAGGAGCAACCGCCCCGGAAACTCTCAGGCCACAGGACCTTCGCGGCACTTGAAAACTCTGGAGAGAGGCGCGGGAAGCGCCCGCCGAAGGGATAACGATCTCAGGCGAAAGGACAGAGGGGGCATTTCGGGCACGGGCGGGATCCGTGCGGGGAATGTCCGGGGGCTCTGCGCCATTCCGGGCCGAGAGGATCGGGGAGCGCATGGACGAGCTGAAACGCACGCCTTTACACGATTTGCACGTCGAGCTGGGCGCCAAGATGGTGCCCTTTGCCGGTTACGAGATGCCGGTGCAGTACAAGCTCGGGGTGCTCAAGGAACATCTTCACACGCGCGAGAAGGCCGGGCTGTTCGACGTCAGCCACATGGGGCAGGTCATCCTGCCCGGCGAGAGCGTGGAGAGCATCGCGCTGGCGCTGGAATCGCTGGTGCCGGTGAACATCGCCGGGCTGGCCGAGAACCGCCAGCGCTACGGCTTCTTCACCAATGAGGCAGGCGGGATCGAGGACGACCTGATGATCGCCAACCGTGGCGATCACCTGTTCGTCGTGGTCAACGCCGCCTGCAAGACACAGGACATGGCGCTGATGCGGGCCGGGCTCGAGCCGAAGGGCGTGACGCCCCGGCTCCTCGGCGACCGCGCGCTGCTGGCGCTGCAGGGCCCGGCGGCCGAGGACGTGCTGGCCACGCTCAACCCCGCGGTGCGCGAGATGCGTTTCATGGATGTCGCGACGGTCGACCTGGTCGGCGCCGACTGCTGGATCTCGCGCTCGGGCTACACCGGCGAGGACGGCTTCGAGATCTCGGTGCCCGAGAACAAGGCGGTCGAGCTCGCCCGCGCCCTGCTGGCGCATGAGGATGTGGAGCCCATCGGCCTTGGGGCACGCGACTCGCTGCGGCTCGAAGCCGGGCTCTGTCTCTATGGCCACGACATCGACAGCACCACCACCCCCGTCGAGGCGGCGCTGACATGGGCGATCCAGAAGGTCCGCCGCAGCGGCGGAGCCCGCGAGGGCGGCTTCCCCGGTGCCGAGAAGATCCTCGCCGAGTTCGACGGCGGCGCCCGCCGCGCCCGCGTTGGTCTGCGCCCCGAGGGCCGGGCCCCGATGCGCGAAGGCGTGGAGATCTTTGCACAAGAAGAAGGCGGCGCGCCGATCGGCCGCGTCACCTCGGGCGGATTCGGGCCAACCACCGGCGCTCCGATCGCCATGGGCTATGTCGATATTGACCACGCCGCCCAAGGCACCCAGCTTTTCGGCGAGGTCCGCGGCAAGCGCCTCGCCGTCGAAGTGGCCGAGATGCCCTTCGTCACCCAGACCTACAAACGCTGACACAGACAGGGACAGCACGATGAAATTTACCGAAGAGCACGAATGGCTCCGCGTCGAGGGCGATCTGGTCGTCGTCGGCATCACCACCCACGCCGCCGAGCAACTCGGGGACGTCGTCTTCGTGGAACTGCCGGAAGAGGGCACCACGGTCAGCAAGGACGACGAGGTGGTGGTGATCGAGTCGGTCAAGGCCGCCTCCGACATTCTCGCCCCGCTCGACGGCGAGATCGTCGAGGTGAACAGCCCGCTCGCCGACGAGCCGTCGAAGGTCAACGACGACCCCGAGGGCGAGGCCTGGTTCTTCAAGATGAAGATCGAGGACCTCTCGGCGCTCGACGACTACATGGACGAAGCCGCCTATAAAAAGTTCATCGGCTGATGTCCCCGCGCCCTGCCCCGCCGCGTCGCGCGGCGGTGCTGCAGGGGCGGCGCGCACCTAAAGAAAGATGAAAGGGGCAGGGCCTTACCTTGCCCCCAAGCCCTGCTGAATCTGCTGTTTTGGGACAGAACCTCATGGCCTTCACGCCCACAGACTACCTGCCGTATGATTTCGCCAACCGTCGCCACATAGGGCCCTCGCCCAAGGAGATGGCGCAGATGTTCGAGGTGCTTGGGGTCAAGGACCTCGACGCACTGATCAAGCAGACCGTCCCCGCCGGCATCCGCCAGGCCGAGGCGCTGGAGCTTGGCAAGCCCATGTCCGAGCGCGAGATGCTCTGGCACATGCGCGAGGTTGCATCGAAGAACAAGGTTCTGACCTCGCTGATCGGCCAAGGCTACCACGGCACGGTGACCCCTCCGGCGATCCAGCGAAATATTTTCGAGAACCCGGCCTGGTACACCGCCTACACACCTTACCAGCCCGAGATCAGCCAAGGCCGCCTCGAGGCGCTGCTGAACTACCAGACCATGGTGTCGGATCTGACCGGGCTCGAGATCGCCAACGCATCCTTGCTCGACGAGGCCACCGCCTGCGCCGAAGCGATGACCATGGCGCAGCGCGTGGCGAAGTCGAAGGCCACCGCCTTCTTCGTCGACGAGAATTGCCACCCGCAGAACATCGCGGTGATGAAGACCCGCGCCGCGCCGCTCGGCATCGAGATCATCGTCGCCAGCCCGGACGCGCTCGAGGCCGAAAAGGTTTTCGGCGCGATCTTCCAGTACCCCGGCACCCACGGCCACGTCCGTGACCTCTCCGCCGAGATGGAGGCGCTGCACGCAGCCAAGGCGATCGGCATCGTTGCCGCCGATCCTATGGCGCTCTGCCTGCTGAAAGAGCCCGGCGCGATGGGCGCCGATATCGCCGTGGGCTCCACGCAGCGCTTCGGCGTGCCGCTCGGCTACGGCGGCCCGCACGCCGCCTACATGGCCACCCGCGATGCCTACAAACGCTCCATGCCCGGGCGCATCGTCGGCGTCTCGATCGACAGCCACGGCAACCGCGCCTACCGGCTCGCGCTGCAGACCCGCGAGCAGCACATCCGCCGCGAAAAGGCCACCTCTAACGTCTGCACCGCGCAGGCGCTGCTGGCGGTGATGGCGGGCTTCTACGCCGTGTTCCACGGCCCCGAGGGTCTGAAGGCCATCGCGCAGCGCATCCACCGCAAGACCGAGCGGCTGGCGCGCGGTCTGGAAGAGGCCGGTTTCAAGGTCGAGCCCGAAACCTTCTTTGACACGATCACCGTGGATGTCGGCCTGCTGCAGCAGGGCGTGCTGCGCGCCGCCGTCAAGGAGGGCGTCAACCTGCGCAAGGTCGGCGAGACCCGCGTCGGCATCACCCTCGACGAGACCACCCGCCCGGCCACCATCGAAGCGGTCTGGCGCGCCTTCGGCCTGCTGCGCAAGGACGAGGATTTCGCACCGCGCTACCGCCTGCCCGAGGCGTCGATCCGCACGAGCAGCTACCTCACGCATGAGGTCTTCCACATGAACCGGGCCGAAACCGAGATGATGCGCTACATGCGCCGCCTCGCGGACCGCGACCTGGCGCTCGACCGGGCGATGATCCCGCTCGGATCGTGCACCATGAAGCTCAATGCAGCCGCCGAGATGATGCCGGTGAGCTGGCCCGAGTTCGCCGGTCTGCACCCCTACGTGCCGCAGGACCAGGCGCTCGGCTACAAGCAGATGATCGACGATCTGTCGGACAAGCTCTGCAAGGTCACCGGCTATGACGCCTTCACCATGCAGCCGAACTCCGGCGCGCAGGGCGAATATGCCGGGCTGCTGACCATCGCCTCGTGGCAGCGTGAACGCGGCGAGGGCCAGCGCAATGTCTGCCTGATCCCGGTCAACGCCCATGGGACCAACCCCGCCTCGGCGCAGATGGTCGGCTGGAAGGTGGTGCCGGTCAAATGCGACGAGAAGGGCTCGATCGACCTCGCGGACTTCCGCGCCAAGGCCGAGCAGTACTCTGATACGCTGGCGGCCTGCATGATCACCTATCCCTCGACCCACGGTGTCTTCGAGGAGACGGTGCGCGACGTCTGCGCGATCACCCACGAGCATGGCGGGCAGGTCTACATCGACGGCGCCAACATGAACGCCATGGTGGGCCTGTCGCGCCCCGGCGATCTGGGCGGCGACGTCAGCCACCTGAACCTGCACAAGACCTTCTGCATCCCGCATGGCGGCGGCGGACCCGGCATGGGGCCGATCGGCGTCAAGGAGCACCTGGTGCCGCACTTTCCTGCGCACCCGCTCGAGGATGGCATCGCCGGGCCGGTCTCGGCCGCGCCCTACGGTTCGCCCTCGCTGCTGCCGATCTCCTGGGGCTATATCCAGATGATGGGCGGCGAGGGGCTGACGCAGGCGACGCGCGTGGCGATCCTCAATGCCAACTACATCGCGACCCGCCTCGCCGGGGCCTACGAGGTGCTCTACACCGGTCACGAGGGCCGCGTGGCGCATGAGTGCATCATCGACATCCGCCCCTTCGCCGACAGCTGCGGCATCACCGTGGACGATGTGGCCAAGCGGCTGATCGACTGCGGTTTCCACGCGCCGACCATGAGCTTCCCGGTCGCGGGCACACTTATGATCGAGCCGACGGAGTCGGAGACCAAGGCCGAGCTCGACCGTTTCTGCGACGCCATGCTGGCGATCCGCGAGGAGATCCGAGCGGTGGAAGAGGGTGAGGCCGATCCCGAGAACAACCCGCTGAAACACGCGCCGCACACCATGGAAGACCTCGTGCGCGACTGGGACCGGCCCTACAGCCGCGAACAGGGCTGTTTCCCGCCGGGCGCCTTCCGGGTGGACAAGTACTGGCCGCCGGTCAACCGGGTCGACAACGCCTGGGGCGACCGCAACCTGACCTGCACCTGCCCGCCGATGAGCGACTACGCCGAGGCAGCAGAGTAAGCCGGAAAAAGCGAGGGGCGCCGTCCATCGGGCTCGGACCGATTGCGGCGCACGTCACGACCCTCGCGCGCAGCGGGGGGTTTTCGCACCGGAGCCAAGCCGAAGGCTGCAACGCAAAAGGGCGGGACCTCGGTCCCGCCCTTTCTTGTGTCGCCGCGCGGCCTCAGCTTGCGGAGGGCGCCTCGAGCAGGAAGGCAAAGGCGTCGCGGATGCGCTCCCAGGTCTCCTTGTTGGAGGCACAGAGCAGGACCCCATCGCGCAGCTTGGCGTTGTACTCGGAGCCGTCCAGCATCGCGACATGACCGCCCGCGCACCGCGCGATCAGCGCGCCCGCGGCGTGGTCCCAAGGGGTGAGCCGGGCCGAAAAGTGGAAATCCACCGAACCTTGCGCGAAAAGGCGGAACTCATGCGCCGAGCAGCGTAGCGTATGGCTGCGCTCGAAGAGCGGCAGCGCGGCGCCGACCTCGGGCCGCTTGTCCTCGGGCATCAGGTAGAAGGGAATGAAGCCCTGAAGGTCCGACAGCTGCCCGCCCGGCGAAACGCCAAGGCGGCGCGTCAGGCGGCGCTTTGGCAGGAACATCTCCGCCGGGCCTCCGGTCTCGGCGATCACCACGTCGTCCATGATCGGATCGTAGATCATCCCGAAAACCGGCACGCCGAAGCGTGTCGCCGAGAGGATGATCCCGAAGGTCGCCAACCCATGCGCGTAGTTCCAGGTGCCATCCACCGGGTCGATGGTAAAGGCCAGCTCCGCATCGCCGATGCGGTCGCGGATCTCGGGGTGCTCGGCCACGGCCTCCTCACCGACGATGAGCGCGTGCGGATACATGCGCTGCAGGCCTCGCGCGATCATTGCCTCGGCACCCTTGTCGGCGGCGGTCACCAGGTCCTGCCGACCGGTCTTTTCCGAGATTTCCGACGGGTCGAGCGCCCGGAAGCGCGGCAGGATCTCGGCCCGCGCTGCGCGGCGCAGCAGGTTGAGGATGCTGGTCCTTTGCGCCGGGGTGATCGGAGCCGAGATCGGCATAGGCAGGGAATCGGTCATGGGGCAAGTCCGTTCGTTTCAGCCAAGGGTCGGCACTGACCTGCCAGCCCCTGCCCCGAGGTTCAAGCCGCTTACTCGCGCGCGCGCAGAACCCGCGCAGGTCTTGCCGACAGCGGTCGCCAGGCGAAGGCGAGGCCGGCCAGCAATGTCGCCAGCGCGCCACCGAGGATGATCGCGATGGCCGAGCCCCACATGATGCTGAACTCGGTCTCCATCAAGAAGTGACTCACCGCCCAGCCTCCGAGAATACCGGCGACCAATGCGACACCGCCCGCCGCCGCCCCGAGCAGCGCCGAGCGTAGGGCGAAGCTCTGCAGGATGCGCGCGCGTGAGGCGCCGAGCGTCTTCAGCACGGCCGCCTCGTAGCTGCGCGCCGCCTCGCCGGCCGAGGCCGCGCCGATGAGCACCAGGAAGCCCGTCAGCAGCGTCGCCGCCGCGCCCCAGCGGATCGCCCCTGCCACGCCTTCGAGCAGCTCCGAGACCCGGTCGATGGCGTCGCGCACCCGGATCGCGGTGATATTGGGATAGGCATCTGCCAGGTCGCGCAGAATTGCCGCCTCAGCCTGCGGCTCGGCGTAGACCGTCGAGATCCAGGTGTGCGGCGCGCCGGCCACCGCCGAGGGGTTGAGTGACATGACAAAGCCGATCCCGGCGGTCGAGAAATCCACCTCCCGGAAGCTGGTGATCGTGGCGGTGATGTCGCGGCCGAGGATGTTGAGGGTGATCTGGTCGCCGAGCTTGAGGCCAATCTCCTCGGCCTCCTCGGCGGCGAAGCTCACCTGCGGCGGGCCGGCGTAATCCTCGGGCCACCATGCGCCCGCCGTCACCTTGGTGCGCTCGTCCGGCTGTGCGGCGTAGGTAAGGCCCCGGTCTCCACGCACGACCCAGTGGCCGCCCGCCACCTCGCGCGCGTCGCGCCCGTTGATCTGGGTGAGCACTCCGCGCAGCATCGGCGCCGTGTCAACGCGGCTGACGGCGGGGTCGTCCGCGAGCCGCTCCGTGAAGCCGTCGATCTGATCGGGCTGGATGTCGACGAAGAAGTACGAAGGTGCGACCGCGGGCAGGTCGCGCGAGATCGAGGCGCGCAGGTTGCCGTCGATCTGGCCTATGGCGGCCAGCACCGTCAGCCCGAGCCCCAGCGAAAGCACCACCGAGGCAGCTGTCTCGCGCGGGCCGCCGATGGCCGAGAGCGCCCACCGCAGCGCCGGGCGGCCGCGGGACAGCGGTGCGGCGCGATGCGCCAGCCAGCGGATGCCACTGGCGGCAAGCGCCAGGATGACCAGTGCCGCCATCAGGCCGGCCGCGGTCCATAGGGTGATCTTGCGGTCCCCCGAGAAGAGCGTCGCGGCGCCGACCAGCAGAGCCAGCAGTACCAGCGTGGCGATCACGTAGCGCGTTGCGGGCAGCCCCCGGGCGCTGTCGAGCGCGTCGCGAAAGAGCGTTGCGGCGCGCACCTCCTCGGTCCGGGCCAGCGGCCAGAGGGTGAAGAGCAGCGCTGTCAGCACGCCGTAGAGCGCGGCCTCGGCCAGCGGGCCCGGATAGATGGTGAAGAGCACCGGCACCGGCAGCGCGCTGGCGATGAGCGGGCCGAAGAGCAGCGGGATCCCGGCCCCGAGGACCAGCCCCAGCGCGATGCCCACCAACGACAGCGCCCCGATCTGCAGGAAGTAGGTGAGGAATATGGTGTTGCGCGAGGCCCCCAACGTGCGCAGCGTCGCGATCACCGAGGTCTTGCGGGCGAGATAGGCGCGCACCGCCGCCGAGACGCCGATACCGCCAACCGCCAACCCCGACAGGCCGACCAGCACGAGGAAGCGCCCGAGCCGCTCGACAAAGCGCGCGATGCCCGGCGCCCCGTTGCGCGAGTCGCGCCAGCGGATACCACCTTCACGGTAGCGCTCCGCCGCCTCGGTCTTCAGCGCCTCGAGATCGCTGCCGGGCGGCAGCCGCAGCCGGTATTGGCTTTCGTAGAGCGAGCCAGGGGCGAGGAGTCCGCTTCCCTCCAGATCGCCCGTGCGCACCAGCGTGCGCGGGCCGAGCCCGAAGCCGTCCCCTGCGTCGTCAGGCTCTCGCAGGATCACCGCCGAGAGGGTGAAGGCCTGCGTGCCCAGCTTGAAACTGTCGCCCGGCGCAAGCCCCAGCCGGTCGGCCAGCACCGGCGCCATGACGGCCCCCGGCAGCGCGCCTCCGTCCAGCGCCTGCGAGAGCGGCATCGGCGGGTCGAGCACCATCTCGCCCAGAAGCGGGTAGGCGTCGTCCACGGATTTGACCTGCGTCAGGCCCCGCTCGGTCTCGCCATCCCGTGTGACCGTGGCCATGGACCGGAAATCGGTGACGACCGAGATGTCGGTCGAGATGCCCTCAAGCCAGCTCAGTTCCTCGTCGCTGGCGAAGCGATAGGTGAACTCGGCCTGCGCATCGCCGCCAAGCAGCACCGCGCCCTGATCGGCGAGCCCCGCCTCGATGGCGGTGCGCACCGAGCCGACCCCGGCAATGGCGGCGACACCGAGCGCGAGGCAGGCGATGAAGATGCGGAAGCCATGCACGCCGCCGCGCAGCTCGCGGCGGGCGAAACGGGCAGCGGTGGCCAGACTCATCGCGCCGCCCTCATTCGGCGGCCCGGGCGCGCGCGGCTGCGGGGTCGATCCGGCCATCGGTGAGCCGGACCACGCGGTCGCAGCGCTCGGCCAGCCGGTTCGAGTGGGTGACAAGCACCAGCGTCGCGCCATGATCGTCGCGCAGCCCGAAGAGCAGGTCCATGATCGCCTGCCCGGTGCTGCCGTCGAGGTTTCCGGTCGGCTCATCCGCGAGGAGGATCTGCGGCCTTGGCGCCGAGGCGCGGGCCAGCGCCACGCGCTGCTGCTCGCCCCCCGACATCTGCGAGGGGTAATGCCCGGCGCGATGCCCGAGGTTGACCCGCTCCAGCTCGGCCTCGGCGCGGGCAAAGGCATCCTTGTGTCCGGCCAGCTCGAGCGGGGTCGCGACATTCTCGAGCGCGGTCATCGTCGGGATGAGGTTGAACGATTGGAACACCACGCCCATGTGGTCGCGCCGGAACCGCGCCATGCGGTCTTCGTCCATGCCGGTGAACTCCTGCCCCAGCACCGACACCCGCCCCGTCGTCGCGCTTTCCAGACCTCCCATGATCATCAGCAGCGAGCTTTTCCCCGAGCCGGACGGCCCGATCAGCCCCAATGTCTCGCCCCGTGCGACCTCCATCGAGATTCCGTGAAGGATTTCGACCGGTCCGGCATTGCCCCTGAGGCTGAGGGTGACATCATGAAGGGCAATGACGGGATCGGGCATCGAAAGGGCCTTTCGGGAAAATGGCACGTTCACTGACATATGGGGGCTTTGCCCCGCTCAGCAAGGCTGCGGCCTGCCTTGCCTTTCTGCTCGCCCCCCTGCCCGCCTCGGCGATGGAGATCCTGGCCTTGGGCGACAGCCTGACCCAGGGTTACGGGCTGCCGGCGTCCGACGGGCTGGTGCCGCAGCTTCAGAGCTGGCTGCAGGCGCGGGGCCACGAGGTGACGGTGGTCAACGGCGGCGTGTCCGGCGACACGACGGCGGGTGGGCTGTCGCGCGTCGCCTGGTCGCTCACCCCTGAAATCGACGCGATGATCGTGACGCTGGGGGGCAACGACATGATGCGCGGGATCGATCCGGCCACCTCGCGCAGCAACCTCGATGGCATACTAAAGGAGGCGCAGGCCCGCGATCTTCCGGTGCTGCTGGTGGGGATGACCGCACCCGGCAATTTCGGACCAGAGTACAAGGCGCAGTTCGATTCGATCTACCCGGAACTGGCCGAAACCTATGACGCGCTGTTCTACGCGGATTTCTTTTCCGGGTTGCGCGAAGGCGGCGCGGCGCCGGCGAACCTTGGCGCGGTGATGCAGCCCGACGGCATTCATCCGAATGCAGAAGGGGTGAAACGGGTGGTTGCGGCGCTTGGCCCGAGCGTCGAGGCGCTGATCGCCGAAGCCGGGGACAGATAGCCCTGCAGCCGGACACCCGTGTCTTTCGGTAGGTGCCTTGCGGTAGTTGTCTTGCGGCCGTCGCAAGCCGTGCCGGTGAAGGCAGCGCGCGCGGTTCACGCGCAACGGCGTCAAGCAAGTGCGCGGCTCAAGAGCGGACGATCACCGCCTCGTCCGACCCGGCGTCTCCGCCGCGCAGAGACGCACAGAGGATCGGAAGCAGCCCCGAAACGAGGCTGACAGAGAAGTAGAGACCCAATGCGCTCAGCGCAGAGGTATCAAGGAACAACCATGCAAAAAGGCCGCAGAAGGCACCCAGGGTGCTGCCGGCCAAGAGAGCCACAATCGCCATAGACTTACCCTTCGAATTCTTTTGATTGCAGGGGTCCCGGACGTCCGGGCCGCTGATTATGGTCTGATCTTGCTGGCGGATTCGGGCCTGAATATGGCATCCCGCGCGTCAAACCGCGAAAATTTCCGTTCAAATCAATATGCTAAAAGTGTATCTGACTATTCTTTGGGTGACGGTCCCTGCCGGGACCGCCTCCTGTTTCGGGCCACGCGCTGCCGCGTGGCGAGCGTTCAAATCACCGTCACCTTCGTGCCGACGGGAACCCGCTGGTAGAGATCGATGACGTGCTCGTTGATCATCCGGATGCAGCCGTTCGACACCGAGCGGCCGATGGTGCCGGGCTGCGTCGTGCCATGAATGCGGAAGAACGTATCGCGCCCGTTCTGGAACAGGTAGAGCGCGCGCGCCCCCAGCGGGTTGCCGGGGCCGCCGGGCTCTACATAGTCGTTGTCCTTGAACTTGGCGTAAGTCTGTGGCTCGCGCTCGATCATCTCGTTGGTCGGGCGCCATGTCGGCCATTCCTTCTTGACCTGGATGACCGCCTCGCCGGTGAACTCCAGCCCCGCCTTGCCCACGCCGACGCCGTAGCGCAGCGCCTCGCCTGGCGCGGTGATGAAATAAAGGAAATGGGCGCGCGGCATGATCAGAATCTGCCCCGGCTGCATGTCGCTGCGCATGCGCACGGGCTGCGGTGCGAATTTCGGATCGAGCGTGAAGGCGGACGTCGGACCTGCGGCGGCCAGAAGCGCCCCTGCGCTGGCCGTGGCGACGAATTTGCGACGGGTGATCATGGGCACCTCTCCAGTTTGGTCGTAAGGCATAAGGATTCTGTTTCCGCTGCGCATAAAATCAATGGGAAACGGTCAGGGGGATTGTCACAATTGCGCGGAGAACACATATCAGTTGAAATGAATGTATGGAGATCGAGAAATGGTCAAGCTTGTCTGCCTTGAGTGTGGTCAGACCAACCAGGCTCCGCAAGAGCGTCTCGACGCTGGCCCCAAATGCGGCACGTGCGGCGCCGCGCTGATGGACGGAAAGGCGCACGAGATCGACGCCGACACGCTGGCCAAGGCGATCCGCACCGACGAAGCGCCGCTCGTGGTGGATTTCTGGGCGCCCTGGTGCGGCCCCTGCCGGATGATGGCGCCGGAATTCTCCAAGGCGGCCGCCGCGCTGAAGGGCAAGGCCCGGTTGGTCAAGTTGAATACCGAGCAGCACCAGAAGGCCGCGGCGCAATTCGGCATTCGCGGCATCCCCACGCTCATCGCTTTCGGCAAGGGGCGCGAGGCCGCGCGGCAATCCGGTGCGCTGCCCGCCGCGAAGATCGAGGCCTTTGCCCTGCGCTCTCCGGAAGGGCGCTGAGCGTCAAGACCCCGCGCGCCGCGGCTAGTTCTTCGGCGCGTTGGCGTTTCGTCCTGCCAGCATGACACTGATCGTATAGGCCACCTGCGGGTCCATTCCGGAAAGGATCGCGGCCGCGGCATCCGGGCGCATCCGCCCGAGGAACCCCGCGGCGAAGTCAGGCTCCATCTGCGAAAAAACCGCCGCCGCTTCGCGCGGCTTCATGTTGGCATAGACCTGCGTGAGCTGGGCGACGTCATCCTCGGCAGCGGTCTCTGCCATGGCCAGGGTGGCGCGCAGGCGCTGCTCGGTTTCTTCCATCGCGGCCAGCTTCTGATCGATTGTGCTTTCGGCCAGCTGCAGCGCCTGCTGACGGCTGCGCAGGTCGGTCTCGCGCTGTGCAACATCGGCTTCGCGCGCCCGAAGCGCCGCAAGCGCCGGGGCGAGGTCTTCCTCGCCCATACAGGTTCCAATTGGGTCGGCCCCGTCTGCCGGCGCTGCCTTGTCCCCCTTGCCAGCCATGATCTCCTGCTCCGCCGCCCCGTCCTGCGGCAGGTTGTCCAGCGCCTGCGCCGCACCGGCACCAAGCCGCAAGATGGCCGACACGATCATCAAGGCGCTGATGATCCCCAGGGCACCGCGCCCGCGACCAGGGATCAACTTGCGAAAGACGGCGGCCATCGTCACGCGGCGCCGCTGCGCGAGTGGCGCAGGAACACCGGCTCTGCGAAGCCCGAGTCAGCCTCCGGCTCAGGGGATTTGACCCTGCCCGAGGCAGCGGCGCCCGCAGCCCCGCCCGAATTTCCGGCCACCTCCGGGAGGTCATGCATCGAGGCGATCAGCAGCTCCAGCCGATGCGCCACCTGTTCACCCCGTTCGGTCAGGTCACTCAGGGTCTCGCCGGATTTTCCCGCCGCCTGCTGCGCCGCCTCCAGCGTCCGGGTGAGATCATCGACCTGCGCCGAAAGCACCGCCACCGCCCCGCCGACGCCCTTCTCCAGGTCGGTGAAACGGGTGAGCCTCCGCGACAGGACAAAACAGTAGAATCCGGCGCCAAACGCTCCGGCCGCCAGCAGGATATCGGCAATCATCTCCATGAGGCCCTCTCAATTCAGCACAAATTCTGTCACCAGCAGATCGCGGACCTTCTCGTCTCCCGCGACCATCTGGATGCGGCGCAGCATCTGGGCACGCAGACGGATGAGCGCGCCCTGCGCCTCAACGTCGCCCGACTCCAGCGCGCGCAGATAGGTGTTCAGCACGTCGAGGATCCGCGGCATGAGCGCTTCGACCGCGGCGCGCTGCTCCGGTGCCACCTCGAGCTGCGCGGTGAAGCGCAGGTGGTGCAAGGAGGTCACCGGCCCAAGCGAGGCGACGATCTGCGGCAACGCGATGAATGCCGTGGCCCCGGCGGCCTCGCCCCGTCCGTCGCCTTGCGCCTCCGTCGCCCCGTGCCCCGTTTCCGCCTCCGCCCCATGGCCCTCGGCTCCGCCGGTCGCAGCAGCGCCGCCAAACGGAAGCATCCCCGAGAAAGCCGCGTAGAAGCCGCCACCAGCCCCGAGCAGAGCAAGCAAAAGCCCGATCAGAAGCGGAAGTTTCGTTGCTTTCTTCGGCGGCGGGTCATCCTCGCCGGCCGCGTCGGCGGTGGCGTCGGTCATGGGGCACCTCGTGTCTGGCAGGCCGCTTATAGGCGCACAGAGGCTAACCGATTATTAAGTCGGATCGGCCAAACATGCATTCATCTGACATTCCCCGGGGCTGACCTCCGGGGCATCCCGGCCCTCCGACCGCAGCACCGGCCGGAGCCGAGACGGAGGACCACTTGCAGCAGCTCGCGACAGTCTGGAACACGCTCACCCCGCGCCGCCGCGCGGTGGCCCTCGGGGCCACGCTGGCGATGATACTGGCGGTTTTCGGGCTTGCCCGCGTTGCCAGTGCGCCGCCCATGTCACTGCTCTACGCCGGGCTCGAGAACGGCGCCGCTGGCGAGGTGGTCGAGGCGCTGGAATCGCGCGGCATCCCCTTCGAGGTGCGCGGCGGCGCGATCTTCGTGCCCGACGCACAGCGCGATGCGCTGCGTATGACCCTTGCCAGCGAGGGGCTGCCGGCGAACAGCACCCAAGGCTACGAGCTGCTTGATACCCTGTCCGGGTTCGGCACCACCTCGCAGATGTTCGATGCCGCCTACTGGCGCGCCAAGGAGGGGGAACTGGCGCGCACCATCGTCGCCAGCCCGCTCATCGCCGCAGCCCGCGTACACATCGCGAATTCCAGCGCGAATCCCTTCCAGCGGGAGGTCACGCCCTCCGCCTCGATCTCAGTCACCGTCGCTGGGCCGGCGATCACCCCGGCACAGGCGCGCGCGCTGAAATATCTCGTCGCCTCGGCCGTTCCCGGGCTCGTGCCCGAGGAGGTGGCGGTGATCGACAGCCTCGCCGGTCTCATCGGCAGCGAAGACGAGCCCGGCAGCGGCCGCAGCGCCGAAGACCGTGCGCTGGCGCTGCGCGACCGCGTGCAGCGCCTGATGGAGGCGCGGGTCGGCAGCGGGAACGCCGTGGTCGAGGTCAGCGTCGATACGGTGACCGAGAGCGAATCGATCCGAGAACGGCGCTTCGACCCCGAAGGCCGCGTCGCGATCTCGACCGACACCGAAGAAGAGAGCAACAGCGACCAGAACAGCGGCAGCCCGAATGTAACCGTCGCCTCGAACCTCCCGGACGGGGAGGCCGGAGGCAACCAGTCCTCCTCGAGCCAGAGCAGCGAGACGCGCGAACGGGTGAACTACGAGGTATCTGAAACTCTCCGCGAAATCACCCGCGTGCCCGGCGCTGTACGCCGCTTGACCGTCGCGGTGCTGGTCAATGGCCGGTTCGAGACCGCCACCGACGGCACGCAGACCTTCGTGCCCCTGCCCGACGCGGAGCTCGCGGCGCTGCGCGATCTCGTCGCCTCCGCCGTCGGCTTCGACGAGGCGCGTGGCGACGAGATCACCTTGCGTTCCTTGCCTTTCGAGCGACCCGAGGGCCTGGGGACCGGCCCCATAGAGCCGAGCTGGGTCTCCATGCCGCTCGACCCGATGACGTTGATCCAGCTCGGCGTGCTCGCCGGCGTCGCGCTCATCCTCGGGCTCTTCGTAGTGCGCCCGATTCTCGCCGGGAAGGGCGCTGCCGCGCCGCTTGCGCTTCCCGGCGCCGGCTCCGCACCTGAAGCGCTGAGCGGCGAAATCGAGGAGGACGACGGCTTCGCCCCGCTCGCCTCGCTGGGCAGCGGACCCGATTTCGGCGGGCTCGGCATGGTCGATTTCGATTCTCCCGCCGAGGAGGATCCTGTGGACCGCCTGCGCGCCCTCATCGAAGAGCGCAAGACCGAAACGGTAGAGATCCTGCGCAGCTGGCTCGATGAGAAGGAAGAGGCGAAGTGAGCGACCTGCGCAATTTTCTCGAAGATTTCTCGCGCCGCCCCCCGAGGCCCGAGGTGACAGCGGCCGAATCGGGCACGGAGCAGGTCGACGCGCTGAAACTGGAGGCCTTCGATTCCGGCTACCGCGCAGGCTGGGACGACGCGATCACGGCGCAATCCGAGGAATCCGGCCGGATCGCCAGCGATTTCTCGCAGAACCTCCAGGATCTCTCCTTCACCTACAACGAGGCCTACCGGCAGATGCTCGACGCGGTGACGCCGCTGCTCGAGGAAATGCTACGGGCGTTGCTGCCCCGGCTGCTGCACGAGACCCTCGGACTGCACCTGCGCGAACAGCTGAGCGCCATGGCGCAGGAGATCGCGCGGCGCGAGGTGCTGATCGCCGTGGCCCCGGGCACCTCGGCACGGGTCGCCCCCCTGCTCGACCAGGACTTCGGCTTTCCGCTGCGGCTCGAGGAGGACGAGACCTTGGCCGAAGGGCAGGCCGACCTGCGCTTCGGCGAGACCGAACGACAGATCGACATGACCGGCCTTCTCGAGGAAGTGACCCGTGCGGTCGAGGGATTCGCCCATGACACCCGGAGGAGTGCAGCACATGGATGAGAGAGCCGAAGATGGCAGCCCCGCCGGGGGTGGCGCGCGCAGCACCGCCTTCACCTCTGTGCCGATCGAGATCACCGTTTCGGTCGGGCGTGCCCGCCCGCTTGTACGCGAGCTTCTGAAGCTTGGCGAAGGCTCGGTGCTGACCCTCGATCGCCGGCTCGAGGACCCGGTCGAGCTCTACGTTGGCGACAAGCTGATTGGCACCGGCGCGCTGGAGGTCACCGGGGAGGGCGAAACCGCGCAGCTCGCAGTGCGCCTGCTCGAGGTGATGGACATCCAGAGCCCGGGCTGACCATGTGCAGCCGCCGCCACGTCTGCCGTCTCGCCGCGCGCCGCCTTGGGCGAGCGGGTCTCGGCGCGGGTCTTGCGTTGCTCAACCTGCTGCCGGGCGCCGCGGCGGCGCAGCAGGTCTCGGTGGATTTCGGCGCGGGTGGCTCGGTCGCCGCGGTCAGCCTGCAACTGATCGCGCTGGTCACCCTGCTCAGCCTGGCGCCCGGAATCGCGGTGATGGTGACCTGTTTTCCCTTCATCGTCACCGTGCTGGCGATCTTGCGTCAGGCCCTGGGGCTGCAGCAGTCGCCGCCGAACATGCTGATCGTCAGCCTCGCGCTGCTTCTCACATTTTTCGTCATGGAGCCCACCTTCACCACTGCATGGGAGCAGGGAATCGAGCCGCTGCTCGACGAGCGCATCGAACTGGCCGAGGCGACCGAGCGCACACTCGCGCCGTTCCGGGGCTTCATGGCGGCGCGCTGCGATCCGGCGACCTTCGAGACCATGGCCGAGCTGCGACCGGAAACGGAGGACACGTCGCTCGCACCCGACGCCCCGCTGTCGCTGCTGGTGCCGAGCTTCATGCTTTCGGAGATCGCCCGCGCCTTCCAGGTGGGCTTCCTGATCTTCCTGCCCTTCCTGATCATCGACCTTGTGGTGGCGGCGGTGCTGATGTCGATGGGCATGATGATGGTCCCCCCGGCCATCGTCTCACTCCCCTTCAAGCTCGCCTTCTTCGTCATCGCCGACGGCTGGTCGCTGCTCTCGGGCGCCTTGGTGCGAAGCTATTTCTGAAGACGCCCGGCGCGCGGTCCGCGCGATCTGGCTGCCGAGAGGATGACGCACACCCCCGCGCCACCCCGGCAGCGACACCGCGGGTCCAAAAAGAAAATCCCGCGAACAGGCACCGCGGGACCGATCGGAAGGCCAGCAAGGCGGAGCAGATTACAGCCCTTCGCCCGGCGTATCCGCATGCAGGTGGCGCTCACCGCGCGCCTTGGCGAGGGCGATCTGCTTCTGCCGCTCGCGGAAGCGCGCCTTGTCCTCGTCCGAGGTCTCGGCAACGCACTGGTGGCACGAGACACCTTCCTCGTAGTCGGGGCGGGCGCGGTCCTCGGGCAGGATCGGCCGGCGGCAGGCATGGCAGAGCTCGTGCGGGCCTTCGCGCAGCCCGTGCCCGACCGAGACGCGGCCGTCGAAGACGAAGCAGCTGCCCTGCCAGCTGCTGTCTTCCTCGGGCACCTCCTCGAGGTATTTCAGGATGCCGCCCTTGAGGTGATAGACCTCCTCGACGCCCTGGCTCAGCAGGTAGTTCGTCGACTTCTCGCAGCGGATGCCGCCGGTGCAGAACATAGCGATGCGCTTGTTGTGGAAGCGGTCCTTGTTCTGCGCCCACCACTCGGGGAACTCGCGGAACGTGGCGGTCTGCGGATCGACCGCCCCCTCGAAAGTGCCGATGGCGATCTCGTAATCGTTGCGCGTGTCGATCACCGCCACGTCGGGCGAGCGGATCAGATCATTCCAGTCGGCCGGCGCCACGTAATGGCCGACGCTGGCGCGCGGATCGACACCGGGCTGACCCATGGTGACGATTTCCTTCTTCAGCCGCACCTTCATGCGGGCGAAGGGGCGCTCGGCGGCCTCGGAGACCTTCCATTCCAGATCGGCGCAGCCGGGCAGCGCGCGGATATGCGCGAGCACCGCATCGACCCCGGCGCGCGGGCCGGCGATGGTGCCGTTGATCCCCTCGCCGGCCAGCAACAGCGTGCCGGTGACCGAATTGGCGAGGCACAGGTCCAGAAGCGGTCCGCGCAGGACAGCGGGATCGTCGAAGCGGATGAAGTGGTAGAGGGCGCAGACTGTGAACATGCGGGCGCATTTACGCTCAAGGGTCGAGTCGGGCAAGCGACCGGATTGCCGCAGCATTGACGCGCGCGCGGCGCGGCGCGTAAGCCTTTGGAAAATGCCCGGAGGCCCAGAGACATGCACGCGCTCATCGTCATCGACGTCCAGACCGATTTCTGCCCCGGTGGGGCGCTTGCCGTGCCCGGCGGCGACGAGATCGTCGCCCCGATCAACGCGCTGATGGACGAGGCCGACGCGGTGGTGCTGACCCAGGACTGGCACCCGGCCGGGCATTCGTCCTTTGCCAGCGCCCACCCGGGCAAGGCGCCCTATGATCTGACCGAGATGCCTTATGGCGCGCAGGTGCTCTGGCCCGACCATTGCGTCATCGGCAGCCCCGGCGCGGCGTTTCACCCGGCGCTGAACACCGACCGCGCCGATCTTATCATCCGCAAGGGCCACAACCCGGCGATCGACAGCTACTCGGCCTTTTTCGAGAACGACCGCCGCACGCCCACCGGGCTCGAGGGCTACCTGCGGACGCGGGGAGTCGAGCGGCTGACGCTCGTCGGCCTCGCCACGGATTTCTGCGTGACCTACTCGGCTCTGGATGCGGCGAAACTCGATTTCGCTGTAACCGTGCGCGAGGATCTCTGCCGTGCCATCGACTTCGACGGCTCGCTTTCGGCCGCCCGAGCGGGCATGAACGGCGCCGGCGTGAAGCTCTCGCGCGCCGCCTGAGCCGGCGGACGGGAACAATCGGTCCCGCAAGCCGTTGCCGGAAAGGCAGAAAGCGCTTGGCCCTCCCTGTCACATTCGCGTAACAGGGGCCCCGACTGCCCGTGAGGAGTGTGCGCCGTGGAAATCGCGACCCGAGTCTGGAACCACCGCTGGAAGATCGACCCGATCGTCCGGTCGCTGATCGATACCGATTTCTACAAGCTGCTGATGTGCCAGTCGGTCTTTCACAACCGGCGTGACACCCAAGTCACCTTCAGCCTGATCAACCGCTCCAGCAACGTGCCGCTGGCCAAGCTGATCGACGAGGGCGAGCTGCGCGAACAGCTCGACCACATCCGCTCGCTCAGCCTGTCACGCGGGGAAAGCACCTGGCTGCGCGGCAACACCTTCTACGGCAAGCGGCAGATGTTCCGTTCCGACTTCATGGAGTGGTTCGAGACCCTGCGCCTGCCGCCCTATTTTCTCGAACGCGTCGGCGACCAGTACGAGCTGACCTTCGAGGGCAGCTGGCCCGAGGTCATGTTGTGGGAGATCCCGGCGCTCGCCGTGCTGATGGAGTTGCGCGGCCGCGCCGTGCTCAACCACATGGGCAAGTTCGAGTTGCAGGTGCTCTATGCCCGCGCCGCCACCAAGCTCTGGGAGAAGATCGAGCGGCTGCGGCAGCAGCCCGGCCTCAAGATAGCCGATTTCGGCACCCGCCGCCGCCACAGCTTCCTGTGGCAGGACTGGTGCGTGCAGGCGATGGTCGAGGGTCTGGGCGACGGGTTCACCGGCACCTCCAACTGCCTGATCGCCAAGAACCGCGATCTCGAGGCCATCGGCACCAATGCCCACGAGCTGCCCATGGTCTACGCCGCGCTCGCCGAGGATGACGCGGCGCTGGCCCGCGCGCCCTATGATGTTCTGGCCGACTGGCACCGCGAGCACGACGGCAACCTCCGGATGATCCTGCCCGACACCTATGGCACCGAAGGCTTCCTGAGGAATGCCCCGGACTGGCTGGCTGGCTGGACCGGCATCCGGATCGACAGCGGCGATCCCGAGACCGGCGCCGAGATCGCCATCCGCTGGTGGCAGGAGCGCGGCGAAGACCCGCGCGAGAAGCTGGTGATCTTCTCGGACGGACTCGACGAAGAAAAGATCCTCGAACTCTACCACAAGTTCGCGGGCCGGGTGCGGGTCTCCTTCGGCTGGGGCACGCTGCTGACCAACGATTTCCGCGGCCTCACGCCCGACGACCGGCTGGCGCCCTTCAGCCTCGTCTGCAAGGCAATCAGCGCCAACGGCAAGCCAACGGTGAAGCTCTCGGACAACCCCAACAAGGCGATGGGTCCGGCGGATGAGATCGCCCGCTACAAACGGGTCTTCGAGGTCGGTGAGCAGGAGCGCCACGAGGTCGTCGTCTAGGGCCGCCTGCCCGTTCCCGAGACTGGCATGTGCCGCGGCGTCGCGCTATGCAGGCGCGGCACTCTTAGTCTCAGGGAAGACCGCATATGGCTGGCATCGAACCGCAACCCGGCATCATGGACATCGAGCTCTACGTGGGTGGTGCGTCGCATGTGGCGGGCGTCTCGAACGTCATCAAGCTCAGCTCCAACGAGAACCCTTTCGGCCCCTCCCCGGCGGCGCAGGAGGCGGTCCGGCGCGTGGTGCACGAAATGCATCGCTATCCTTCCTCGGACCACACCGCCCTGCGCGAGGCCATCGGCGAGACCTGGGGCCTCGACCCGCAGCGGATCATCTGCGGCGCCGGCTCGGACGAGATCATCGCCTTCCTCTGCCAGGCCTATGCCGGGCCGGGCACCGAGGTGATCCACACCGAACACGGCTTTGCCATGCACAAGATCTCGGCTATGGCCGCCGGCGCGACCCCCGTCGAGGTGGCCGAGCAGGATCGCGTGGTCAACGTCGACAACATCCTCGCCGCCTGCACCGAGCGCACCCGGCTGGTGTTCGTCGCCAACCCCGCCAACCCCACCGGCACGATGATCGGCCTCGCCGAGCTCGAACGGCTGGCGAACGGCATTCCCGAGACCGCGCTGCTGGTGATCGACAGCGCCTATGCGGAATACGTCGAGGGCTACGATGGCGGCGCCAAGCTCGCCACCGACCGGCCCAACGTCTTCATGACCCGCACCTTCTCGAAACTCTACGGGCTTGGCGGCATGCGCATCGGCTGGGGTTACGGCCCGCAGGCGATCATCGACGTTCTGAACCGCATCCGCGGCCCGTTCAACGTCGCCGCCCTGACGCTGACCGCTGCCGAGGCCTCGATCCGCGACACCGCCTACGTCGAGAAGTGCCGCGCGGAAAACGCTCGCATGCGCGCTTGGCTGAGCGAGGCGCTGGCCGAGCACGGCGTGTCGTCGGATGCGTCCACCGCGAACTTCATCCTCGCACGCTTCGGATCGCAGGCCGAGGCCGAGGCCTGCGACGCCTACCTGCAGTCGCAGGGCGTTCTGGTGCGCCGCACCACCGGCTACGGGCTGCCGCAGGCGCTGCGTATCACCGTGGGCGACGAGGCGTCGTGCCGCCGCGTGGCGCATCTGGTGGGGCAGTTCAAGGCCGGCGCCCGATGAGCGAGACGCAGACCTACGGAAAGGTGGCGCTGATCGGCCTCGGCCTGATCGCCTCGTCGATTTTCTGGGCGATGAAGCGGGCGGGCATGGAGAGCCATGTCACCGGCTACGCGCGCTCGGCAGAGACGCGCGAGACCGCAAAGCGCCTTGGCCTCTGCCACGAGGTCGTGGACAGCGCCGAAGCGGCGGTGAAAGACGCCGATCTGGTGATCCTTGCCGTGCCGGTCGGTGCCATGGGCCCGATCGCCGAGGCCATCGCGCCGCATCTCAAGCCCGGCTGCACCGTCAGCGACGTGGGCTCGGTGAAGAAGGAGATCATCGAGGCGGTGCGCCCGCACCTGCCCGAGGGGGTGAACTTCGTGCCGACCCACCCGATGGCGGGCACCGAGCATTCCGGCCCGGGCGCCGGCTTCGCCTCGCTTTATGACAATCGCTGGTGCCTGATCGTGCCGGACGGTGCTTCCGAGGAGGCCACGGCGAAGGTCGAGGCCTTCTGGCAGGCGCTCGGCGCCAAGACCGAGCAGATGGAGGTCGAACACCACGACCTCGTCTGCGCGGTGGTGAGCCACGTGCCGCACCTCATCGCCTACACGATGGTGGGCGTCGCCGACGACCTGCGCCGGGTCTCGGACCAGGAGGTGATCAAGTTCTCGGCCGCGGGTTTCCGCGATTTCACCCGCATCGCGGCCTCGGACCCGACCATGTGGCGCGACGTCTTCATGACCAACAAGCAGGCCACGCTGGAGATCCTCGGGCGCTTCACCGAAGAGCTCTTTGCGCTGCAACGCGCCATCCGCACCGGCGACGGGCAATTGCTCTTTGACTACTTCACCCGGACGCGGGAAATTCGTCGTGGCATCCTTCAGGCCGGTCAGGACACGGATGCGCCGGATTTCGGACGGGTGAAGGTGGAAAAATGATCTCTCGGGCAGCGGCACTGGCGGCAATGATGTTCCTCGCATCTCCGCTTTCTGCCGCGCCCGAAACCGCCCCCGGTGCCTCGCTGCGTCCGGTCGCGCGCGCGCTCATTGAGGCGCCGCAACCTGCCTCGGTCACCGTCACCGCCACCGGCGCGCTCGAGCGGCCGAAAGCCAGGCCCGCACCGCTCGGCACAACGCTCGGCGATCCCGACCCTCCCGCAGGTGCCCCGGCCCTCGGTCACGGGCCCGCCCCCCGCGACATCGCCCTGCGCACGGCGTTCGCCGCGCGCTCGCCGCAGGCGATCCCCAGATCGCTCCGCCCCAGCCCGCGCAGCCCAGCCATCGTCGAACAGGCGCTGGCGGTCCGCCGAGAGCGCGCCCGCGGCGCCGTCTGCGGCGATCCCGACCTGCAGGGCAGCATCATCGGGGCCGTGCCCGGGCGCATCTCGGGGTGTGGCATCGACGAGGCGATCAAGCTGCGCACGGTCTCGGGCGTCGCGCTCAGCACCCGCGCCACCATCGACTGCCCCACCGCCCGCGCCCTGAAGACCTGGGTCGAGCGCGCGCTGAAACCCGCGGTGGGTTCGACCGGGGGCGGCGTCTCAGGGCTGCGCATTGCTGGCAGCTACGCCTGCCGCTCGCGCAACAACCAGCCCGGTGCCAAGATCAGCGAGCACGCCCGAGGCCGCGCCATCGACATCGCCGCGATCCGCCTGAACGATGGCAGCGAGATCTCCGTGCTGAAGGACTGGGGCCGGAGCACCGAGGGGCGCATCCTGCGCAAGCTGCACAGCGGCGCCTGCGGTCCGTTCGGCACAGTGCTCGGCCCCGAGTCCGATCCTTTTCACAAGGACCACCTGCATTTCGACACAGCCCGCTACCGCTCCGGCAGCTACTGCCGCTGACAAGGAAATCCGGCGAAATCAGGGCGCGCACCCTCGCTTCGGCGGGAGAGATTCGGAGGCAGCCGCACGAGTCCGGAAACACTCCTCCGTCTTCCGCGCACATTGTCACCGGATCACCTCAAAATAAGGCCCACTTTGCGACAAAAATTTGATAAATCGCCGTATCGACCGCACCCTTGATGGGTGTTCCCTGCTGCTCGGGGGACCGCCTAGGAGGAGCGCACTGCCATGCGTCTTTTTTTCTATGCCGTTCTGGCGTCGCTGGGGGCCGCGCCAGTGCACGCCGACATCGCGATGGAGACCCCGCGGCTCGCACCGGGCTCGCTGCTGGTGATGCAGGACGATCAGGGCCATGTGGTCAGCCATCTCGCCCGGGGTGAAGTGGAGGGGCTGTACCGTTTCGATCTCTACGACGGGGCCACGGGGGATGCGCTCTACGCCGGGCGCTATTACACCGACACGCGCGGCGAAGTGCTGCTGAGCGTCACCGCGCAGGGCAATGTGACGCGCTTTGAACCCTATAGCTGCGCCCGCACGCTCGGCGCCTGCGAATACGACATCGTCCACGCGGACGGCCGGCGCGAAACCCGCCAGCGCGAGACCCGCGAAACCGAGGACGGGCTGGCGTGGACGGAATGGGACCGCAAGGGGCCTGTCGCCATCGGCGGCACCACGCTCGACGACCTCGGCGCGCCGCGCGAAAGCTGGCGCCGCGACCTGCGCAGCGGCGATCGCTCACGGGCCATCAGAATATCGTTGGCATTGAAATAGAAACTTAACGAATTTTCGAGAGTTTTGCAGGACGCGCTGGTCTCGCGGAGCTCAATGGCCGGAGGCGCCTTTGTTGTAACGGGTTTGGCGCGAGATCGGTCTGGCGGCGCGCACCTGCTGTCAGCCCGGAGAATGTGTAACCAGTGACGCAGGGCGGGGGAGACCCCGCCCTGTTTTTCTTGCAGGCTCAGCCTTCCTCGCCGCCAATCGCCGCGGCAAGCACCGCCCGGGCGTTTTCGGAAGACCAATCGACGTCGCCGGTGATGCGTGCGACTTCCTGCCCCTCGGGGTTGATCAGCACCGTGACCGGCAGGCCCAGCACCGCCATCTGGCGCGCCAGCGCCGATTTCGGGTCGCGGTAGAGCGGAAGGTTGTCGACGCCGATCTCCTCGAAGAACGTCTGCATCGCCGGTGGCGGGTTGCGGCCGGTGGCGATGGTCACCACCTCGAAGTCCGCGCCGCCCATGTCCGCCTGCAGCGCCGAAAGCGCCGGCATCTCCTCGCGGCAGGGGGCGCACCATGTGGCCCAGAAGTTCACCAGCGCCCATTTGCCCTGCAGGTCCGCCAGAGCCATGGGCCCGCCGTCGAAGTCGGTGAAGCCCGCGCTCCCTACCGGCTTTGGCGCCGCATGGAAGACCAGCTTCTTCATTTCGCCTTCCCTAAGGGCGCTTGCGGCCTCGGTATCGGCCAGCGCCGGATTTGCAAGCGCAACACCGGCGGTATAGAGGATCGCCAAGGCCAGTTTTTTCATCTTCCCTCCGGAAAGGCAGAGCATGTCGGACAAGACCTCGAACCAGATGTGGGGCGGCCGTTTCGCCGCTGGACCCGATGCCATCATGGAGGCGATCAACGCCTCGATCGGCTTCGACAAGCGGTTGGCGGCGCAGGATATTGCCGGCTCGAGGGCCCATGCGGCCATGCTCGCCGCCACAGGCATCGTCGAGACTAGCGACGCCGAGGCCATCCGGGAAGGTCTGCTCACGGTCTTGTCAGAGATCGAAGGGGGTGACTTCGCGTTTTCCACTGCGCTCGAAGACATCCACATGAACGTCGAGGCCCGACTGAAAGAGATCATCGGCGAGCCCGCAGGCCGCCTGCACACCGCGCGCTCGCGCAACGATCAGGTGGCGACCGACTTCCGTCTGTGGGTGCGCGACCAGTGCGACGCCGCCGAGGGCGGCATCCTCGCGCTGATGAAGGCGCTGCTGGGTCAGGCCGAGGCGGGCGCCGACTGGGTCATGCCGGGCTTTACGCACCTGCAGACCGCGCAGCCGGTGACTTGGGGCCACCACATGATGGCCTATGTCGAGATGTTCGCCCGCGATCTGTCGCGCATGCGCGATGCCCGCAAGCGGATGAACGAATCTCCGCTCGGCGCGGCTGCGCTGGCCGGCACCGGCTTCCCGATCGACCGCCAGATGACCGCCGAGGCGCTCGGCTTCGACCGGCCGATGGCCAACTCGCTCGACGCCGTCTCTGACCGCGATTTCGCGCTGGAATTCCTGAGCGTCGGCTCGATCTGCGCCATGCACCTGTCGCGCTTCGCCGAAGAGCTGGTGATCTGGTCCTCGGCCCAGTTCCGCTTCGTGACCCTGTCGGACCGCTTCTCGACCGGCTCGTCGATCATGCCGCAGAAGAAGAACCCCGACGCCGCCGAACTGATCCGCGCCAAGATCGGCCGCATCTTCGGCGCCAACGTTGCGCTGCTGATGGTGATGAAGGGTCTGCCGCTGGCCTATTCCAAGGACATGCAGGAAGACAAGGAACAGGTCTTCGACGCCGCCGACAACCTGATGCTGGCGCTGGCCGCGATGGAAGGCATGGTCCGCGACATGACCGCCAATGTCGCCAACCTCGAGGCCGCGGCCGCCTCGGGCTTCTCCACCGCCACCGATCTGGCCGACTGGCTGGTGCGCGAGACCGGCCTGCCGTTCCGCGAGGCCCATCACGTCACCGGCGCACTTGTGGCCATGGCCGAAAAGAAGGGCTGCGATCTGAGCGATCTTTCGCTTGAAGAGATGCAATCGGTCAACGGCACCATCACCGAGGGTATCTTCGACGTCCTCGGCGTGCATAATTCGGTGGCAAGTCGAATGAGCTATGGTGGAACCGCCCCGGCCCGCGTGCGCGAGCAGGTGGCCCGTTGGAAGGAAATCCTCGGATGAGACGACTCGCCGGACTGTCCCTGATCGCCGTGACCATGCTTCTCGCTGCCTGCGAGGATCCGAACCGCGGCCCGAGGGTTCATACCGGCGTGTCCATCGGCCCCGGCGGCGTCCACCCTTCGGTGGGCGTCTCGGCGGGGCGCGGTCCTGTCCGCGTCGGCGTCGGCACCTGAGGCGCCGCGCCTTTCTCTTCTCGCCTGACTTGTCGCGCCCAGCATCCTGGGCGATGGTGAACGCGCCCGCTGCTCAGGGGCGTGCAACGACCTAGAGGACGACCATGATCACCCGCAGCGTTTTGGCTCTCGGCCTCGTCGCACTGCTCGCCGCCTGCGGTGCCGACGGCCCGCCAACCCGCCCCGAACCCAAAGAGCGCCCCGCCGCATCGGGCGTCAGCGTCCATGGCACCGTGAAAATGGGCGTCGCCTATCCATGAGGCTGCGCCACCTCTGGCTTGCGCTCGCGCTCTGGGGCGCGGTTCATCCGATGGTCTACCTGCTCAGCTGGCTCTCGCAGAACGGCTGGTCGCTGAACGGCCTCTTCGCCGCCTGGCAGGCAAATGCCGCGGTGACCGGGCTGAGCTGGGATCTGGTGATCGCCGCCGTCACGCTTACGCTCTGGATCCTCGCCGAGGTCGCCGTGCGCCGCAACTGGCCCGCGCTGCTGGCGATCCCCGCCACTTTCCTCATTGGCGTGAGCTGCGGGCTGCCGCTCTATCTATGGTTCCGCTCGCGCCCGATCTGAGCCCGGACGGCCCCTGTTCCCTTCCCACGGGTTATCCTTTATCCCGGCGCTGAAGCCCTAGGGCGGCAACAGTTATCCGGGGACCGACATGGACCATTTCCTCTATCGCAACGGCATTCTCCACGCCGAGGACGTGCCCCTCCCAGAGATAGTCTCGCAAGTGGGCAGCCCGGTCTATGTCTACTCCACCGCGACCCTGCTGCGGCACTTCCTGCTGTTCGACGAGGCGCTGAGCTGGGGGCCGCACCTCGTGTGCTACGCGATGAAGGCCGCCTCGAACCAAGCGATCCTCAAGACACTGGCCAAGGCCGGTGCGGGCATGGACGTGGTCTCGGGCGGCGAATACGCCCGCGCCAAAGCCGCCGGCGTACCGGGCGAGCGCATCGTCTTCTCTGGCGTCGGCAAGACCCGCGCCGAAATCCGCACCGCGCTGACCGGCGGCATCCGCCAGTTCAATATCGAGAGCGAGCCCGAGATGGAGGTGATCTCGGAGGTCGCCGTCACCCTTGGGCTGACCGCCCCGGTGACCATCCGGGTGAACCCCGACGTCGACGCCAAGACCCACGCCAAGATCGCCACCGGCAAATCCGAGAACAAGTTCGGCATCCCAATCGCCCGCGCCCGCGAGGTCTATGCCCGCGCCGCTGAGCTGCCGGGGCTGAAAGTGGTCGGCATCGACGTGCACATCGGCTCGCAGCTGACCGATCTCGAGCCTTTCCGCCTCGCCTATCGCAAGGTGGCCGATCTGACCCACGCCCTGCGCGAGGATGGCCATGACATCCAGCGGCTCGACCTCGGCGGCGGCCTCGGCATCCCCTACACCCGCAGCAACGAGGCCCCGCCGCTGCCCACCGACTACGGCCAGATGATCCGCGAGGAACTCGGCGATCTGGGCTGCGAGATCGAGATCGAGCCGGGCCGGCTCATCGCCGGCAACGCCGGGATCCTCGTGTCGGAGGTGATCTATCTCAAGCAGGGCGAGGGACGCGACTTCCTGATCCTCGACGCGGCGATGAACGACCTGATCCGCCCGGCGATGTACGACGCGCATCACGACATCGTCCCGGTGATCGAACCCGCCCCCGCCACCGAGCAAAGCACCTATGACATCGTCGGCCCGGTCTGCGAAAGCGGCGACACGTTCGCCAAGGGCCGCACCATGCCACCCGTCGCCCCCGGCGAGCTGGTGGCCTTCCGCTCGGCGGGTGCCTACGGCGCGGTCATGTCCTCGGAGTACAATACGCGGGCACTGGTCCCCGAGGTGCTGGTGAATGGCGATCAATTCGCTGTCATTCGCCGGAGACCGAGCTTTGAGGAAATCATAAACCGCGATACGCTCCCCGAGTGGTTGTAAGCTCTCGTTCCTGACGGGCCCCCTGCGATCACCGGACCGCAGGAGAGACCTCAGGAGACACCGATGGCCTCAAGGGACCGCGCGCCCGAAGACGTCCTGAAGCCTGTAAGATGGCAAATTCGCCTGACCCTCTGGGGCATGGCGGCGGAACGGGTCGTGCGCGCCTTCTGGCCGCTGTGGTCAGTGGTCTTCGTCGTTCTGGCCGCCCTGATGCTCGGCCTGCAGGATCTGGTGGACGTGGAATGGGTCTGGGCCGCCGGCGTGCTGGCACTGGGCGGCACCGCCTGGGCGCTCTGGCGCGGGATTCGGCAGATGCGCTGGCCGCGCCGCGAAGAGGCGATGCTGCGGCTTGACGGCACCCTGCGCGGCAGCCCGATCCTCGCCGCCCTCGACACCCCCGCCATCGGCGCCACGGACCCCGGCTCGCAGGCTCTGTGGAAGGCGCACCAAGAGCGCATGCGCACCCGCATGCTCGAGGCCCGCGCGGTGCAGCCCGACCTGCGCGTCGCCCGCGCCGACCCTTTCGCCCTGCGCTACGTGGCGCTGCTGGCGCTCTTCGTCGCGCTGATCTTCGGGTCGCTGCTGCAGATGCGCTCGGTCACCGCCATGGGCCCCTCGGGCAACGGCCTCGCGTCCGGTCCGACCTGGGAAGGCTGGATGGAGCCACCCGCCTACACGCGCCTGCCGTCGGTCTACCTCAATGACATCACCGCGGCCTCGCTGGACGTCCCCGAGGGCGCACGCATCACCCTGCGCCTCTACGGCGAGGTCGGTGCACTCGATGTGATCGAGACGGTTTCGGGACGCGAGGCCGATCCGGCAGCCGACCCCGAGGCCCCCGCCGAAACGGCGCAGGATTTCGAGGTCATCCAATCAGGCGAGCTTGCCATCGACGGCCCCGGCGGCCGGTCGTGGCAGCTTGCGGTCATTCCCGACACCCAGCCATCCGTTGCCCAGCAGGGCGAGATCGAGTCGAGCTACGAGGGCGACGCGCAGATCCCCTTCGTCGCCGCCGATGACTACGGCGTGGTCTCCGGCACCGCCCGCATCGAGCTGGCGCTGGACGAGGTTGACCGCCGCTATGGCCTTGCGGTCGAGCCCGAGCAACGCGCACAAATCGAGCTGCCCCTGCCGATGCCCATCGCCGGCAGCCGCACCGAGTTCACCGAGACGCTGATCGAGAACTTCTCGACCCACCCCTGGGCCAACCTGCCGGTGCGCATCTCCTTCGAGGTCGCCGACGAGGCGGGCCAGACCGGCAGTGCCGCACCGCAGGTCATCACCCTGCCGGGGCGCCGCTTCTTCGACCCGCTTGCCGCCGCGCTGATCGAGCAGCGCCGCGCGCTGCTCTGGTCGCGCGACAATGCCCGCGACGTGGGCCAGATTCTCCGCGCCGTCAGCTACAAGCCAGACGACATCTTCCGCTCGGCGGTGCCCTACCTGCGGCTGCGCACCATCCAACGTCGGCTCGACGCCTTTGCCACCGACGGCATGAGCCCCGAGCAGCAGGACGAGATCGCGGGCGCGCTCTGGGATCTGGCGCTGCTGCTCGAAGAGGGTGACTTGTCCGACGCGCTGGAACGGTTGCAGCGCGCGCAGGACCGGCTGAACGAGGCGATGAAGAACGGCGCCAGCGATCAGGAGATCGCCGAGCTGATGCAGGAACTGCGCGAGGCCACCGATGACTACCTGCGGCAGCTCTCGCGGCAGGCACAGCAGAACCCGGACCAGAACCATCAGCAGATGGCCCAGGATCAGAACACGATCGAGATGAGCCAGAACGACCTGCAGCGGATGATGGACCGCATACAGGAGCTGATGGAACAGGGCCGCATGGCCGAGGCGCAGGAAGCCCTGCGCCAACTGCAGCAGATGATGGAGAACATGCAGGTCACCCAAGGCCAGCCCGGCCAGGGACAGACCCCGGGCGAGCAGGCCATGGAGGGGCTGGGCGAGACGCTGCGCAACCAGCAGGGCCTGTCGGACGAGGCCTTCCGCCAGCTTCAGGACCAGTTCAACCCCGGCCAGCAAGGGCAACAGGGTCAGCAAGGGCAACAGGGGCAGCCGGGCCAGCCCGGCGAGCAGCCCGGTCAGGGAGAAGGGCAGTCGCAAGGCCAGGCCCAGGGCGGCGGACAGCAGGGCGACGGCGGCACGCTCGAGGAAAACCTCGCTGATCGCCAGCAGGCGCTGCGCGACGAGCTGAACCGCCAGCGCCAGAACCTGCCCGGCGCGGGCACTGAGGCCGGGGAGGCCGCCCGCGATGCGCTGCGCCGCGCCGACGACGCCATGGACGGCGCCGAGGACGCGCTGCGGCAGGATGATTTTGCCGAGGCGCTGGACCAGCAGTCGCAGGCCATGGAGGCGCTGCGCGAAGGCATGCGCAACCTTGGCGAGGCGCTGGCGCAGCAGCAACAGCAGGGTCAGGGCCAGCAGGGTATGGCGCAGGGCGGCGATCCCGGCCAGCAGCGCGATCCGCTCGGCCGCAACGCCGGCAGCAACGGCCAGCTCGGCACCGACGAGACCATGCTGCAGGGCGAAGACGTCTACCGCCGCGCCCGCGAACTGCTCGACGAGATCCGCCGCCGCACCGGCGAGGGCGAACGTCCGCAGGAAGAACTCGATTATCTCGAAAGGCTGCTGGAGCGGTTCTGACCCGCTCCAGCGGCGCGCCGCCTCAGCCCTGCCCCAGCTTCGGCGAGGGCCGCGCCGACGCCAGCGGGGTCTCCGACAGGCGGATGGGCGTGCGGATGCCCGGCACGCCATCGGCCTCCACCTTCATCCCGCGCGCGATCACCTGCGGGTTCTCGAAGACCTGGTCGACCGAATTGATCGGCCCGGCGGGCACCGTCGCCTTCTCCAGCGCGGCCAGCAGCTCAGCCCGGTCCCAGCGTGCCAGCGCCGCGACCAGCGCCGGGCGCAGCAGCTCGCGATGCGCCACCCGCGCCTCGTTGGTGGCAAAGCGCGCGTCCTCGGCCAGCGTCAGCCCCAGCACGTCGCAGAGCCGGGCAAACTGCCCGTCGTTGCCCACGGCGAGGATCAGATCGCCCGAGCCTGTCGGCAGCACCTCGTAAGGCGCGATATTGGGATGCGCATTGCCAAGCCGCCGCGGCGCCTTGCCGGTGGCAAGGTAGTTCATCCCCTGATTGGCCAGCACGCCGACGGCACAGTCGAGCAGCGCCATATCGACAAGCTGCCCCTGCCCGGTGCGTTCCCGCGCCGCCAGCGCCGCTTGAATGCCGATCACCGAGTAGAGCCCGGTGAAAATGTCGGCAAAGGCCACGCCGACCTTCTGCGGCTCGCCCTCGGGGCTGCCGGTCAGGTCCATCCAGCCGGCCATGCCCTGGATGAGGAAGTCATAGCCCGCCCGCTCGGCATAGGGCCCATCCTGCCCGAAACCGGTGATCGAGCAATAGACCAGCCGGGGGTTCACCTCGCGCAGGCTCTCGTAGTCGAGCCCATACTTGCGCAGGCCGCCGAGCTTAAAGTTCTCGATGACCACATCGGCCTCCGCCACCAGTTCGCGCACCAGCGCCTGCCCCTCGGCGGTGCGGAAATCCGCGATCACCGAGCGTTTGCCGCGGTTCGTGGCGTGGAAATAGGCGGCTGACCGATCTCCGTCACGCTGGATGAACGGCGGGCCCCAGCGCCGGGTGTCGTCGCCCTCGGGCGCCTCGACCTTGATCACCTCGGCCCCGAGGTCGGCCAGCACCTGCCCGGCCCAGGGCCCGGCGAGGATGCGCGCCAGTTCGATGACGCGCACCCCGTGCATCGGCGGCAGCGGGGGAACCTGCATCAGAAGAACGCCTGAATGCCGGTCTGCGCCCGCCCGAGGATCAGCGCGTGCACGTCATGGGTTCCCTCGTAGGTGTTCACCGTCTCGAGGTTGGCGGCATGGCGCATCACGCCGTATTCGATCTGGATGCCGTTGCCGCCGTGCATGTCGCGGGCCATGCGCGCGATATCCAGCGCCTTGCCGCAGTTGTTGCGCTTGATCAGCGAGACCATCTCGGGCGCGGCGCGGCCCTCGTCCATCAGCCGTCCGGTGCGCAGGCAGACCTGCAACCCCAGCGCGATCTCGGTCTGCATGTCGGCGAGCTTCTTCTGGAAGAGCTGCGTGCCCGCCAGCGGCTTGCCGAACTGCTTGCGGTCGAGCCCGTACTGGCGCGCCTGATGCCAGCAGAACTCGGCGGCGCCCATGACGCCCCACGCAATGCCGTAGCGCGCGCGGTTGAGACAGCCGAACGGCCCCTTCAGACCCTCGACGTTGGGCAGCAGAGCGTCCTCGCCGACCTCGACGTCCTCCATGACGATCTCGCCGGTGATGCTGGCGCGCAAGCTCAGCTTGCCGCCGATCTTCGGCGCGCTTAGACCCTTCATGCCCTTCTCGAGCACGAAGCCGCGGATCTTGCCGCCATGCGCCTCGGACTTGGCCCAGACCACGAAGACATCGGCGATCGGCGCGTTCGAGATCCACATCTTCGAGCCCTTGAGCACGTAGCCGCCCTCGGTCTTGACGGCCCGCGTCTTCATGCCCGCCGGGTCAGAGCCCGCATCAGGTTCGGTCAGGCCGAAGCAGCCGATCCACTCGCCGCTGGCGAGCTTCGGCAAGTACTTGTTGCGCTGCTCTTCCGAGCCATAGGCATAGATCGGATACATGACGAGCGAGGATTGCACCGACATCATCGACCGATAGCCGCTGTCGACCCGCTCCACCTCGCGCGCGACGAGGCCATAGGCCACGTAGCCCGCGCCGATGCCGCCGTAGGCCTCGGGGATGGTCGAGCCGAGAAGGCCAAGCTCACCCATCTCGCGGAAGATCTCGGGGTCGGTGTGCTCGTCGAGATAGGCATGCTCGACGCGCGGCAGCAGCTTGTCCTGCGCGAAGGCATGGGCGGTGTCGCTGATCATCCGCTCTTCCTCGGTCAGCTGCTCGCTGAACAGGAACGGGTCCTCCCAGTTGAACGAGGCAAGGGCGGGCTGTTCCTTGGGCTTGAGGTGGGACAGGTCGGTCATCGGGAGGCTCCTCCGGAAGGATCATGCGTTTGGCGCGCAGAGTAGCGCCGCCGCGTCCCTCTGGAAAACGATTTGATTTGCTCAAGTCATGAACAAAACTCATAACCTGCGCATGCAAGGAGGTCTCGATGCGCAAACCCTACATGCCCAGCGTCGGCGAGCTGGAAGCCTTTGTCGCCTGCGCCCGGCGCGGCACCACCACCATGGCCGCCGAGAGCCTGAACCTGACCCAAAGCGCCATCTCGCGGTCCCTCGCCGCTCTGGAGGACCGGCTCGGCGTCGCCCTGTTCCTGCGCGTGAGGCAAAGGCTGGTGCTTTCCCCGGCGGGTCAGGCCTTTCTCTTACAGGCCGAGAAGGTGCTGAGCGAGCTCGACGGCGCCGCCATGGGGGTCATGGCCTTTGGCGGGCAATCCACCGTGCTGCGTCTTGCCGTACTGCCGAGCTTTGCCCGCACCTGGCTGATCCCGCGCCTTTCCAGCTTTGCCCGCGAAGCCCCCGGCATCACGCTCGACCTCAGCGCGCGATTGCAGCCAGTGGAGTTCGCCCGCGACCCCTTCGACCTCGCGCTTATGCGCAGCCAGCATGAAACCCCCGGCACCAGCGCCGAGACCGTCGTCCGCGAGGAAATGGTGGTGGTCGCGGCCCCCGCGCTTCTCGCAGGCCGCACGGAACTCTCGGACGCCGAACTGCTCGAACTGCCGCTCTTGCAGCAATCCACCCGCCCGACGCTCTGGCTCGACTGGTTCCGCGGCAGCGACACCGACGCCCGGCGCATCCTGCGCGGCGCCCGCTTCGACCATTTCGACATGATCCTCGATGCGGCGACCGCCGGGCTTGGCGTCGGCATCGTGCCCGAGATCATCGCCCGCCCCGCGCTTTCCAGCGGCCAGCTTGCCCTTGCCGCCCCGCGCCGCTTCGACACCGGCGAGAGCTACGCGCTGATCCTGCCAGAGCGCAGCGCCGGCAGCGCCGAAGTCCGGGCTTTCAGGAACTGGTTGCTGCGCGAAATCTCGGCGTGAGGCGCGGCGAGGCGCGGCAAAGAGCAACCGCCGCTTGAGCTGCGGTGCCATTCGGCACAGGCTCGCCGGGCGGCTCCGGGCGTTCCCGCGGGCCGTGCCCCTTCTTCAGCAAGGCAGACCACCAGAAAGACAGCATGGCCCAGGAACTCACCCGCAACGCAGACACAGACGAGGCCTTCACGCTTGTCCTCAACGCGCAGGCCGTCCCCGGCTCGCTGTGGACCGAAGGCCAGAACGCCATCCTCAGCGACGCTGGCTTCGCCCACGCCGCGAACACCATCCGCGCCTGGCCCGGCTATGCCGAGACGCCCCTCGTCACGCTGCCGGCACTGGCGGCGGAGATCGGCGTCGCGACTCTGCACTACAAGGACGAGAGCCCCCGCTTCGGCCTCGGCAGCTTCAAGGCGCTCGGCGGCGCCTACGCAGTGGCGCGGCTGCTGCAGAAGGAGCTCTCGACCCTGCTCGGCCGCGCGGTGACCATGGAGGAGATCATCGCCCGCGCGATCCCCGAGGCCGCGCGGATCACCGTCTGCTGCGCCACCGACGGCAACCATGGCCGCTCGGTCGCCTGGGGCGCGCAGAGCTTTGGCTGTGGCTGCGTGATCTTCATCCATGCAACCGTCTCCGAGGGTCGCAAGGCCGCCATCGAATCCTTCGGCGCCGAGGTCCGCCGCACTCCGGGCAACTACGACGACTCCGTGCGCGAGGCCCAGGAGGTGGCGAGCGAGGAAGGATGGTTCGTGGTCTCCGACACCTCTTATCCGGGCTACATGGACGTGCCGCGCGACGTGATGCAAGGCTACGAGCTCATGGCCGCCGAGGCGTTCGACGCCCTGCCCGCGCCGCCCAGCCACGTCTTCGTGCAGACAGGGGTCGGCGGCATGGCCGCGGCGGTCACCGCCCAGGCTGTGCGCCGCTACGGCGCGGACCGCCCGAAGATCGTGCTCTGCGATCCCGACCGGGCCGCCTGTTTCCTCGCGTCCTACCGCAGCGGCGCGCGCACTGCGGTGCACGGCGATCTGGACACGCTCATGGCCGGGCTTGCCTGCGGCGAGGTCTCGGCCCTCGCCTGGGAGATCCTGCAGGATCACGGCGATGCGGTGATCGTGCTCACCGATGCCGCCGCCATCGACGCCATGCGCCGCCTCGCCTTCCCCGAGGGGGGTGATCCGGCGCTGGTCGCGGGCGAGTCGGCCGTCGCCGGCGTCGCCGGGCTCCGCCTCGCCATGACCGACCCCGAGGCCCGAGCTTTGCTGGGTCTCGACGAAGCCTCCCGCATTCTCACCTTCGGCACCGAGGGGGACACCGATCCCGAGCTCTACGCCGAGCTCGTCGGCGCCCCGGCCGCACAGATCCGCGCCCAGCAAAGGACCACGCCATGAGCCGCAAGTTCACCGTTGCCGCCGCCCAGCTCGGCCCCATCGCCCGGGACGAGCCGCGCAGCTCGGCCGTCGCCCGGCTCTGCGCGATGATGCGCGCGGCCAAGGCGCGGGGCGCCAGCCTCGTGGTCTTTCCCGAGCTTGCGCTCACCACCTTCTTTCCGCGCTGGTACATCGAGTCCGGAGCCGAACTAGACCAGTGGTTCGAGACCGAGATGCCGAGTGCCGCCACCGCACCACTCTTTGCGCTAGCCCGCGAATTGCAGATCGCCTTCCATCTCGGCTACGCCGAGCTGACCCCGGAGGGACGCCGCTTCAACACGGCCATCCTCGTTTCGCCCGGGGGTGAAATCCTGGGGAAGTATCGCAAGATCCACCTCCCCGGCCACCGGGAGAACGAGCCCTGGCGCCCCTTCCAGCACCTTGAAAAGCGGTACTTCGAAAAGGGCGACCTCGGCTGGCCGACCTTCGACATGCTTGGTGGCAAGCTTGGGATGTGCATCTGCAACGACCGCCGCTGGCCCGAGACCTGGCGCGTTCTGGGTCTCGGCGGCGCCGAGCTGGTCTGCCTGGGCTACAACACCCCGATCCATTTCGCTCCGGCACCCGAGCATGACCATCTGCAGTATTTCCACAACGAGCTGTCGGCCCAGGCGGGCTGCTACCAGAACGGCACCTGGGGCGTTGCGGTGGCCAAGGCGGGGCTCGAGGAAGGCTCGGTGCTGATCGGCGGCAGCCTCATCGTTGCCCCCACCGGCGAGATTGTCGCCAGGGCCACGACCTCGGGCGACGAGGTGATCACGGCAGAGGTGGACCTCGACCGCTGCGCCGAGATCCGCGCCAATGTCTTCAACTTCGAAGAGCACCGCGAACCGCAGGACTACCTGCCGATCACCGCGCCCAAACCAGACCGCCGCGCGGCGGAATAGCGCGGCTCCGAAGGGGCGTTTTAGAAATGAGAAGACGCGGAAGGCGCGCGCGCCCCCGCGTCTTCAAGGTCCAAGTATTCCGAAGGAGAGGCGCCCGGCGCCTCGGGGGCGGAGCCCCCGTGGTCTTCGCCTGCGCGAGCGAGGCTCAGTAGCCGTAGAAGAACCCGGCGTTGTTCGCGAGGATGATGCGGATCGCGTAGATCCCGATCAGCGTCACCAGCGGCGCGAGGTCGAGCCCGCCCATCGGCGGCAGCACCCGGCGGATGGTGGAGTAGATCGGCTCGAGCAGCCGGTTCAGCCCGTCCCAGATCTGCGCGACCAGCGGCTGGCGCAGGTTCAGCACCTGGAAGTTGATGAGCCAGCTCATGATCACGTGCGCGATGATGATGAACCAGATCACGTCGAGGATCAGCATCAGGATCTGGAACAGCGATTGCATACGGGTGCGCCCTTTGTGAGTAAAACCGACCCCAGACCTAGGCAGCCTGGGCGCAAAGCTCAAGAGTGCCGCGAGGTCGTGGTTGACGCTGGCGTCACCCTGCGACCCCTTTGCCCCGAAAGGAGCGCCCATGTACCCGTTTCTGCGCCTCGCCAAGCAACAGTTCCTTGTTCGGAACGCCCCGCCGCTCGCCACCGGAGAGACCAGCGTGACCCGCCATATCTGCTGGCCCTGGGATCTCGACATGTTCGCCGAGCTCAACAATGGCCGGGTCCTGACGCTCTATGACCTCGGCCGGATGCCCATCGCGAAGCGCAGCGGCCTTCTGGCGCTGCTGAAGCGCGAGCGCTGGGGGTTTGCCGTCGCCGGCGCGACGGTGCGCTATCGCCGGCGGGTCAAGCTCTTTGACCGCATCGAAATGCGCAGCCGGGTGATCGGCTGGGACCCGCGGTTCATCTACATCGAGCAGGGCATGTGGAAGCGCAACGGCGAGTGCGCCAGCCACGCGGTATTTCGCACTGCAGTGACCTCGGGCGCCGGGATGATCGCGCCCGAGCGCGTGATGGGGCTTCTGGGCCTCGAGACCGCCTCGCCGCCGCTGCCGCTCTGGGTCGCCTCCTGGATCGAGGCAGAGGACCATCGCCCCTGGCCGCCGATGCAGGAGGCGGTGCCCGCGCCGCTGCCGCTGGCCGCCACCGGGGAAGACGCCGCCTGAGCCCGGCCGCGCCGGGAGTGCCTTGCCTTGCGCGCCCGCCGCCTGTTCTATCGCCGTGAGGGCAATGACAGCGCAGATCGGGGCGAAACGGGCATGACGACGGACGGGACAGCGCAAAAGGCGCTCCGCAGGCGTATCTGGGGATGGTTCTTCTTCGACTGGGCCAGCCAGCCTTACAACACGCTGCTGATCACCTTCATCTTTGCCCCCTACGTGAAGGAGCTGATGGGCGACGGCAGCGCGGCCCAGGCAGCCTGGGGTTTCGGCATCGGCGCGGCGGGCCTCGTCATCGCCCTGCTCGCGCCGCTGCTCGGGGCAGTGGCCGACAGCGGCGGCCACCGGCTGCGCTGGATCTGGCTGTTCTCGGCACTCTACATGGTCGGTTCCGGGATGCTCTGGTTCGCCGCACCAAGCGATTTCAACCTCAGCGTCACGCTGTTTTTCTTCGCGCTCGGCCTGGTGGGCATGGAATTCGCCACGATCTTCACCAACGCCATGCTGCCGGACCTCGGCCCGCGCGACGAGATCGGCCGGATCTCGGGCAACGGCTGGGCCTTCGGCTACCTCGGCGGGCTGATCGCACTGGCGTTGATGCTGGCGCTCTTCGCCGAGAGCGCCGCCACCGGCAAGACCTTACTCGGGATCGACCCGGTCTTCGGCCTCGACGCCGCCCAGCGCGAGGGCACCCGCGCTGTCGGCCCGCTCACCGCGCTGTGGTACGCGGTCTTCATGATCCCCTTCTTCCTCTGGGTGAAGGAGCCCAAAACCATCCCCGGGAAAGGGGCCGTGCGTCGGGGTTTGGCGCAACTCAAGGACACGCTGTCACGGCTGCCTCGCCGCCCCTCGCTTTTCGCCTATCTCGCCTCGTCGATGTTCTACCGCGACGCGCTCAACGGCATGTATGCCTTTGGCGGCATCTACGCCGCGGGGGTGCTGGGCTGGTCGGTGGTCGACACCGGGGTCTTCGGCATCCTTGCGATCATTTCCGGCGCGCTCTTCGCCTGGCTCGGCGGTAAGGCCGACACCAAGCTTGGACCAAAACCGGTGATCACCGGGATGATCGTCCTGCTGACGCTGGTGGCCATCGCCATCGTGCTGGTCGATCGGGACCGCGTCTTCGGCCTGCCCGTCGCCGACGGCTCGAAGCTGCCCGACCTCGCCTTCTACCTTTTCGGCGTGCTGATCGGTGCCGGTGGCGGCGTGCTGCAATCGGCCTCGCGCAGCATGATGGTGCGGCAGGCGGATCCGGCGCGCATGACCGAGGCCTTCGGGCTCTACGCGCTCTCGGGCAAGGCCACCTCCTTCCTCGCGCCTCTGCTCATCGGAACGGTCACCGCGTTGAGCGGATCGCAGAGGATCGGCGTCACGCCGCTGATCGTCCTTTTCGTTCTGGGTCTGTGTCTGTTACGCTGGGTTAAACCAGACGGAGATCGAGCAGAATGATCCGCACCCTGACCCGCCTCACCCTGGCCTCCACGCTTGCCCTGGCCTTGGCCTCGTGCAGCGATGACAGACCCGCCCCGCGTGCAACCAGCACCGACCAATTGCCCAAGGTCACCGGCGTCATCTCATCAAAGAGCGCCAAGCAGCTCTTTGGCGCCCAGGACGTGTCCGCACGGCTTGCCCCGGCTGCCTACGGCTCCTATTCCAAGGGCTGCGTCGCCGGTGCCCAGCAGCTGCCCGAGACCGGGCCCACCTGGCAGGCCATGCGCCTGTCGCGCAACCGCAACTGGGGACACCCCGAGCTGATCGATTTCGTCGAGGACCTGTCGCGCAAGGCCGCGCAGCTCCCCGGCTGGAACGGGCTCTATGTCGGCGACATGAGCCAGCCGCGCGGCGGGCCGATGACCTCGGGCCACGCCAGCCACCAGATGGGCCTCGACGCCGATATCTGGATGCGCCCCACCGACAGCCTGCAACTGACCCGCCAGCAGCGCGAGGATCTGTCGTCGATCTCCATGCAGCGCGCCTCGGGCGCCTATGTGAACGACAAGTGGACGCCGCAGCACCACGCGCTGCTGAAAGCCGCGGCGCAGGATCCGCGGGTCGCGCGGATCTTCGTCTTCCCCGGCGCCAAGGTGCAGATGTGCAAGGACGAGACGGGCGACCGCGCCTGGCTGCGCAAGATCCGCCCCTGGTACGGGCATCACTATCATTTCCACGTGCGCCTGAACTGCCCGCGCGGCGACGCCAGCTGCGTCGAGCAGACCCCGCCCCCCGCGGGCGACGGCTGCGCTGACGCGCAGGCCTGGGTGAACAACATTCTCAACCCCCCGAAACCCGATCCCAACGCGCCGAAGGTGACCCCCAAGCCCAAGCGCGACCTGGTGATGGGAGACCTGCCGGCCCAATGCGCCTCTGTCCTCGCAGCGCGCTGAGCGCTGCGCGCATCGCGGCGCTCACAAGCATCCTGGCGGTCTCGGCCTGCGCCGAGACGCCAGAGACCGCGCCCGGGGCGCGCTATGTCGGCGCCCACACCTGGCACAATTCCCATGACCGCTTCGGCGGTTTCTCGGGGCTCGAGGTCAGCGATGACGGCCGGCAGTTCACCGCGATCAGCGACCGCGGCAGCATCGTCATGGGACGCTTCGAGCGCGCCGGAGGCCTGGCAGACGGCGCGATCACCGGGCTTGCGGCGACACCGGTGGAGAAGCTGCTCGACGAGACCGGCACGCGCATGCACCCCGATATAGACGATGCCGAGGGGCTGGCCATCGGGGCGGACGGGCGCCTCTACGTCTCCTTCGAAGGCCCGCCGAGGGTCCACGCCTCCGAGCGCTACGACCGCCCGGCGACCGTGCTCCCGAAGGGGCCGTTCTACCGGCAGCTGCAGATGAACTCGGGCATGGAGGCGCTGGCCATCGACGCGCAGGGCCGGCTGCTGACCCTGCCCGAGCGCTCCGGCCAGCTCACCCGCCCCTTCCCGGTCTGGCGGCTCGAGGAGGGCGCCTGGAGCCATGTCTTCGACCTGCCACGCCGTGGCGGCTTTCTCGCCGTGGGGGCCGACATCGGGCCGGACGGGCGCTTCTACCTGCTCGAGCGCGAGTTCACCGGCTATGCCTTCCGCAGCCGGGTACGCCGCTTCGACATCGCGGGCGACGAGGTACGCAACGAGCAAACCCTCTTCGAGAGCGCCCCGCTGCAGTTCGACAACCTCGAGGGTATCGCGGTCTGGAGCCCGGCGCCGGGGCGGATCCGACTGACGATGATCTCGGACGACAACTTCAAGTTCTTCCAGAAGACGCAGTTCGTCGAATACGACCTGCCGGAATCTCTTGATCGCGCGGACCTGAGCCAGTAAAGACCCGTCCGTCCGCCGGGCTGGCGGGCCGAGTTCCCCGCCACCTTGTAAAACGGGTCACCCTCATGACACGCTCCTACCTTCCCGGCATCCTTGCCATGGCCGCCACCGTGCTGGCCTCGAACATCCTCGTGCAGATCCTCTTCGGCCAATGGCTGACCTGGGGCGCCTTCACCTATCCCGTCGCCTTTCTTGTCACCGACCTGATGAACCGCCTCTACGGCGTCAGGGCCGCGCGCAAGGTGGTGCTGGCGGGCTTTGTCACCGGGGTGATCTGTTCGCTGATCGGCACGCAGGTGATGCTGCAGGGCGACGGCTACAGCTATCCTGCCGTGACGCTGCGCGTTGCCATCGGATCGGGCGCCGCCTTCCTCGTGGCGCAGCTGGTGGACGTGAGCATCTTCGACAAGCTGCGGGGCGGTGCCTGGTGGCGCGCGCCGCTGGCGTCGACCCTGGTCGGCAGCTCGCTCGACACGGCCATCTTCTTCTCGGTGGCCTTCGCCGGATCGCTGAGCTTCCTCGAGCCGGGCAACGACGTGTCCTGGGCCAACGAGGCGCTGCCGCTGCTCGGCGCTGGCCCCGTTGTCCCGCTCTGGGTCTCGCTGGGGCTCGCCGACTGGATGGTGAAACTGTCGCTGGCGATCCTCGCCCTCGTGCCCTTCCGGATGATCGTTTCGAAGGCACTTTCTTCCAGGGCAATTGCCTGAGTCTGTAAAAACGCTTTGCGGATGCGCGTTTCCGTGGCACGCTGAACTTGCGTTTTCAAACAGCTGAAAGGAGGTGATCCAGTGTCTAGAGTCACATTGGAGAAAGGTGTCGGAACAGTTCGGAGGGCAGTGCGCTAGGGCAATCCCTGGCGTGAAGGAACCCGAATTGGCGCGACCTAACCGGCCCGCCTCCTTGACGTCTCGAATGGGTCACGCGACAGGCCGCGTGGCCCATTTCCATCCAGAAACGACCTTTCACAAACGGCCCGCGCCCCTCCGGCGCGGGCCGTTTGTGCCTCAGGCGACGAAGCTACCGGCTTGCGCGGCCCCGGCGCCGCGCTAATGTCCGCCACATGTTGCGCATCACCGACACCATACACATCGAGGACTGGGAACTGACCGAGCAGTTCATCCGGTCCTCCGGCCCCGGCGGGCAAAACGTCAACAAGGTCTCCACTGCCGTCGAGCTGCGCTTCGAGGCTGAGCGCTCGCCGAACCTGCCCGCCCCGGTGAAAGCCCGGCTGAAACGTCTCTCCGGGCGACGCTGGACGAAGGAGGGCGCGCTGGTGCTGCAGGTCGAGGACACGCGAAGCCAGGCCCGCAACCGCGAGATCGCCCGCGAACGCCTCGCCGAGCTGATCCGCAAGGCGCTGGAAAAGCCGCGCCGCCGCATTGCCACCAAACCAACGCTCGGGTCCAAGAACCGCAGGATCAAGGCCAAGAAGGAACGCGGCGAGGTCAAGGCGATGCGCGGCAAGGTCGATCCGGACTGAGGCCTGGCAAGGGGGCACGGCCGCTGGAACAAAGGCAAGACGGCGCCCGGTGTCTTCTCTCTCCAAATACGCAAACCCGCCGCCCATCACGGCGAACCACGCTGCGGAAGCGGCGCAGGGCCTTGTTCACCGAATCTTAGTGTGAGAGTCTGCGTTGTAGAGCAGTCACACATAATCAGGCCCCAGCCCATGCCACGCGACACCGCGCCCGCCGAGGCGCTGCTGAAGGATATTTTCGGCTATGACGCCTTCCGCCCGGGACAGGGCGAGATCGTCGGGGCCGTGGCGGCGGGGCACAACGTTCTGGCCATCATGCCCACTGGGGGCGGCAAATCGCTCTGCTACCAGCTGCCGGCGCTGCTGCGCGGCGGGCTGACGGTGGTGATCTCGCCGCTGATCGCGCTGATGCGCGACCAGGTGCGCGGGCTGCGCGAGGCCGGGGTGGCCGCCGGGGCACTGACCTCCGGCAACACCCAGGACGAAACCGATGCCGTCTGGCAAGGGCTCGAGGACGGCTCGCTGCGGCTGCTGTACCTCGCGCCGGAACGGCTCGCCTCCACCGGCACGCAGCGAATGCTGGCGCAGGCGGGCGTCGGGCTCATTGCGGTCGATGAGGCGCATTGCGTCAGCCAATGGGGGCATGACTTCCGCCCCGACTATCTGCGTATCGGCGAGCTGCGCCGGGCGCTGAACGTGCCCATCGCCGCCTTCACCGCCACCGCCGACCAGGAGACCCAGGCCGAGATCGTCACGCGCCTGTTCGATGGCCAGCAGCCCGAAACCTTTCTGCGCGGCTTCGACCGGCCCAACATCCACCTCGCCTTTGCCCCCAAGGACAGCCCGCGCGCGCAGATCCTGCGCTTCGCCGCCGCCCGCCGCGGCCGCTCGGGGATCGTCTATTGCGGCACCCGCGCCAAGACCGAAGCGCTGTCGAAAGCGCTTGGTGACGAGGGGCACCCGACCTGCTTCTACCACGGCGGCATGGAGGCCGAGGCCCGCCGCGCCGTCGAGGAGCGCTTCGCCACCGAGGACGGGCTGATCGTCTGCGCCACGGTCGCCTTCGGCATGGGGGTCGACAAGCCTGACATCCGCTGGGTTGCCCACGCCGACCTGCCGAAAAGCATCGAGGCCTATTACCAGGAGATCGGCCGCGCCGGGCGCGACGGCGCGCCTGCCGAGACGCTCACCCTTTACGGCGCCGACGACATCCGCCTTCGCCGCGCCCAGATCGACGAAGGCATGGCGCCGCCCGAGCGCCGGACGGCCGACCACGGAAGGCTCAACGCGCTGCTGGGGCTGGCCGAGGCGCTGGGATGCCGCCGCCAGGCCCTGCTGCGCTACTTCGGAGAAGAGTCCGCGCCCTGCGGCAACTGCGATCTCTGCGACAGCCCACCCGAGGTCTTCGACGGAACCGAGGCGGTGCGCAAGGCGCTTTCCGCCGCGCTGCGCACCGGCGAGAACTTCGGCGCGGGCCACCTGATCGACATTCTTCTGGGCAATGAGACCGACAAGGTGCGCCAGCGCGGCCACGATGGCTTGCCGACCTTCGGAGTGGGCAAGGACCTCAAGAAGGGGCAATGGCAGGCCGTCTTTCGGCAGATGATGGGGCGCGATCTGGTGCGCCCCGATCCCGAGCGCCACGGCGCGCTGGTGATGACCGAGGCCGCCCGCCCGATCCTGCGCGGCGAGCAGAGCATCGAGCTGCGCCGCGACGTGATCGACAAGGCCGCCGAGCGCCGCCCGCAGGTCAAGACGCTGGTGTCGGAGGAAGACGCGCCGCTGATGTCGGCGCTGAAAGCCAAGCGCCGCGCGCTGGCCGAGGCGGCCTCGCTGCCGGCCTACATGATCTTCCCCGACCGCACGCTGATCGAGATGGCCGAGCGGCGCCCCGAAACGCTCGACCAGATGGGCGCGATCAGCGGTGTCGGCGCCAAGAAGCTGGAGCGCTACGGCGCCGAGTTCCTCTCGGTGATCACCGGCGGCGTGCCAGAGGAAACCCACCCGCTGCGGATGCGCGCCGCGGCGCGCGGCGCCGGCGATCTCTACGACCGTCTGATGAGCGCCCAGGCCGAGCTGGTGCGCGGGATCGACGGCACCGAAAAACCTCTCTCCTGCTCCGCCTCGCTGCTCGCCAAGATCGCCGGGCTGCGCGATCCCGCACCCGAGGATCTGGAGCGGATCCTCGGCGACCGGCGGTTCGAGCGTTTTGGCGCGGCCTTTATGGACCTTCTCGCCGAAGCTGGTTAGACCCATTCCAAGTTCTGGATCTGTTCAAGGAGTGACCGCGCAATGCTCGTGGTGATTTCGCCCGCGAAGAAGCTGGATTGGGCCCCCCGTGAGACCGAGATGACGGAGCCGGATTTCGGTGCGGATGCGCTGCGCCTGGTGGAGACCGCCCGGGGCCTGACGCATGCTGAGTTGAAGAAACTGATGCACCTGTCCGACAAGCTCGCCGAGCTCAACCATGAGCGCTTCCGCGACTATGCCGAAGAGCCCGAGATCGAGGCGCTGCGCCCCGCCGCGCTGGCCTTTGCCGGCGACACCTACCAGGGGCTCGACGCCAGCTCGCTCGATCCCGAAGAGATGGATTACGCGCAGGACCACTTGCGGATCCTCTCGGGCCTCTACGGCGTGCTGCGTCCGCGCGACGCGATCCAGCCTTACCGGCTGGAGATGGGCTCGCGGCTGAAAACCAGCCGCGGCAAGTCGCTCTACGATTACTGGGGAGACCAGCTGTCGAAAGCGCTGAACGCGCAGGGCGAGAGTACCGGCGCCGAGGTTCTGGTGAACTGCGCCAGCCAGGAGTATTTCGGCGCGGTCGATCCCAAGGCGCTGAAACTGCGGGTCATCACGCCGCAGTTTCTCGAGGACAAGGACGGCGCCCCCAAGGTGGTGAGCTTCTACGCCAAGCGCGCCCGCGGCGCGATGGCGCGCTACATCGTCACCCGCCGGATCACCGACCCCGAGGGGCTGCGCGATTTCGACCTTGGCGGCTATGCCTATGACGAGGACCGCTCGACCGAGGACCAACCGGTGTTCATCCGCCCCTATTCCAACGCCGCCTGATCCGCCGGCAGCTCTGGCTCCGCGTCCGGTACGGCCCGCGAGGTCGCACTCGACGCCCCCCAACGCGCGATCAGCCGGGCCAGCTCGGCCTTGCGCAACGGCTTGGTGAGATAGTCGTCGAGCCCCGCCGCGAGCAGCGCCTCGCGATCGCCGCTCATCGCATGGGCGGTGACCGCGATGATCGGCACCCGGGGCCCGTCTCCCTCCAGCGCGCGGATGCGCTGCGTCGCCTCCTTGCCGTCCATCCCGGGCATCGAGATGTCCATGAACACCAGGTCCGGTCGCCGCCACTCGAAGGCCCTCACGGCCTCGGCGCCGTCGCATGCGAAGCGCAGCGCGAGATCACACCCCAGCGCCTCGGCCATCTTGCGAAATACAAGCTGGTTGGTGCGGTTGTCCTCGGCCAAGAGCACGTCGAGCCCCGGCGGAGCGGTCGGAGACACCGCGGTCTCCGGCACCTCGGGCCCCGCAGTGCCCCCGGCGACCGGCAGTGGCAGATTCAGCCCGAAGACCGCCCCGGTGCCCGGTTCCGAGGAGACCTGCAGCGTACCGCCCATCATCCCCACAAGCCGCCGGGTGATGGCGAGCCCGAGCCCCGTGCCCTCGAAACTGCGGTTGCGCGCATCCTCGACCTGGTTGAACTCGCCGAAGATGTGCTCGAGCTTGTCCGGGGCGATGCCGATGCCTGTGTCCTCGACACGAATGTCGAGCTGCGCAACGCCCCCCTCGAGCGTCCCCGAGACTAAGATCGCCACATGCCCCTCGGCGGTGAACTTCACTGCATTGCCGACGAGGTTGGTAAGGATCTGCCGGATCCGCCCGGCATCGCCGATGAAACGCCGCGGCAGCTCCGGCGGATAGTCCACCCGCAGAGCGACGCCCTTCTCCTGCGCGGCGGGCATCAGCAACCGCGCCACTTCGTCGATGGCGTGGCCAAGGTCGAAGGGCTCGGCGGCAATCACCATGCGCGCGGCCTCGATCTTGGAATAGTCGAGGATGTCGTTGATGATCAGCAAGAGCGCCTCCCCCGAGCTGCGGATGGTCTCGGCATAGAGCCGCTGCTCGGCGTCGAGCGTGCCTTCCATCAGCAGCTCGGCCATGCCGACGACGCCGTTCATCGGCGTGCGGATCTCGTGGCTCATGTTGGCGAGGAAGGTGGATTTCGCGTGGCTGGCGATCTCGGCCCGGCGCCGGGCCTCCTCGAGCTCCTGCTGGATGCGCTTGGCCTCGGTGATGTCGATGCGCAGGCCGACCCGCCCGCCGTCCGACAGCGGCCGCTCATAGACCCGCAGCCAGCGCCCGTCCCCGAGCTGCTGCTCGAGCTCGCGCCCGGTGCTGCGATGCGCCGCGATCCGTTCGGCCAGCCACTCCTCCTCGCGGCCCGCCGCCTCGCGGTACTGGCCGTGCTCGAGCCCGTAGCGCAGGATGTCCTCGAAGCTTGCGCCGGGGTGAATTGCCGGGGAGCTCAGCCGGTAGATGGCGCGGTAGGTCTCATTGCACATCAGCAAACGGTCGTCGGCGTCGTAGATGACGAAGCCGTCCGGCAGCTCCTCGAGCGCCGACCACATGCGCATCAGCTCGGTGATGTCGAAGCTGAGCGTCACCACCCCGCCGTCGGGCAGGTGCCGGTCCTGCAGCTGCAGGAACTGACCGGTATAGATGCGGATGGTTTCGGTGGGGATCGGGTCCGCGTCCCAGCGGGCGGCCATGCGGGCGCGCCAGTCGTCGCCATGCTCGCCCTGCAGATCGACGATCCCCTCCTCGACCATCATGTCGAGCACATGCGCATAGCCCGCGCCGGGGCGGATCGTGTCGAGCCCGTCGAAGAGCGCCAGCCAGGCGGGGTTCGCAATCTCCATCCGCCGCTCGGCGTTGAAGCTGGCCAGCCCGTCGCGCATACAGGCCAGCGCGGTCCAGAGCTGGCCCTCGACCATCTCGATCTTCTGGTGCGCCGCGCCGAGCTGGGTCTTCACCCTCAGGTTCTCGTCGCGCACGGTGGCGACCTCGGCCCGGGTCTCGGTGATCTCATGGCTGAGCTGGCGCGCGTGGGAATTCAGTTTGCGGTTGGCGGCAAAAAGTTCCGCCTGCTTCAGCTCCAGCAGCCGTTCCGCCGCCAGCCGCGCGCGCCGTTCCTCGGCCAGCCGTGCCGCGACATCCATGCTCCAGGCCCCATGCTCCAAGCCCTCTGCGCCCCGGACAGAATGGGCGCGGCAAGGTGAAGATCGTCTTAAGAAAAACGATGCAAAACGCCCGCTTGCCTTTACGTATGGGCAGGGGCACCATGGTAAAGCCGACTTTGAGAGGAGTTGGACATGCCCCATTTCATCCAGGGTGCCCTCGGTCGCGCCGACGCCCGTCGCGCAACCAGCCCCGCCACCTGCCTCGGTGCAGCCGCATGAGCGAGACGCTGGCCACCATCCACTGGCGCGCCCTAGACCGCGACGGCGAGGACAAATGCCGCCTCGCCCGGCACGAAGATGGCTACATGCTGGTCGGCCACGCGCGCTTCCGCGATGGCACTGGCTGGGCTGCGCTCGACTATGTGGTGCGGTGCGGGCCGGACTGGCTGACGCGCAGCGCCGATGTCACCGGGACTGTCGGCGGCCAGGAAGTGCGCACGCAGCTCACCCGGCAGAACGGCGCCTGGCTGCTAAATGGCGACGTGCAGCCGGAGCTCGCCGACTGCACGGACGTGGATTTCGCTTTCACACCGGCGACCAACCTGATGCCGCTGCGCCGACTGCCCGAGGTCGGACGGCTGAGCGTGTGCGCCGCCTGGCTGCGCCTACCCGGCCCGAGGCTCGACCCGCTCGACCAGAGCTACATTCGCGAGCGCGGCGGGCTGGTCGGCTACGAATCTCCGCAGACCGGGCACAGCACGCAGATCACCGTCGACCCGCAGGGCTTTCCGACGCTTTATCCGGGCCTGTGGCAACGCGTCGATCTTTGAGCGCCACCCCTCTTTCTTCCAGGTCCAATTTCTTCCAAATCCAAGTATCCCGGGGGGTCCGCGTAGCGGACGGGGGTCAGCGCCCCCTTTGCCCCCCGGTGTCTCAGACCCGCTCGATCGCCAGCGCGATGCCCTGACCGCCGCCGATGCACATGGTGATAAGCGCCTTGCGGCCGCCGATGCGCTCGAGCTCGTAAAGCGCCTTGACCGTGAGGATCGCGCCCGTGGCACCGATCGGATGGCCGAGCGCGATGGCGCCGCCGTTGGGGTTCACCTTCGCCGGGTCGAGCCCGAGCCCCTTGTTGACCGCCAGCGCCTGCGCGGCAAAGGCCTCGTTGCTCTCGATCACGTCGAAGTCCGAGAGCGACAGGCCGGTGCGCGCCAGCAGGTTTTCCACCGCCGGGACCGGGCCGATCCCCATAACCTCGGGGCGCACCCCGGCGTGGGCATAGCCCAGCACCCGCGCCTTGGGTGTCAGCCCTGCCGTCGCGGCGGCCCCGCCGCGCGCCAGCACCAGCGCCGCCGCGCCATCGTTCAGCCCCGAGGCATTGCCCGCAGTGACCGAGCCCTCCCGGTCAAAGGCAGGGCGCAGGCCCGAGAGCTTCTCCAACGAGGTCGCCTTGGGGTGCTCATCGGTGTCGAAGACCACGGTCTCGCGGCGTGAGGCAATCTCCACGGGCACGATCTGCTCCTTGAAGTGGCCCGCCTCGATGGCCTTGGCCGCCCGCTGCTGGCTCTCCAGCGCGAAGGCGTCCTGCGCCTCGCGCGAGATGTCGTTCTCCTTGGCCACGTTCTCGGCGGTGATGCCCATATGGCCGGTGCCGAAGGGGCAGTTGAGCGCGCCGAGCATCATGTCGACGGTGCGGATGTCGCCCATCTTCTGGCCCCAGCGCTGGTCGGGGATGATATAGGGTGCGCGGCTCATGCTCTCGGCGCCGCCGACCAGCGCGAACTCAGCGTCGCCCAGCATCAGCGCCTGCACGCCCGAGACAACGGCCTGCGCGCCCGAGCCGCAGAGCCGGTTGACGTTCATCGCCGGCGTGGTGTCGGGAATGCCCGCCTGCATCGCCGCGACCCGCGACAGGTACATGTCGCGTGGTTCGGTGTTGAGCACATGTCCGAAGACCACATGGCCGATCTGGCCGCCCTCGACGCCAGCCCGCTCCAGCGCCGCCTTGGCCGCCGTGGTGCCAAGCTCGATCGGCGGCACGGATTTCAGCGCTCCGCCGAAAGTGCCGATGGCGGTGCGCGCCCCGCCAAGGATGACGATGTCGTCAGAAAATTCGAAGGACATGACGGCTCTCCCTTTCCGCTGCGTCTGCAAGTCGCGCGGACCATGCCGCAGCGCGGCAGGGCTGTCAGCCGGGACGTTCCGTCACCTCGTCATCGGGTGCCTCCGCACGCGCGGGCCCCGGGTCCGCGCCCAGCATCCGCACCTCGCGCTGCGGGAAGGGAATCGAGATGCCGTTCTGCTTGAACGCATCCCAGAGTGCCAGGAACACGTTGCCCCGGATGTTGGTCAGCCCCTGCGACGGATCGATGATCCAGAACCGCAGGATGTAATCGACCGAGCTGTCACCGAAGCCGATGATGTGGCACACCGGCGGTCGGTTGGTCAGCACCCGGTCCACGCTTTCCGCCGCCTCGATCGCGACCTTGCGCACCAGGTGTGGATCGTCGCCGTAGGCGGTGCCGAAATGGATGTCCACGCGCACCAACTCGTTGGAATGCGACCAGTTGACCACCTGCCCGGTGATCATGTCCTCGTTGGGGATGAGGTATTCCTTGCCGTCGCGCGTTGTGATCGACACGTAGCGCGCGCCCAGCGCATTGATCCAGCCGAAGGTCTCGCCGATCGAGATCACGTCACCCGGCTTGATCGACTTGTCGAGCAGGATGATGATCCCCGACACGAGGTTCGAGACCACCTTCTGCAAGCCGAACCCAAGGCCGACACCGATGGCCCCCGAGAGCACCGCCAGCCCGGTCAAGTCGACACCGGCCAGCTTCAGCGCAAAGAAGAAGGCCGCCCCGTAAAGCGCCACCTGCAGGAATTTCACCGCCAGCACCTGCATCGAGGGGCTGATCCCCTCGTTGCGCCGGATGCTCGCCGCCCCCGCCGTTGTCAGGAAGCGCGCCAGCGAAACCAGCGCGACGAGGATCACCACCGCCTGCAGGATCAGCCAAAGCGAGAGCTTGGAGTCCCCGAAGCTGATCGCCGCGCTCTCCAGCAGCGCCTGCGCCTCGTCGGTCAACCCGAGGATCCAGATCGTCACGTAGCCCCAGGCGCCGTAGCGGATCAGCGAGCGCAGCGCCGGGTTGCCGATGAGGCGCGTGATCAGCGCGATCACCAGCCAGGCGCTGGACAGCTGGGCGATGATTTCCAGAAGATAGGTGCGCGACGGCCAGGTGATCTGCTGCATCACGCTGATCACGAGCCAAAGGAGCGAGACGAAGATGATCATCCGCAGCCGCCGGTGCAGAACGACCAGCAGCCGGATGCGCCATTTCGGCCAGCCCTCGCGGGCCCGCATCCACTCGTAGATCCTAGGCCCGATCAGCGCCCGCAACAGATGCGCTAGCAGGAAAAGCCCCAGCGCAATCCCGACCTGATAGAACATCCAGGGCCGCAGCACGATTGCGAGGAAGGTGTCGATCTGCCCCAGCAGCGTCAGCCCGGTCTGCTGAACCGCCTCGAAGGGCGTCAGATCGGTCTGCGGCAGGTCGGTTTCCGGGTTCATGCGCTCGCGGGTCTCCTCACCTGGGCAGGGTGGCACCACGATCGTTTAGGCTCAAGGGCCTGACGGCCCTTGGCCAAGAGCACCTGCGCTGCACCCGCTGCCCGTCTCAGCGCTTCGGCAGATGCAGGGTGATCTCCTGCGACTCCGCCTGCGGCAGGCTCCAAAGCAGCCCCCACAGAAGCGTGGCAATCAGGATCAGGTGCATGGCATTCATCAAGGACATCGTCTCTCCTCCAATGCGGTAACAAAACTACGCGCCGCCGCCGCGAAAGTTCCAATCGTTGCAGCCACGCGCGCGACGGGTTGATCGGCGCGCGGCAAAGGAGTATTCCGGCCGCATGACTCGGCTTCTTGACCTCGGCGACCGCGTGCGACTGCGCGAACGGTTCCACGGCGCAACCTTCACGGTTCTGGCGCGCCTATAAGGCTGTCTTAAGCCCGCCCCGGCGCGGGGGCTTCCGACCTGCGCCAAGCCCAAGCCAAATTCCAAGACATATACCCCGAGAGGACCCCCATGTCCGGCAAGACGCTCTACGACAAGATCTGGGATGCCCACGTCGTCCAGCAGGACGCAGATGGCACCTGCCTGCTCTACATCGACCGCCACCTCGTGCACGAGGTCACCTCGCCCCAGGCCTTCGAGGGCCTGCGCATGTCCGGCCGCAAGGTTCGCGCCCCCGAGCGCACCATCGCCGTGCCCGACCACAACGTGCCCACGACGCTCGATCGTGAAAGCGGCATCGAGAACGAGGAGAGCCGCATCCAGGTCGAGGCGCTCGACAAGAACGCCCGCGACTTCGGCGTGAACTACTACCCGGTCAGCGACGTCCGCCAAGGCATCGTGCACATCGTCGGCCCCGAGCAGGGCTGGACGCTTCCGGGCATGACCGTGGTCTGCGGCGACTCGCACACCGCCACCCACGGCGCTTTCGGCGCGCTGGCCCATGGTATCGGCACCTCCGAGGTCGAGCACGTGCTCGCCACCCAGACGCTGATCCAGTCCAAGTCGAAAAACATGAAGGTCGAGATCACCGGCCAGCTCCGCCCGGGCGTCACCGCCAAGGACATCACGCTTTCGGTCATCGGCCACACCGGCACCGGTGGCGGTACCGGCTACGTCATCGAGTATTGCGGCGAGGCGATCCGGTCGCTCTCGATGGAAGGCCGGATGACCGTGTGCAACATGGCCATCGAGGGCGGCGCCCGCGCCGGTCTGATCGCGCCCGACGAGACCACCTTCGAATATGTGAAGGGCCGCCCGCACGCGCCGAAGGGCGCGCAGTTCGAGGCCGCGCTGACCTGGTGGAAGACGCTCTACTCCGATGACGACGCGCATTGGGACAAGGTCGTGACCATCAAGGGCGAAGACATCGCCCCTGTCGTCACCTGGGGCACCTCGCCCGAGGACGTGCTGCCGATCACCGACCTGGTGCCCGCCCCCGAGAGCTTCACCGGCGGCAAGGTCGAGGCGGCCAAGCGCGCGCTCAGCTACATGGGTCTCGAGGCCGGGCAGAAGCTGACCGACATCAAGATCGACACGGTCTTCATCGGCTCCTGCACCAATGGCCGGATCGAGGACCTGCGCGCCGCAGCCGAGATCCTCAAGGGCAAGAAGGTCAAGGACGGCATGCGCGCCATGGTTGTGCCGGGGTCGGGCCTCGTCCGCGCCCAGGCCGAGGAAGAGGGCCTTGCGCAGATCTTCATCGACGCTGGCTTCGAGTGGCGGCTTGCCGGCTGCTCCATGTGCCTTGCGATGAACCCCGACCAGCTCGCCCCGGGCGAGCGCTGCGCGGCCACTTCGAACCGCAACTTCGAGGGCCGTCAGGGCAAGGGCGGGCGCACCCACCTGATGTCCCCGGCCATGGCGGCGGCGGCGGCAATCACCGGCCACCTGACCGACGTGCGCGACCTCATGGCCGCACCGGCCGAGGCGTAAGCGATCCCGGGGTCCCCTCGGGGACCCCTTCCCCAATTCCGGCGGGGTCGGCCGGGCCAGATGCACTAGCGCACGGACCGTGCATCAGCTGTGCATCCCATGTGCGCCGGACCCCGCCCCATCCCCAAGGAGGGACAGATGGAAAAATTCGAGAAGCTGACCGGGATCGCGGCGCCCATGCCGCTGGTGAACATCGACACCGACATGATCATCCCCAAGCAGTTCCTGAAGACGATCAAGCGCTCCGGCCTCGGCGTGCACGCCTTCGACGAGATGCGCTACCTCGACGATGGCTCGGAGAACCCCGAGTTCGTGCTGAACAAGCCGCAGTATCGCGACGCGCAGGTGATCGTCGCCGGTGACAACTTCGGCTGCGGCTCCTCGCGCGAACACGCGCCTTGGGCGCTGGCCGACTTCGGCATCAAGGTGGTGATCTCCACCTCCTTCGCCGACATCTTCTACAACAACTGCTTCAAGAACGGCATGCTGCCCATCGTCATGCCGCAAGAGGCGGTCGACGTGCTGATGAAAGACGCCGAGAAGGGCGCCAACGCCCGCATGACCGTGGATCTGGAAAATCAGGTGGTGACCACCTCCGACGGCGAGGCGTTCGCCTTCGAGGTCGACCCCTTCCGCAAGCACTGCCTGCTCGAGGGACTCGACGACATCGGCCTGACCATGGAGAAGGCCGGCGCGATCGACAGCTTCGAAGCACAGGCCGCGCAGTCCCGTCCCTGGGTCTGAGGCTCCGGCCCGTCCCGCGATGACGAAGGGCTGTCCCCGCGGGGACAGCCCTTTTTCGTCCGCCCTGCCGCACGGCTGGATAGCGCGCGCCCCTCCCGCCTCAGCACGACCGCGACAAATCCATCTCTGGCACCGCGCCCGAGACGATGAGATGCGCCGCAGTCGCCGCACGCACCTCGGCCAAGGTCACCCCAGGCGCGGTTTCGATGAGATGCAGCCCGTCCTCCTCGGGGCGGATTACGGCCAATTCGGTGACGATGAGATCGACCCGCCGCTCGGCGGTCAGCGGCAGGGAGCATTCCGGCACGATCTTCGGTGTGCCGTCCTTGGCGCTGTGGATCATCGCCACGATCACCCGTTTCGCCCCTGTCACCAGATCCATCGCGCCGCCCATCCCAGGCACGTAGACCCCCGGGATCATCCAGTTGGCGAGGTAGCCGCGCTCGTCGACCTGAAGCCCGCCCAACACCGTCAGGTCGAGGTGCCCGCCGCGGATCAGCCCAAAGGAAAAGGCGCTGTCGATGGTCGAGGCGCCCGGCACCGCCGAGACGAAGCTGCCGCCGGCGTCGGTGAGATGGCGGTCCGACATGCCCTCGGGCGGGCGCCGCCCCATGCCCACCACGCCGTTCTCGGCCTGGAAGAAGACGCCCATGCCCTCGTCGAGATGGTCGGAGACCAGCGTCGGGATACCGATCCCGAGGTTGACCAGCGTGTGCGGCCTGACCTCGGCGGCGCAGCGGCGGGCGATAAGCTCCTTGGGATCCATCGCTGCGTCGGTCATGCCACCCTCCGGATCACGTGATCGACCAGCGCGCCGGGGGTCTTCACCGCGTCGGGCGGGATCATCCCCACCGGCACGATCTCCTCGGGCTCGGCGATCACCACCTTTGCCGCCAAGGCCATGATTGGGTTGAAGTTCGTTGCGGTGAGCATGTAGGTCAGATTGCCCACGTAGTCGCAGCTGCGCGCGGCGATCAGTGCGAAGTCGGCGCTGAGCGGCGGCTCGAGCAGGTAGGGTTTGCCCTCGACTTCGATCACCTGCTTGCCCTCGGCGACCCTGGTGCCCAGCCCGGTCGGGGTCAGCACCCCGCCAAGGCCCACGCCTGCGGCGCGGATGCGCTCGACCAGCGTGCCCTGCGGCACCAGTTCGACTTCGAGGGTACCGTCCCGCATCTGCGCCTGCACATCGGGGTTGAGCCCGATGTGGCTGCCGATGAACTTGCGCAGGCAGCGCGCCTTGACCAGAGGGCCGACGCCGCGGTCGGGACGTGCCGCATCGTTGACGATCACGGTGAGGTCCCTGCGCCCCGAGGCCGCAAGCGCCGCGACCGTCCGATCCGGCGTGCCGACCCCCATGAAGCCCGAGAGCATCACGCGCGCGCCGTCGGGGATCAGTGCCACCGCTTCTTCCACTGTCAGTGCCTGATACATTGGCGCTCCCTCCAAGTGTCGCTCTGGCATCGGTCAGACCATGGAAACTCTGCGGTCGGCCTTGCGACAGGTCAAACATCTTGGAATTCATCCTGAAGATGACTATGACGCAGCGCAGCTTGCGCACGCCGCGCGAGACCCGGCCCAGCTGCCTTCGAGCACACCCGGTGCGGGTCGGTTTTCCTAGTGATTTCCCTTTTAAAACAAAAGGAAAGAGACAGGAAACCATCCCGGGGCCCGCCGTGCCTCGCGCCACCGAACCCGGGTGCCCGCACGGCTCGGTCCCCGCATCCGCATTGGGGGTTGATGCAATTTCGCACCTTTTCGACCATGAAACCGCCAGATTTCACGCATCCCCTTCGGGCACACTTGCCGCGCGCTCGGAAAGAAGGCAGAAATTGGGCAATATTGAGGCAATCCGCCGGCGCGGCGGGGTCAGTGAACAGCAAGAGCGCAGATCAGCGTTCAATGGACGACAGGGACGCGGGACAGCGTCGGGTCCGGCACGACCGAAAGGGCAGAGATGGTGATCACGCGCTTTGTCAAAGCCGCTGTACGCGCCATCGCAGTGGCCTTGGTCATTGCGATGCCCGCGGTCATGCTGCCCGGCGGCGCGGACATGGCGCAGATCACGGCGCTTCTGGCACTGGTTGGGGCGCTGCTGACCTTTGTCGAGTACGTGGGCGACTACCCCTCGATCATCGAGTTCCGCGATGCCCCTCCGTTCAACCGGCTGCGCTTTCTCGCGCTGCTCGCCACGGTGCTCATGCTCACCCTGATCAGCCGCGGAGAGATCGTGCCGACGCCGCTGACACAGGTGCTCGACGGCGTTGCGACCGCGGCGGGGCACTGGCTCGACTTCCCCTTCTCGCCGGTGCGGCTGATGGTGCTGCTGGCCACAAATGAAATGGGCCCGCAGGACGTCGACCGCATTCGCAGCTACGCCGGCATTGCCTATGCGCTCTCGCTGCTGTGTGTCATCGGCTTCGTGCTGGTGGTGCGGCTGCTGAACTGGCCGATCCGCCACGGCGCCTTTAATTTCTGGGTCAACCTGCCGCTTTTCGATCCGACCGTCGGCAAGGACGTGCTCTACCGGCTCAACCGCGACGGCAACGTTAACGTGGCCTTAGGGGTTCTTCTGCCATTCCTGATCCCGGCGGTGATGAAGCTGGCGTCGCAGACGGTCAATCTGCTGTCGCTGACCGAGCCGCAGACCCTGATCTGGACGATGAGCGCATGGGCCTTCCTTCCGGCAAGCCTGATCATGCGCGGCGTGGCGCTGGCGCGCATCGCTGCCCTGATCGAGGAAAAGCGCCGCCGCGCATACGCGCAGGCGGAGGCCGAGGTGCAGACCACCTGAGTCGGCTGTGGGTGCTTGACGCGTTCCTCCCGCCCCTCCTGCTATCTGTCTGCCTGCTGCTCAGCTCCACGCTGCCGCTCCAGGCCGAAGAGATCACCCTGGCCACATGGCACGCCGACCTCAGCCGCAAGGGTCCCGGCCTGCTGCTACGCGATCTTGCCGAGATGCGCCCGCCCCTGCCTGCCGTGCTGGACGAGATCGCCGCGGCAAGGGCGGATCTTCTGCTGCTCACCGACATGGATTTCGATCTCGGCCTCGCCGCGCTCCGCGACCTGCAGGATCGACTCTCGAAGCTCGGCGCCTCTTACCCGCACGCCTTCGCGCTGCCCCCCAATGCCGGCATGGCGAGCGGCGCCGATCTCGACGGCGACGGCCGGCTAGGAGGGCCGCGCGATGCGCAGGGCTACGGCGAATTCTCCGGTCAGCACGGCATGGCGCTTCTGTCGCGCGTGCCGCTCGCGCTGATCGAGGATTTCTCGGCGCTGCTCTGGCGCGACCTTCCGGGCAGCCGGATGCTGGCGACGGACCCTGCGGCGGATGTGCAACGGTTGTCCTCGACCGGCCACTGGGTTCTGCGGCTGGAGAGCGACACCGGACCGCTGCTGCTCTTCTGCTTTGCCGCCACCCCGCCGGTTTTCGACGGGCCCGAAGATCGCAACGGCCGACGCAACGCGGATGAGATCGCCCTCTGGTCGCGCTACATGGACGGCGCGCTCGGGCCTCCGCCCGCCGCGCCTTACCTCTTGATGGGAAACGCCAATCTCGACCCGGCGCAAGGCGAAGGCCTGCATGGAGAGATGCAACGGCTGCTCGCGGACCCGCGTTTTCAAGACCCTTTACCCGAACGGCCCACTGCGGAATGGCCCAGCACCGGGCCGCTGCGGGTGAGCTACATCCTGCCCTCGGCCGGGCTGAGGGTGACCCGGGCTGAAGTCAGCGAGCCGCTGGAGGGCCAGGCACACCGGCTGGTGACAGTCACGCTTTCGTTTCCTTGAAATTGCCAAACGCCCCTGATTTCTTGACCATTACGCCCCTCTCCGCTAGGCGATTGCGCAACATTCCGAGGAGAGACTTTCCATGAGCAACCCTTCGCTTCTCATCCTGCCGGGCGACGGCATCGGCCCCGAGGTCATGGCAGAGGTTCGCCGCGTCATCGACTGGTTCGGCGACAAGCGCGGCCTGAACTTCGATGTCAGCGAAGACCTCGTGGGCGGCTGCGCCTATGACGCGCATGGCACGCCGCTGACCGACGAGACCATGGCCAAGGCGCAGGAGGTCGACGCCGTGCTGCTCGGTGCCGTGGGCGGCCCGAAATACGACAAGCTCGACTTCTCGGTGAAGCCCGAGCGCGGCCTGCTGCGCCTGCGCAAGGAAATGGACCTCTACGCCAACCTTCGCCCCGCCCAGTGCTTTGACGCGCTGGCCGACTTCTCGTCGCTGAAGAAGGACGTGGTTGCCGGTCTCGACATCATGATCATCCGCGAGCTGACCTCGGGCGTCTACTTTGGCGAGCCCCGCGGCATCATCAAGGATGGCAACGAGCGCGTCGGCATCAACACCCAGCGCTATACTGAGAGCGAGATCGCCCGAGTTGCCCGCTCGGCCTTCGAGATGGCGCGCAAGCGGGGCAACAAGGTCTGCTCGATGGAGAAGGCCAACGTGATGGAATCGGGCATCCTGTGGCGCGATGTGGTGCAGGAGATCCACGACGCCGAGTACCCGGACGTGGAACTGACCCACATGTACGCCGACGCCGGCGCCATGCAGCTCACCCGCTGGCCCAAGCAGTTCGACGTGATCGTCACCGACAACCTCTTCGGCGACCTCCTTTCGGACCTCGCCGCGATGCTCACCGGCTCGCTCGGGATGCTGCCCTCGGCCTCGCTGGGGGCGCCGATGGCCAATGGCCGTCCCAAGGCGCTCTACGAGCCGGTGCACGGCTCGGCGCCAGACATCGCGGGCCAGGGCAAGGCGAACCCCATCGCCTGCATTCTCAGCTTCGCGATGGCGCTGCGCTACAGCTTCGACAAGGGCGAGGAGGCGACTCGCCTCGAGCAGGCGATCGAAGCCGTTCTTGCCAAGGGCTACCGCACAGCGGACCTGCTTGGCGAGGAGGGCAAGCAGCCGGTCTCGACCTCGGACATGGGCAGCGCGATCCTCGAGGCGCTCGACGAGAGCCTCTGAGGCGCTCGTGCGGTGAAGGATTGAGCGGGGCGGCCATGGGCCGCCCCGTTTTCACATTCCGCACGGTCCTTCGTTGAATTCCCACCATTTGGCGCTAACCCTTGGTCCCGAGGCGGAACGAACGGACCAGCACCATGGGATCTAACGCAAAAGGCGCGCTCATCGCGCTGATTACCTTTGGCATTTACTCGACTCACGACGTCATCGTGAAATTCCTCGGCGCCGACTACAGCCCGGTGCAGATCGTCTTCTTCTCGGTTCTGCTGAGCTTCCCGCTGGTCAGCCTCATGCTGATCCGCGACACCACCGCCGGCAACCTGCGTCCGATACACCCGTGGTGGACCGCGCTGCGCACCGTCTCGGCGGTCATCACCGGGCTCTGCGCCTTCTACGCCTTCTCGGTGCTGCCGCTGGCACAGACCTATGCGATCATCTTTGCGCAGCCGCTGCTGATCACCGTGCTGGCGATCCCGATCCTGGGCGAGCAGGTGCGCCTGCGCCGCTGGATGGCGGTGCTCGTGGGTCTGGCGGGGGTCATCGTCGTCCTGCGGCCCGGCGCGACCGAGCTGACACTGGGCCATGCCGCGGCACTGGTGGCGGCGGTCTTCGGCAGCCTCTCGTCAATTATCGTACGCAAGATTGGCCAGGAGGAGCGTTCGGTCGTGCTGCTGCTCTACCCGATGACCGCGAACTTCATCATCATGGGCTGCGCGCTGCCTTTCGTCTATCACCCCATGCCGATCGAGCATCTTGGCAGCGTGGCACTGATGGCGCTTCTGGCACTGGCCGGAGGCGCGCTGCTGATCACCGCCTACCGTTCCGGCGAGGCGGTGATCGTCGCCCCGATGCAATATTCGCAGCTTCTGTGGGCGACGCTCTACGGCGCGGTCTTCTTTGACGAGTATCCCGATTCGGTCACCCTGCTCGGGGCGGTGCTGATCATCGGCAGCGGCGTCTATATCGTGCTGCGCGAGGGCCGTGCAAAGTCCTCCGAGAACACCCCGGTGCTGCGCACGCGCACCCGGATCGAGTTCGGAACCACGCTGCGGATCGGACCTGTGCTGCGCATGATGAAAAGGCGTGAAAAAGGGGCGAATAGGCCCTTGCCAAAGAGCGGGGCCTAGGGTACTCCGCGCGGCACGGTCGGAGTGTAGCTCAGCCTGGTAGAGCACTGTCTTCGGGAGGCAGGGGCCGGAGGTTCGAATCCTCTCACTCCGACCATTTACGCAAAGGCGCCCCACGGGGCGCCTTTTGTGTGTCCGGGGTCATAGACACGCGCGTGGCCGCATTGCCCCGTTCCCATTTTCGCCAAGTGGCCCTAGTGACAGGGCTCCGCCGCCTGCTGAAATCACGCTGCGGCCAGCCACAAAAAAGGCGGGCCAGAAGGCCCGCCTGGTCTTCCTCGCCGCGCCCCGCTCAGGCCGCGTCGTGGCGCATGATCCGCGCAAGGTCATCGTGCTCGGCCACGTAGTGACCCGGTGCAATCTCGTCGAGCTGCGGCACGTAGTCGACATCCCCCGCCGCCAGCCGCGAGGGCAGGAAGCGCAGCGCCGCCTTGGCGTCGAGCGGCGAGGGCAGCTCGCCGGGCAAGCGGATGCGCGTCCGGGCGCGCTCTGCCACCGGATCGGGGATCGGCACCGCCGAGATCAGCGACTGCGTGTAGGGGTGCGCGGGCTTCGCGCAGATGGTCTCGGCATCGCCCATCTCGACCACGCGGCCGAGATAGAGCACCATGATGCGGTTCGAGATCTCGCGCACCACCGACAGGTCGTGCGAGATGAACAGCATCGACATGCCGAACTCGGCCTGCAGCTCCTTCAGCAGCTTCACGATCTGCGCCTGAATCGACACGTCGAGCGCCGAGACCGCCTCGTCGCAGATGATAAGCTTCGGCCGGTTGATCATCGCCCGGGCAATGCCCACGCGCTGGTTCTGCCCGCCCGAAAGCTCGTGCGGATACCGGTTGTATTTCTCCGGCTCGAGACCCACGCGGGTCATCATCCTGAGCACTTCCTCGCGGCGCTCGGACTTGGTCAGCTCGGGGCGGTAGGTCTTCAGCGGCTCGGCGATCGAATCGGCGATGGTCATCCGCGGGTCGAGGCTGGCGAGCGGGTCCTGGAAGACGATCTGAAGATCCTTGCGTTCGGTCTTCAACGCCTGCTTGTCCATCGCGTGCAGCGGCTTGCCCAGCCAGCTGACGTTGCCGCCGGTGGGATCGACCAGCCGCAGCACGGCGCGGGCCAGCGTGGACTTGCCGCAGCCGGACTCGCCAACGATGCCCAGCGTCTCGCCGGCGCGCAGGCCGAAGCTGACGCCGTTGACCGCTTTCAGCGGCACGGTCTTGCCGAAGAGCCCGCCCTCCACCTTGATCGGGAAATGAACCTTCATGTCGTCGACGCGCAGGATTTCCTTGCCCTCGACCTTGCCGCCGGCCTCGCCCTTATCGATGCGCGGCATCGAGTCGAGCAGGCGCCTGGTGTAGTCATGGCGCGGTTGCGAGAAGATCTCATTGACCTCGCCCTCCTCGACGAACTCGCCAAGGCGCATGACCTTGATGCGGTCGCACATGCGCGCCACCACGCCCATGTCATGGGTGATGAGCGCGATGGCCGTCCCAAGCTCGCGCTTGAGCTGGTCCATGAGATCGAGCACCTCGGCCTGCACGGTCACGTCGAGCGCGGTGGTTGGCTCGTCGGCGATCAGCAGCTTGGGCTCGCAGAGCATCGCCTGGGCGATCATCACGCGCTGGCGCATCCCGCCCGACAGCTCGTGCGGATATTGCTTCAGGCGGCGCTTCGCTTCCGGGATGCGCACCCGCTCGAGCCAATCGAGGCAGTGCTTCTCGGCCTCGCGGCCGGACAGGCCACGGTGCACCTTCAGCACCTCGGCCATCTGCTCGCCGACCTTGAGATGCGGAGTCAGGGCGGTCAGCGGGTCCTGGAAGATCATGCCGACCTTGTCGCCGCGCACCTTGTTGAGCTGCGCGACCGGCAGGTTGAGGATTTCCGAGCCCTGGAGGCTCACCGACCCCGTTGCCCGGCCGTTCTTCGGCAGCAGCCCCATGGCGGCCATGAAGCTCTGAGACTTGCCCGAGCCCGACTCGCCGACGATGCCGAGGCATTCGCCCTCGCGGATGTCGAAGGACACGCCCTTCACCGCCTGCACCGGCCCGTCCTGGGTTTCGAAACCGACCTTGAGGTCTTTCACGGAAAGAATGGTCATGTCAGCGATCCTTCGGGTCGAGGGCGTCACGCAGGCCATCGCCGATGAAGAACATCGTGATGATGATGGTGACGTAGAAGAACAGCGGGAACAGCAGCTGCCACAGCGTGCCATAGCCCATGGTGCCTGCCCCCTCGGCGATCAGCCGCCCGAGCGAGGTCATCGGTTCCGAGATGCCGAGGCCGAGGAAGGAGATGAAGCTCTCCGCCAGGATCATCTCGGGCACCAGCAGCGAGGCATAGACGATGACCACGCCGATAAGGTTGGGCAGGATGTGGCGGAAGATGATCGCGCCTTCGCTCACGCCTCCGGCACGCGCCGCCTCGATGAACTCGCGCGTCTTCAACGCCAGCGTCTGGCCGCGCACGATGCGCGCCATGGTCAGCCAGGAGACCGCGCCGAGCGCGATGAACAGGGTGACGAAGTTGCGCCCGGCCACCACGAGGATAAGGATCAGGATCAGCGTCAGCGGAATCGCCAGCAGGATGTCGACGATGCGCATCATGATGCTGTCGAGCCGGCCCCCGTAGAAGCCCGCGATCACGCCCCAGGCGGTGCCCACGAGCAGCGCCATGGCGGCGCCGATGAGGCCCACCAGCAGCGAGGTCTGGGTCGCCTGGATGGTGCGCGAATAAAGGTCACGCCCCAGCTCGTCGAGCCCGAAGAAATGGCCGGTCTCGACCGAAGGCGCGCCCTGCGCGAGGATATCGCCCATGCGGGCCCAGTCGATTTCCTCGTTGTCCCAGACTGCGAAATGCGGCCCGATGATCACGAAGGCCACGATCAGCGCCAGAACCACGACGCTGGCCATGGCAGCCTTGTTGCGCAGGAAGCGGCCCATGGCATCGCGGAAGAGCGAGCGTCCGCGGACGGCCTTGAAGTCGGTGATGTCGGCGGCCAGAGCCGCCGCCTTTTCGGATTTTCCGAACACGGGGTCAGCCTCCTCAGTAACGGATTTTCGGATCGAACCACGCGTAGGCGAGGTCGGTCAGAAGGTTAACGATGACGGTCAGCGCGCCGTAGAGGATGGTCACCCCCAAGAGCACCGCGTAATCGCGGGTCAGCGCCGAGCTCACGTAGGACTGCCCGAGGCCGCCCGTCGAGAAATAGAGATCGACGAAGACCGAACCGGTCAGCACGTAGACGAAGACCGGGCCGAGGTAGGAGATCACCGGCAGCAGCGTCGGCTTCAATGCGTGGCGCCAGACGATGGCACTGTTGCTCAGCCCCTTGGCCCGCGCGGTGCGGATGAAGTTCGAGTTCAGCACCTCGAGCATGGACGAGCGCGTGATCCGCGCGATCGAGCCCATGTAGGACGTGGAAAGCGCGATCACCGGCATCACGAGGTGCTGCCACTGCCCGCCGTTCCAGCCGCCGCCCGGCAGCAGGCCGAGCCAGAGCGTGAAGGTCAGGATCAGGATCGGGCCCATGATGAAGTTCGGCAGCGCCTGTGCGGCAATGCCAAGCGACACCGCAAGGTAGTCGACCCAGGTGTTGTGACGGATGGCGGCGGCGATACCGAGCCCGACACCGACCACGGTTGCGGCCAGGAAGGACAGCGCGCCGTAGGTCAGCGAGATCGGGAAGCCCTGCGCGATGATGTCGTTCACGCTGCGGTCCTTCTGCACGAAGGACGGGCCGAAATCGAAGTGGACGACGATGTTGTAGAAATAGTCCCAGAGCTGTTTCCACAGCGGCTGGTCGAGACCGTATTGCGCGTTGATGTTGGCCAGCACTTCGGGCGGCAGCGGCCGTTCCGAGGTGAAAGGCCCGCCCGGCGCGACATGCATCATCAGGAAGGACGCGACGACCAGCAAACAGATCGTCGGGATCGCGACCAGCAGGCGGCGAATGACATAGGTCAGCATTCTGGAGGATCCGGAAAAAGGCGCCGCCCCCGCAGCGCGGAGGCGCAGGGGCGGCGGGTTGGAGGTGGTTATTCGGCGATCTTGTAGAGATTGCGCGAATACCAGTTCTGCTCGACGTTCTCGACCGGCCAGTTCCCCACGTCGCTGTCCATCATGTAGACGCCGGCGTAGTGGTAGATTGGGATCACCGGCATGTCGGTGGCGATGATCTCTTCGGCCGCGGTGTAGAGCGGGGTGGTGTCCTCGGCGGTCTTCGCCTCGGCGAGCAGCTTGTCGTACTCGGGGTTCGAATACTTGCCGTCGTTGTAGCCCGAGTCGCTCTGGATCAAGTCGAGGAAGGTCGAGGCCTCGTTGTAGTCACCGCACCATGCGCCGCGCGCCATGTCGAAGGCCTGGCGGCCACGGGTGTCGAGGAAGACCTTCCACTCCATGTTCGCGAGGTTCGCCTGAACGCCGAGCTTCTGCTTCCACATCTGCGTCATCACCACGGCGATCTTCTCATGCGCCTCGGAGGTGTTGTACATGACTTCGAAGCTGAGCGGGTTCTCGGGGCCGTAGCCCGCCTCGGCCAGAAGCTCCTTGGCCTTGGCGTCGCGCTCGGCCTGGGTCATCGAAGCCATCTCGCTCTGCGGCGGGGTGAAGCCGGCAACCGCCTCGGGCGTGAAGCTGTACGCCGGCGGCTCGCCACCCGCTTTCACGTTATTGGCGATGATGTCGCGGTCCACGGCCAGCGACAGCGCCTGTCGGACCTTGGGATCCTTGAACGCCTCGGGGCCGGAGTCGCTGAGGTTGAACGTGTAGTAGTAGTTGCACAGGCGCGGGAAGCTGATCGCCTCTTCCGGGTGCTCCTTCTTCAGGCGCGGGTACTGGCCTGCGGGCACGTCGGTGCGGTCGAGCTCGCCGGCGAGGTAGCGGGTCAGCGCCACGTTCTCGTCGGTGATCACCAGCGCGATGGTCTTGTCGAGGATGGTGCTCTCGTTGTCCCAGTACTTCTCGTTGCGCTCGCGTACGATCCGCTCACCCGGGCGGTACTCGGTCAGCACATAGGCCCCGTTCGAGACGATGTTCTCGGGCTTGGTCCAAGCGTCGCCGAACTCCTCAATCACCTTCTGCGGTGCCGGGAAGGTCGTCGAATGCGTGGTCATCTGCACGAAGTAAGGCAGCGGCTGGCTGAGCGTCACCTCGAAGGTGTGATCGTCGATGGCCTTCACGCCCAGGTCTTCGGGGGACATCTCGCCGGCAACGATCGCTTTCGCGTTGTTGATCGACATCAGCTCCATGAACCACTGGTAGGGCGAGGCAGTCGCGGGATCGACGGCCCGGCGCCAGGCGAAGACGAAATCGCCGGCGGTGACCGGATCACCGTTCGACCAGACCGCGGTGTCACGCAGATGGAAGGTATAGGTGAGCTTGTCGTCGCTCACATCGTAGCTGGTGGCCACGCCCGGCTCGAGGTTGCCCTGCTCGTCCTGGTTCATCAGGCCCTCGAACAGGTCGCGCGATACGGCGGAGCCATCCACGTCCTCGACGATCTGCGGGTCGAGCGAGCTGATGTCGTCAAGCAGGCGATAGGTGAAGGTCTGGTCCGCGGCCAGTTCCTCGCCGGTTTCCGGGTGGGTGGCGGCGGTGGCGGCGGTGATCCCTGCAACGAGCATGGTGCTCGACAGAAGGGCTGTCATCGTAAGTCGCGAAATGCGGGTCATATCCTCTCCCTGTAGCGGTGACTGCTATTCGGTGTTTGCGCGCTCCTAGTGCGTTGGGCAAGAAGCGGCCCCGGAAACCCGGGATTGCGAATTGGCGCAAAATACCCAGCCTTGGCAGTGCCGCAATGCACTTGCACGAGATGACGTTACGTAGAGAATTATTCATGCCATCTTCGGCAAATTCGAATGTCAATTCGGTCGATACGGACCTCGGAAACGAAATATCCTACTCGGTTGATTCTCAGGAACCTCGGGTTGAAAGCGCAGAACTCCGGGTGATTCGGCCACTGTTCGTCGTTAGAAACCCTCGTGTTTTCGGCGCTGTCGCGGTGTTCTAGTTCGAGCGTGCCGGACGTTGCGCCGCCGTCGGCCGAGAAACGCACACCCTAAAATAATTGTAACCAAATACGCTTTCTGCGATGCTCCAAGAAATTCTTCCACGTAATTATAGCACAAACGAAAGGATGCAAAATGAGCGGGATCGGATTAATATAATCCCCTAATCCAAGTATATATTATAGGTGCGAAAGATCGATCGAGATTTTATCAGAATACTCTTGATCTCGCTTATTATTCTTCGATCTGGCGCGGGGTTATTCGGGAATGCCCCCCCAACAGAACAGTCGCGGTATGTTCTTTAAATAATTAATCCCTAGAAACGACGGGCCCTGGGCAAATCTTTAAGCAAGAAGTACAAATCTCCCCCACCTATTACGCTTGAACGCAAAAAGCGCCCCTTGGGGCGCTGAGCGTGGTGTTTTTTGGTGGTGTTGGTTGCGGGAGCAGGATTTGAACCTGCGACCTTCAGGTTATGAGCCTGACGAGCTACCGGGCTGCTCCATCCCGCGACAGGATGAGATCGTTTAGGAGAGATACGTGTGTGGGTTTTACTAGGTTTGGCGGTGACCTACTCTCCCACGTCTTGAGACGCAGTACCATTGGCGCGGCAGCACTTAACGGCCGGGTTCGGAATGGAGCCGGGTGTTTTGCTTGCGCTATGACCACCAAACCGAGAAAAACCCACTTTGTCGCGCTGTTTTGGGCGCGACGTGGACCAAGTCAAGTATTTTGTAGGGGTTGTATGCTTCGTCTGATCTGGAACAGCCTTGCTGTTCCTGGATCGGATCAAGCCTATCGGGCCATTAGTACCGGTCAGCTGAACGCATTGCTGCGCTTACACCTCCGGCCTATCGACGTGGTGGTCTTCCACGGCCCTCAGGGATACCTTGTTTTGAGGGGGGCTTCCCGCTTAGATGCCTTCAGCGGTTATCCTGTCCGATCATAGCTACCCAGCACTGCCGTTGGCACGACAACTGGTCCACCAGTGGATCGTTCACCCCGGTCCTCTCGTACTAGGGGCAACTCCTCTCAAGTATCCTACACCCACGGCAGATAGGGACCGAACTGTCTCACGACGTTCTAAACCCAGCTCACGTACCTCTTTAAATGGCGAACAGCCATACCCTTGGGACCTGCTCCAGCCCCAGGATGAGATGAGCCGACATCGAGGTGCCAAACACTGCCGTCGATATGGACTCTTGGGCAGTATCAGCCTGTTATCCCCGGCGTACCTTTTATCCGTTGAGCGATGGCCCTCCCACTTGGGACCACCGGATCACTATGGCCGTCTTTCGACTCTGCTCGACTTGTCAGTCTTGCAGTCAGGCTGGCTTCTGCCATTGCACTCAACGAGCGATTTCCGACCGCTCTGAGCCAACCTTCGCGCGCCTCCGTTACGCTTTAGGAGGCGACCGCCCCAGTCAAACTACCCGCCACACAGGGTCCCGGAACCCGATAAGGGATCGCGGTTAGACATCAAGCAATGCAAGGGTGGTATCTCAAGGGAGGCTCCACAGACACTGGCGTGTCTGCTTCGAAGCCTACCACCTATCCTGCACATGCATGGCCTGATGCCAGTGTGAAGCTGTAGTAAAGGTGCACGGGGTCTTTCCGTCTAACCGCGGGAAGCCTGCATCTTGACAGGCAATTCAATTTCGCTGAGTCGATGTTGGAGACAGCGGGGAAGTCGTTACGCCATTCGTGCAGGTCGGAACTTACCCGACAAGGAATTTCGCTACCTTAGGACCGTTATAGTTACGGCCGCCGTTTACCTGGGCTTCAATTCAGAGCTCTCACCCCTCCTTTTAACCTTCAGGCACCGGGCAGGCGTCAGACCCTATACGTCGTCTTGCGACTTCGCAGAGCCCTGTGTTTTTAGTAAACAGTCGCCACCCCCTGGTTTGTGCCCCCAGCCAAAACTTGCGTTGAAACTGGGCCTCCTTCTCGCGAACTTACGGAGGTATTTTGCCGAGTTCCTTCAACATCGTTCTCTCAAGCGCCTTGGTATTCTCTACCAGTCCACCTGTGTCGGTTTAGGGTACGGTCTCAAAGTGGGGCTATTTCCAGGAACCGCTCAGCAGCCCTTCCAATCCGATAAGGAAGAACGACCTTTGCGATCCGTCACCACCACATGGCCCAGGAATATTGACCTGGTTCCCATCGACTACGCCTTTCGGCCTCGCCTTAGGGGCCGGCTTACCCTGCTCAGATTAGCTTTAAGCAGGAACCCTTGGACTTTCGGCGAGAGTGTCTCTCACACTCTTTGTCGCTACTCATGTCATCATTCTCGCTAGTGATCTCTCCACCGGATGCCTTACAGCCCGGCTTCACAGAATAGACTTCGTCTATTCTGACCTCTTTTTTGCACTACCGCCTGTCGGCTACTTGAGTGCGAACACTCGAAAGCCTTGGGAGGCATTACAAAAGATCAGAATAAGACGTAGTCTAATGTCACACTACGCTCCGCTACCATGCGCTATGCGCATCCTCGGCTTCGGCTCATGGCTTGAGCCCCGTTACATCTTCGCCGCAGGACAACTTGATTAGACCAGTGAGCTGTTACGCTATCTTTAAAGGATGGCTGCTTCTAAGCCAACCTCCTGGTTGTTTTGGTCGTCCCACCTGCTTTCCCACTTAGCCATGAATTGGGGGCCTTAGCCGGAGGTCAGGGTTGTTTCCCTCTCCACTACGGGCGTTAGCACCCGCAGTGTGTCTGCCATCTAGTACTCCCTGGTATTCGGAGTTTGGTTAGGATCAGTAAGCCTGTGGGGCCCCATTACCCATCCAGTGCTCTACCCCCAGGGGTATTCGGATGACGCTCTACCTAAATAGATTTCGCGGAGAACCAGCTATCTCCGAGTTTGATTGGCCTTTCACCCCTAGGCACAACTCATCCCGACCTTTTTCAACAGGTGTGGGTTCGGACCTCCAGTTAGTGTTACCTAACCTTCATCCTGGTCATGCCTAGATCACTCGGTTTCGGGTCTGATCCATCTAACTCGACGCCCTATTAAGACTCGCTTTCGCTGCGCCTACACCTAACGGCTTAAGCTTGCTAGATAGACCAAGTCGATGACCCATTATACAAAAGGTACGCCGTCAGCTCTCGAGGAGCCTCCGACTGATTGTAGGCGTTCGGTTTCAGGTACTGTTTCACTCCCCTCGTCGGGGTGCTTTTCACCTTTCCCTCACGGTACTGGTTCGCTATCGGTCAGTAAGGAGTACTTAGCCTTCGGAGGTGGTCCTCCGATCTTCGAACAGGATTTCACGTGTCCCGCCCTACTTAATACGTTCCATCGAGCTTCACATACGGGACTGTCACCCGCTGTGGTTGGCCATTCCAGACCATTCTGTTCACTCTCAGGACTCGGCTGGTCCCCGTTCGCTCGCCGCTACTAGGGGAGTCTCTATTGATGTCCTTTCCTCCGGGTACTTAGATGTTTCAGTTCCCCGGGTTTGCTCTTAAAACCCTATGTGTTCAGGTTAAAAGTACCTGTTTAAGCTCGTTATAGGCTGCCCGAAGGCAATTATAACGAACTTTCAGGTGGGTTGCCCCATTCGGAAATTCCTGGATCAAAGCTTATTCTCAGCTCCCCAGGACTTATCGCAGAGTATCACGTCCTTCATCGCCTCTTACTGCCAAGGCATCCACCAAACGCCCTTCTCGCGCTTGATCCGATCCAGAAAGAGCAAGGCTGACGCTTTGCGAGACACCACGCTGGTTCGTGTGATGCCGTTCTTTCCGGATCAGAAGCATACTTTCCCGCCCTCGCGTGCAGCGAGGACATTCTCATTCACCCTATGCAAAGTGAATGAGGGGTTAGTGTACTTGACTTGGACAACTCTGTTCTTTTTCTGATCGGGATATCTTGCGCTTGGTCGAGGAAACAACCGCCGGCAAAACCTTCCCCTTGCGGGGAACCAACCAGAGATCACCGCACACTCGCGGCAATCAAACAGTGTTGATTTTGTATCTCTCTAAACGATGTCAATGCGTCCGATTGGACGGATAAACACCCGAAGGTGCTTATCGATCTAATCGAAAGGCTGTCTTTGAAGCTGTCGGGCTCTTCCCGCGGGGAAGTGGTGGAGCCTAGGAGGATCGAACTCCTGACCTCCTGAATGCAAATCAGGCGCTCTCCCAGCTGAGCTAAGGCCCCGGATACCCCCGGGATGGTCCCGAAGGATTGGTGGGTCGAGGAGGACTTGAACCTCCGACCTCACG